>JAURMH010000013.1 GCA_030830805.1 Bacteroidota bacterium
AAAGGAAATGCAGCTCCCAAAGGTGGCGTACCCGGCGATTTACTTATTGTCATTGAAGAAATTGAACACGAACAATTAAAAAGAGATGGCGTAAATGTGGTATTCGATCTATACATTAGTTTTATAGATGCGGCCATCGGAACAAGTGTAGAAGTTCCCACCATTGATGGAAAAGCAAGAATTAAAATTGATGCGGGTACACAAGGCGGAAAAATACTAAGATTAAAAGGTAAAGGCATTAAAGACATAAACTCTTACCATAGAGGTGATGAGCTGGTTCATATCAATGTATGGACACCAAAAACCTTATCACGCGAAGAAAGAATTGCTTTAGAAGGATTACAAAACTCGGAAAATTTTAAACCGAGCCCAGGTAAAAATGATAAAGGATTTTTCGAGCGAATGAAAGAATACTTCGAATAATAAAAAAATTTTATGTTAAGTATTAGGTCTGTTATTAAGGATTACGAAAACCACCGGGCATTAAACTCGGTGAGTATGGAAATTCCAAAAGGTAGTGTATTTGGACTTTTGGGCCCTAATGGTGCCGGAAAAACATCTTTAATAAGAATCATCAATCAGATCACTAAAGCAGATTCGGGGGAAATATATTTCAAAGACGAAAAGTTACAAGAAAAACACATTAGCAGTATTGGATACCTTCCCGAAGAACGCGGACTGTATAAAAAAATGGGTGTAGCCGATCAAATTGTTTATTTAGCGCAACTCAAAGGCTTGAGCAAACATGAAGCCGAAAAGCGCGCAAAAGCTTGGTTTGAAAGGCTTGAAATGAAAAGCTGGTGGAATAAAAATGTAGAAGATTTATCAAAAGGCATGCAACAAAAGGTGCAATTTGTGGCTACTGTTATTCATCAACCCGAATTATTGATTCTAGATGAACCATTTAGCGGCTTCGATCCAATCAATGCCGAAATGATTAAAAACGAATTCCTAAATTTAAATCAACAAGGTACTACCATTATTTTTTCATCACATAGAATGGAATCGGTAGAAGAATTATGTTCCCATATTGCCATTTTGAATTTATCAGAAAAAATGTTGGAAGGAAAAGTTTCGGACATTCGAAAACAATACAGCAAAAACTGTTTTGAAATTACCTATAATAATGCCGAAAGTATTGATTTAAATGGTTCTTCGGCTTTTCAAAGTATTGGCAATGCCAACATAAAAGAAGGAAAATTTGTGCAAGAAATTCAGTTAAATGCAGGCTTTCAAATTAACGATGCCATCGCTTTTTTAATGCCAAAAATTAAATTTAATGGCATCAAAGAAATTATCCCTTCTATCAACGAAATTTTTATCGACCAAGTTAAAAACGCTTAATAATTGAGATGAAAAAAATTGCTTTAATTATTCAGAGAGAATATTTGTCTAGGGTAAAAAAGAAATCTTTTATCATCATGACTTTTTTAGGTCCCCTATTAATTGCGGCAATGTATGCATTTGCCATATTTTTAGCAGTCAACAGCGAAGATCTATCGGACAAAAAGAAGATTGTTGTTTGCGACGAAACCAACACTTTATCGAACATTATTAAAAGTAATACGCAATACGAATTTGAATTTAGTACACTCAGTTTAGCCAGTTTAAAAAGCAATTTTGATTCATCAGGTAATAGTTATTTGTTATATATACCACAAAAAAGTAAAAACTTTGAAGGCGTACAACTCTATTCAGACAAGCAACCTAGTCTTGCCATTGTAAAATATATTGAAGATCAATTAGAAAATACGTTAAGCGATCAAAAATTAGCAGAAAAAGGAATTAGTAAAAAAATAATTTCAGAACTCGATTTTGATTTAAATATTGAAACCATCCGATTTACAGAAGAAGGAGAACAAGACGGAAATACAAGTGCCAGTTATATGATTGGCATGTTTAGTTCTATCCTAATATATATGTTTATTTTTCTGTACGGTGTGCAAGTAATGCGTGGCGTGATTGAAGAAAAAAATAATAGAATTGTTGAAGTATTGATTTCATCTGTAAAGCCATTTCAATTAATGATGGGAAAAATTGTGGGTATTGCCTTAGTAGGACTTACGCAATTTGCATTATGGGTTATTTTAACTAGCGCCATTACCGGAATTATAGGACAAAAATTTGCACAAGATAAAAGCAAACTCATGTCAATAGAAAAAACGATTGAAAGTAACAATTCGGAAAAAAATGAGCCCGCTATAGCTGCAGGCGAAGTGCTGAATGCCTTATCTACTATTAATTATCCATTGGTGATTGGTTGTTTTTTATTTTACTTTTTAGGAGGTTATTTGCTTTACAGCGCACTGTTTGCAGCCATTGGATCCGCCGTTGATAGCGAATCAGAAACCCAGCAGTTTATGATGCCGGTAACCATTCCACTTATTTTCTCTTTTATTATTTCTACCTCTACCGTGGTCAATAATCCAGATGGGCCAGTTGCTTTTTGGTTATCTCTTATTCCTTTAAGTTCGCCTATTGTGATGATGGTTCGATTACCGTTTGGCGTGCCAACATGGGAAATTATTACCTCTATGCTTTTGTTGATTGCCGGATTTTTTGGAACGGTATGGTTAGCGGCAAAAATTTATCGTACCGGCATTTTAATGGTAGGTAAAAAAACCAGCTGGAAAGAAATTGGAAAATGGATTTTCTATAAAAACTAAATGATTGTTTTTATATTTTGTAATTCTTGATATAATTTTTCGGTAGGTAAACCCATCACATTGGTATAAGATCCTTCAATTTTTTGAATAGCAACTAATCCTATCCATTCTTGTATACCGTAAGCTCCGGCCTTATCGTAGGGTTTGTAATTTTCGATATAATGATTAATTTCTGATTCGCTTAAAGGGTTCATGTATACTTTGGTGCAATCATAAAAAGTGATTAATTGCGATTGGTATTGAAAAGCAACTGCGGTAATTACTTCGTGCGTATTGCCGGCTAATTGCTGAATCATTTCTTTGGCATGTGCGGCATCTGTAGGCTTGCCTAAAATATGGTGATGCTGTGCAACAATGGTATCTGCTGTAATTAATAATTCGTTTGCAGAGAGCCCCTTAAATGCCTTTGCTTTTTTACTAGCAATATGAGTAGCAATTTCGACAGGTGTTAAATTTTCGGGATAGCTTTCTTCCACTTCTTGTACTTCTACTCTAAAGTCGATATTCATTAAGCTTAATAGCTCTTTTCGGCGCGGCGATTGCGAACCCAATACAATTTGAAAAGGAAATTTCAGCATATTAATTTCCAGGAAAAAAGTTTAAAACAGGAATAGCAAAAACGCCAATTACCATAGCTAAGATTGCTAATCGATGCGCCCAAATACCTGCACTTGTTGTGTTTGAGAAGATTAATGCAAACATCGCAGTTAATAAGGGAAGCTCTATGCCCAGCAAAATAAATAATAATGGCACATAGGCATGATTGGCATATTGTAATTGCTGAATAGAAGACAATACATAACAAATTAAAGCAACCAATACCACCACTATCACTTTAGCCCATTTAACGCCCAGCACAATAGGCATGGTTTTGCATTTCAATCTTGCATCGCCATGCACTTCGTTGATATCTTTCAATATAGAAATAAGCATAGCCATTAAAAATACGACTACACTAAAATAGCCAATCACTTTTAAGATCAATACCGCAATTAATTTATTTTCTATTGTATAATAAGCTTTGAAAATACTGGTTTCGAAAAGTACCACTAATAAAATTGGGAATACAGCCAATAAACCTGCAACAATATTTCCAATTAAGAATTGTCTTTTGTAATCGGTAGAATAAAACCACAACATGCCCACAATTAACATAGGTACTAAAGCCAAAACGCCTACTTTTAATTGAAAGGCTAAATAACTAAAAATGACAACACCCAATAAACTAAATACTACATGCAAAGCCATAGCCACTCTGCGTTTGATGGCAATACCAATGATTACCTTTTCGGGCTTATTAACATAATCGATGCGTAAATCAAAATAATCGTTGATGATATAACCAGCTGCAGAAATGAGTGCAGAGGCAATTAACAATAAATAAAAAGATTCGTTGCTTAAACTACTAATAAAACCATAGCTCGCCAACATGGGAAATAATAAAAATTGACGGATAAAATATTGAAGTGCTGCTATCAAAATTAAATTGGGCAAGCGAATCAATTTTAAAAATGGAACCATAGTTATGCTGAAGTAGTGGTATGACTAAATTCGTTATTCCAATCGTTGCGAATGGTCATTACTTTTTCAATGAAATCGCGCACACATCCTTCTCCCCCTTTTTGTGGCGAAACATAATGTGCAATGGCTTTAATTTGTTGCACTGCATCTGCCGGACAAACCGCTACACCTACCATTTTCATACAAGCTAAATCTGGAATATCGTCGCCAATATAGGCTACTTGTGTTAAGTTTAAATGGTGTTCTTGTAAATAATTTTCGAGTACCGAAACTTTATCTTTTACGGCTAAATGAATATCGGTAATCCCTAATCCATTTAATCTTTTAATTACGGTGTTGGAGCCTGCGCCAGAAATCACAATGATTTTATATCCTTTTTTAATCGCTAGTTGAATGGCATAGCCATCTTTGATATTCATGCGTCTTAATTGCTCGCCAGATTCGGATACATAAACATTACCATCGGTAAGCACACCGTCTAAGTCGAGCACAAAAACACAAATATCGGATAGTCGATTTAAATAAGCCATAAAGTAAATATAAGCTTTTATTGATTATCTCTCCACTCGTAAACCCAAGCAGATTGAATCATCTCTAAATACGATTCATTACAAGTTTCTTTGGTTCCTGTAAAATTAGGTAAGGTGAGCACCCATTCCAATAATTCTGTAAATCGGATTCGATATATTTTTGATTCCGAAAAATCATCTCCAAATTTTTCGTATAAATGAATGGCAATGTCTTCGGTGTCTTTCCAGCCGTAGGTTAATTGAAATTTTTCGTCTTTCATTTGTTTTGTTTAATGACCCATAAATCCCGATTGATCGGGTATCAATACTTCAAAATCGCCAGTTGTAGCGATGCATTGGCAACCCAATCTGGAATTAATGCGTGGGTTAACCGCACGATCTATAAAATCTTCTTCTTTATCGGATATATCTTGTAAAAACTCCATGCCTTTACTGACATACAAGTGACAAGTACTACAACCACATACCCCACCGCAGTTGTGTTGTAAGTCAATACCATTTTCCATGCATACATCTAATACCGATTCGCCTTCGGCAATGGGTAATACAATGCTTGAATGGTCTTTTTCTTCGAAATTTATGGTGAGGTTAAATATTTTCATAATAGTATATAAATCAACAAAATGCCTTTTTTGTTTGATTAAACACAAAAATAACAAAAAATACCAAATTAGAATGAATCTAATTTAGGATTTTTTTTACTGTTTAGCTTTTTGAATTTCGGCAGATAATAATTGGTAAAGCTCAGCCCATTTCGGCTGAGATTGCAAGAGCGCTAGCTGTGTTGCCAAAACCGCTTGATCGTTTCGGATGGCCGGGCCAGTTTGTGCTGCTGCCGGCGATAAATGATTTAATTTGGCAACTGTTTCTTGAATTAAAGGCAATAACAATTCAAATGGCAAATGTTGCTCGGCTAAAATTTCGGATGCAATTTGATATAAATGATTCGAAAAATTACAAGCAAATACAGCTGCTAAATGAATGTTTTTTCGTTGATCGGAATCTGCGTATTGAACAGGCAACTGTATTTGCGTAGCTAATTTTTCGAGCGCTTGTTGAATTTCCTCCGATGAGGATTCAATTAAAACTGGAAAAACAGATTGGCTTAACGATATAGATTTAGTAAATGTTTGCAGTGGATAAAAAACGCCGTACTGATTCGTTTTTTCTACAAAAATTTCTTTAGACATTGCACCAGAAGTGTGTAACCAACAAAAGTTGTTGCTTGCAGGAACCTCGGCTACACAGGCTTTGAGCGCATCGTCAGATACTGCAAATAATAAATAATCGAAGTCGGAGCCGATGGTCGATAAAGTGTTGCTGGCGATGGCTTGCACCTCGCTGGCTAAACTTTTGGCATGCAATAAGTTTTTACTATGAATAGAAACAATGGTAAATCCGGCTGCTGTAAACTTTTTTGCAAAAAAGCTCGCCACATTACCCGCTCCTACTATTGCAATTTTCAAACTCATGAAATAGGCTCTCTTTTATATTCTTTTACTCTTCTAAAAATAGAAAGGATAAAACCAAAGACCATTAAAATTGTACCTCCCCACAAGAAATTAATATAAGGGAATACAATGGCTTTCATGATGATATAATCGCGTTGCTTTGGTGGCTTTTGCATAATGACTATGTCTATCTCACCTGTACTAGGATTGATTTTAGTAAACTTAGCTTTAATGCCTACCGCATCAGATTCTTGAGGCAGATCAAATTGGTAATTATTTTTAATTACAAATATGGGTGTGATCAGTGTTTCTCTGTCATCGTTGATGATTCGTAAATCTGCTCCTACGGCAATATCATTACTTTCTAGTGTGATATCTTTTACGGTTACTTTATTATTTAAACCAGCTAAAATAATAATGCCTTTATCGTAACGAATGGTATCTCCAATTTTAATTGTATAATTTTTAGTATTGGTATAGCCTTCGTCTTCGCTATGCCCTTCGTGTGTTTGATGCGTTTCTTCTTTTTGAGGAACCGAACTTACATGTGTATAAATATCGTGTGTTAAATAATGTTTGGTATCTG
>JAURMH010000093.1 GCA_030830805.1 Bacteroidota bacterium
CAAACCAATTTTACCACCTTTTGCATAAGGCTCTAATAAGTCAATTACTTTAATACCTGTAAATAAAATCTCGGTTTCGGTAGATAAATCTTCGAAACGAGGTGGTTTATTATGGATTGCACGACCACCCTCTGTAGATAGGTTTTCCATACCATCGATGGCTTCTCCTACCACATTGAATAATCTTCCTTTGATTCCTTCGCCGATGGGCATTTTAATAGGAGAGGCAGTATCAATTACATCCATTCCACGAACTAATCCGTCTGTAGAATCCATTGCAATGGTACGCACGCGGTCTTCTCCTAAATGTTGCTGACATTCTAAAACGATTTTTTGACCGTTTTCTTTCATTACGTACATCGCATCTAAGATGTTAGGTAATTTAGCGTTCTCAGCAGCAAAACTTACATCGACAACTGGACCGATAATCTGTGCAATTTTCCCAATATTTGGCATGTTTATTTGTATTTTTTGTTAAAAATAATCCTTAAAAAGGCGTTTTTTTGATGTCGCAAAGTTAATTTTTCTATCCTAAAGTTCAAACCTTTTCTGTAAATAATTTCAAATTTTGTATCGATTTTTTATTAAGCCTCTAAATGCTTGTTTTAGGGCCATTGAATGCTATTTCTAAGGCTATTGCTAATTTGACTTAAAAGAGTTTAAAATTTATTGATAAAGCCCTTTTGAAAAATAAATTCCTATAAATCAAGCCTTAAAAAAAATGTGGAAAATTAGCCAAAAAGGAGCGAAGCATATCCTTAACTTTGAATCTACAATTTTGTCATTATGCCCGATTTTTCACATTTACATGTTCATACGCAGTTTTCTCTTTTAGATGGGGCGGCAGATGTAAAGAAGCTTTTCAAAAAAGCGGCTGCCGATGGCATGAAAGCAATGGCAATTACCGACCATGGTAATATGTTTGGTGTTTTTAAGTTTGTTGCCGAAGCGGCTAAACATAATGTAAAACCCATTGTGGGTTGTGAATTCTATGTGGTTGAAAATAGACATAAGCGACAATTTACTAAAGACGATCGCGACCAAAGATTTCATCAATTATTATTAGCCAAAAATCCGAAGGGTTATCAAAATTTATTAAAACTCTGTTCGCTTGGATACATCGATGGTTTATATGGAAAATATCCTCGCATCGATAAAGAATTAATTTTACAATACCATGAAGGCCTTATTGCGACTACTTGTTGTATTGGGGCTTCTGTGCCTAAGGCCATTTTAAGAAAAGGTGAACAAGAAGCAGAAAAAGAATTTAAATGGTGGCTCGATATTTTTGGAGAAGATTATTATGTTGAATTGCAAAGGCATGATATGCAAGAGCAAGAAAAAGTAAATCAAGTATTATTAGGATTCGCAAAAAAATATAATGTAAAAGTAATTGCTTCAAACGATGCACATTATGTAGATCAAAAAGATTCGAACGCGCACGATATTTTATTGTGTATTAATACCGGTGAAAAGCAAAGTACGCCTACCATGAAAGAGTTTTCGGACGACGAAACTTTTACAAAAGGAAGAAGGTTTGCTTTTTTTAACGATCAATTTTATTTTAAAACACAAGCAGAAATGAATAAGTTGTTTCAGGATATTCCTGAAGCAATTGATAATACAAACGAGATTGTAGAAAAGGTAGAACACCTGAAATTAAAGCAAGACATCATGTTGCCGAATTTTCAAATTCCAACTAATTTTACTTCTCAAGATGAGTATTTGCATCATTTAACTTATACCGGTGCTAAAGAAAGATACCGTGATATTTCTCCAGAAATAGAAGAGCGATTAAATTTTGAATTGCATACCATTCGCACCATGGGGTTTGCAGGTTATTTTTTAATTGTAGCAGATTTTATCAAAGCAGGCAGAGACATCGGCGTTTTTGTAGGCCCTGGAAGGGGCTCTGCTGCTGGTTCTGCAGTGGCTTACTGTATCGGAATTACGAATATAGATCCCATAAAATACAATTTACTTTTTGAGCGTTTTTTAAATCCGGATAGAAAGTCGATGCCCGATATTGATACCGATTTTGATGATGAAGGCCGCCAAAAAGTAATCGATTATGTGGTTGAAAAATATGGTAAAAATCAAGTTGCGCAAATTGTAACTTACGGTACCATGGCTGCAAAAATGAGTATCAAAGATGTAGCGCGTGTAATGGATTTGCCTTTGCAAGAATCTAATGCGCTTGCAAAATTGGTACCAGATAAACCTGGTACAGAACTGAACAGGGTGATGTTGGCTAACATCGATGGACCAGGTGGATTGAAAGATGTCGAGGCTTATCAGCCAGAAGACATGGAGAATATAAAAACTTTACGCGAGATTTATAAATCAAAAGATTTAAAAGCAGATGTGCTTCGCGAAGCCTTAATTTTAGAGGGTTCTGTGCGTGGAACAGGAATTCATGCAGCAGGAATTATTATTGCGCCTAAAGATTTAACAGAAATTATTCCTGTTGCCACTTCTAAAGAAACAGAATTACTCATTACCCAATACGATGGTAAAGTAATCGAAGATGCGGGCGTAATTAAAATGGACTTTTTAGGATTAAAAACACTTACCATTATTCGAGATGCTTTAGTCATGATCAAAAAAAATAAAGGAATCGAAATCGATATCGATAAAATTCCTTTAGATGATGCAAAAACTTTAGCGCTATATCAAAGAGGAGATACCAACGGAACTTTTCAGTTTGAATCTCCAGGCATGATGAAACATTTAATCGACTTAAAGCCCGACAAATTTGAAGATTTAATTGCCATGAACGCCTTGTATAGACCAGGTCCTATTCAATATATTCCAAAGTTTATTGCGAGAAAACATGGCAGAGAACAAGTAAGTTACGACTTACCAGAAATGGAAGAGTATTTGAGTGATACTTATGGAATTACTGTTTACCAGGAACAGGTGATGTTACTTTCTCAAAAAATTGGCGGCTTTACTAAGGGTCAAGCAGATACTTTACGAAAAGCAATGGGTAAAAAAGACCGTCAAATATTAGATGGTTTAAAGAGTTCTTTTATGAACGGTGCCAAAGAGAAAGGGTTAAATGAAAAAGCCTTAGATAAAATTTGGACCGATTGGGAAGCTTTTGCTTCTTATGCTTTCAATAAATCACATTCTACTTGTTATGCATTTGTTGCATTTCAAACAGCCTATTTAAAAGCGCATTATCCTGCAGAATATATGTCTTCTGTATTGACGCATAATTTAAATAACATTGATAAAATTACTTTCTTTATGGAAGAAGCGCGCCGAATGAATATTTCGGTTTTAGGGCCAGACATTAATGAAAGTATTTATCCTTTTTCGGTTAATGAAGTGGGACAAATTAGATTTGGCTTAGGCGCAATTAAAGGAGTAGGCGAAGCGGCTGTGCTATCAATCATTGAAGAGCGAGATCAACATGGTCGGTTTTCTTCTGTATTTGATCTAGTACGAAGAATTAATTTAAGAACAGCTAATAAAAAAACTTTCGAATCTTTGGCACAAGCTGGCGCATTTGATTCTTTTGGCATTCATAGGGCTGCATACTTTAATGTAGAAAGCAACGAATCGCAAACAACGCTCGAAAAACTCATTCGTTTTGGGGCAAATTACCAAGATAGTTTAACAACCTCACAGTCTTCGCTTTTTGGAGCAGGTACTGCGGCGCATATTCCAGAACCTAAATTACCTAGCTGCGAGGAATGGGGATTTTTACAAAAATTACGATTCGAAAAAGAGGTAGTTGGATTTTATATTTCGGGTCACCCATTAGATGAATACAAATTTGAATTGAGCAATTTTTGTTCGGCGACCATTGCGGATTTAAAAATGGTGCAAAAGTTTGCAGGCAATTCTAATTCATTTATTAATAATAAAGCATCCGATTCGGAAGGGGATCTTGGGCAAACGGTGCAGGAACAAGATATCGAGCGCTTCGACCAAATGAAAAACAGAGAGTTGGCGGTTGCAGGTATGATAACAGTTGCTTCGCACAGAACTACCAAAACAGGTAAGCCCTATGGCACTTTTATGTTGGAAGACTACCAAGAAAGTCACGAAATAGCCTTGTTTGGAGAAGATTACATTAAATTCAAACAATTTATCACCGATGGTTATTTCTTATATATCAAAGGGAAGATTCAAGAGCGTTATGGCAGAAAAGGGGAATGGGAGTTTAAAGTGAATTTTATGCAATTGTTACCAGAAGTGAGGGATAAAATGGCTAAAAATATGACCATATATATTTATCTTAGCGACTTAAACGAAACAGTGGTAGACAGCATTACTGGTTTGATTGAACAAAATAACCAGTTAGATTTACCCCGTAACTGTAATTTAAAAATTGGAATTATAGATATAGAAGATGGTATTTCTGTAGAGGTGCCTAGTAGGAAATTTAAAATCAATCCTACTAACGAATTTATGCAAGGCCTCTCTAACTTAAATGGCGTAAATTACAGATTGAATTAGTAAATAAACTATAAAATTTAAACACATAAATAAACAAATTATGGCATTAGAAATAACAGATGCGAATTTTGACGAATTAGTCATGAAATCGGATAAACCCGTATTAGTAGATTTTTGGGCAGAATGGTGCGGACCCTGCAGAATGGTTGGCCCAGTTGTAGAAGAGCTTGCTAAGGAATACGAAGGCAGAGCAATTATTGGTAAAGTAAATGTAGATAACAACCCCGAAATTTCTATGAAATTCGGTATCAGAAACATTCCTGCTTTATTATATTTTAAAAACGGTGAAATTGTAGACAAGCAAATTGGTGCAGTTCCTAAAAATGTTTTAGCGCAAAAGCTAGATGCGCAAATGTAATTAATTAGCATTGATTTTTAGATGCGTTAGCCTTTTGGGCTAACGCATTTTTTGTAACAACAATACCAATAATTTTAATGGAAGATTTTTCGGCACTCAAAGAATTGCAACAGTTTAAAAACCTCGAATACCTTGCAAAGCAAGTAGTAGAAGGTTTCGTAACGGGTTTGCATAAAAGTCCTTTTCATGGATTTTCTGTAGAGTTTGCCGAACATAAATCATACAATCCAGGCGATAGCATTAAAAATATAGATTGGAAACTTTTCGGTAAAACAGAAAAATTGTATGCTAAAAGATATGAAGAAGAAACCAATTTAAAGTGTCACCTAATATTGGATATTTCTTCTTCGATGTATTATCCAGCCGCAAAAGAAAATAAAATAAGGTTCGCCACATTATCTGCAGCGGCACTTATTATTTTATTGAAAAAACAAAGAGATGCATTTGCGCTTACCATGTTCGATGATGAAATTAAATTTTCTTCCGTTGCAAAGTCTACGACTACGCATCAAAAAAACTTATTTTTTGAATTAGAAAAGGCATTAGGCGAGGCTCCAATTCAAGCTAAAACAGCACTTCCAGCCGTTTTAAGTAGTTTGGCCGATCGAATTCCAAAAAGATCTTTGGTGGTTATTTTATCCGACTTTTTTCAAAAAAACGAAAATCATGAAGAACTATTTGCAGCAATGCAGCATTTAAAATACAATCAAAACGAAGTGGTTTTATTTCATATAATGGATGAAAAAACTGAGCTTGATTTAAATTTTAATACCCAACAAATTGAATTCGTTGATATAGAAAACGGAGATATTTTAAAGTTAAATACCAATAGCATTCAGCAACAATATCAAGAAAATGTCAAGGCTTATTTGATCGAATTGCAAGCAAAATGCTATCAATACAAAATTGATTTTGTGCCTAGCAATATTACAGAAGGATTTGATAAGGTATTGATTAACTTTTTAATCAAGCGGAGTAAAATGCATTAATTTTTAGCGGAAATTTTTTCGATGGCAGCAAGTATAATTGCACAAGCCGATTTAATTTCTTCTGTGCTAATCGTCAATGGTGGCGCTATTCTCATCGAATCGCTGCAATGTAAAAACCAATCTACAATAAGGCCATTTTCGATACATTCATCTATTACACTTTTATTGAATTCAAAATCCTTTAATTGAATGGCTAGCATTAATCCTTGGCCTCTAACTGTAGTGATTTCTGTATGTGTTAGTAATGATTTAAATAATTCTCCTTTTTCAATTACACTTTCAATTAAGTTTTCTGATTCCAGTACTTCGAGCGTTGCCAGTGCAGCCGCACAATTGATAGGGTGTCCACCAAATGTAGTGATATGACCAAGAATAGGATTTTCTTTTAAGGCATTCATGATATTTGCCGAAGAAATAAAAGCACCCATTGGCATGCCGCCTCCCAATGCTTTTGCCAAAACTAAAATATCGGGAACAATATCGTAATGCTCAAATGCCGAAAATTTACCACTTCTACCAATACCACATTGTATTTCATCTAATACCAATAAAGTGCCGGTTTCGTTGCATTTTGCACGAAGCGCTTTCCAATATGCTTTATTAGCTGTTTTAATGCCTGCTTCGCCTTGAATAGTTTCTATAAATACAGCCGCTGTTTTAGTACTAATATTTTCGAGCGATGTAATATTTCCAAACTCTATAAAACGAATATCGGGTAATAATGGACGATAAGCTTGTTTAAAAGTTTCGTTACCCATAATACTCAAAGCACCGTGAGTGCTTCCATGATAGGAATTATTACATGCAATGATTTCGGATCTTCCGGTAAACCTTTTGGCTAGTTTCATGGCGCCTTCAATAGCTTCTGAGCCCGAGTTAACCAAATAGATACTAGATAAGTTGGAGGGCAGTAGCGAAGCTAATTTAGCCGCTAAAAGGGTCTGAGGCGTTTGAATATACTCGCCATAAACCATTAAATGTAAGTAGCGGTCGGCTTGATTTTTAATGGCTTCAATTACCTTAGGGTGTCTATGGCCAATAGAGCTTACGCCAATTCCAGAAATAAGGTCGAGGTATTTTTTACCATCTTGATCAATAAGATATAATCCTTGTGCATGGGTAATTTCAAGCGACAAAGGAAAATCTGTTGTTTGCGCATTATGGTTTAAAAAAAGCTGCCTCAAGTTTAACATATTCAAAAATACAAATAATCTTTAAAGGATTTTAAACTTGAAATATGGTCCAAGAAATTTAATTCTTTACCATCGCCATTTATTTTTGGTTTAAAAGAAAAGGGTGGTTATAAATAAACTACCTGCGAGCCATTACTTTTTGTACAGCCTCCACAATATTAATTGCATCTAAGCCATATTTTGTCATCAATTGATCTGGCGTACCACTTTCTCCAAAAGTATCGTTAACGGCAACCATTTCGATTGGTGCTGGAAATTGTGTAGCTAATAATTGTGCAATGCTGTCGCCCAATCCACCATTTTTTTGATGTTCTTCTGCAGTAACTACACACCTGGTTTTTTTAACAGATTGTATGATAGCTTGTGCATCTAGCGGTTTGATGGTATGTATATTGATGATTTCGGCATTGATACCCATTTCTGCTAATTGCTGACCTGCTTCAATGGCTTTCCATACTAAATGTCCGGTTGCAAAAATACTTACATCTTTTCCTTCGTTCAGCATCACCGCTTTCCCAATTTCAAACACTTGATCTGCTGGTGTAAAATTTGGAACAGTTGGTCTACCAAATCGCAAATAAACAGGACCATGGTGTGCTGCAATGGCAATAGTTGCTGCTTTAGTTTGATTGTAATCGCATGGATTAATGACGGTCATGTTCGGTAACATTTTCATCAATCCAATGTCTTCTAATATTTGATGCGTAGCACCGTCTTCGCCTAAGGTTAAGCCTGCATGCGAAGCACATATTTTTACATTTTTTTCTGAATAAGCAACGGATTGACGAATTTGATCATATACTCTACCAGTAGAAAAATTAGCAAATGTTCCAGTGAATGGAATTTTACCACCAATGGTCATGCCTGCTGCCATTCCAATCATATTTGCTTCAGCAATGCCAACTTGAAAAAATCTTTCGGGATGGTCTTTTGCAAATGCATCCATTTTTAATGATCCGGTTAAGTCGGCACATAATGCAACTACATTTGGATTGGTTTTTCCAAGTACCGATAAGCCAGCGCCAAATCCAGATCTAGTGTCTTTTTTTTCTGTGTAAGTATATTGTTTCATATTATATAATTTTAAAATCTAATGGTTGCAGAATTGCCAGAGCTAATTTTAAATCGTTCATCTCTAGTGGTCATGGCTCTTTTGGAGCCTTTGTTTTTATATACTAATCGGTAATTTCCTGGTTGCAAAGTGATGGTTTCTGTAATAGTATTTCCATTGATATCGCATACCCAATCTAAATCTTGTCCTTTTTCTTTGAAAATACTGCCTAGCACGGGAACTGCATTGGTATTTAAAATAGTTACAATACCCGGTGCCGGAATTTTAATGGTAGTGAGTTCGCTCTGTGCAATGCGAGTAGCACGAATGCTAATGCGAGGCAATGTTAAAATTTCTACATCGTATAAACCCGTAAGGTATTTCCTTTTTTCGTTGATGGTTAATACATCGATACTCTCTGATTCATTCGCCTTACTAATTACGCAGGCAAGCTCTTTATAGGTGCTCAGTCCATCTGTAGTTACAAGCAATTCTCCTTGAGCAGCTGCTATGTTAATGTTGTTATGTTGGTTAGTGGCAATACTCACATTTTTCTTTTCAATAGCAGGAATAGTGTGTACTACAATATTGTAATTATTAATTGGATCTATTTGTAAGGTATCTGCATTTCCTCTTGCATTCAAAGTATGTATAAAGTGATAGCGTTGTACGCCCACGGTATTGTCATAAAAAGTAACAGGAATATTTGTTTCGGTTGCTTTCCCTTTTTCATCCAATAAATTTAACTGAAGTGTTGTATTATTCAATATAAAATTCATGGTAGATTTAAGGGCTCTTTTAAATCCAATTTCGTCTTGTGCATCGTCGTATCTTCCAATGCAATCAAATGTTGCAGCCGATTCGGCACTTAATCCCAAACCTATAATAAATGGTTGTAAAATAATTCCTTTTTGTTGAAGTTTTTTGGAGATTTCGCAAGCGTTTCCTTCGCATGATTCTATACCATCAGTAATAAGAATCACAATATTTCTACATTTTTCGTTACTTCCAATAAAATCATTTGCGCATTGCTCTAAAGCATAGGCAATAGGAGTAATGCCTTTGGCTTGTAAGCTGTTTAATTTAAGTTTAATATTGTTTGCGTTGTTTGGTCTGATGGGTGTTTCCAAGCGAGAATCCTTGCAATCATGTAAGCTTAATGCAGACATACTGCCAAAAACACGCAAGCCCATTTCAATGTTTGGTATCTTTTGTAGGCTATCTGCTATAGCAGCAATTACCGTTTTGGAAATTTTAAATCTATTAGAAGTGCTCCAATTATTAGTCATACTTCCAGATGCATCCATCATAAAAAGTATTCTTGTTTTAATATTGCTATTTGGTTTAGTTTGAGCAAATCCAATGCTGGCAATACTTTGAAGTATTACTAAAAGTAAAACGAAGCGATTAGATAATAATTTGTTCATTTAAAAATTAGTAGTTGTTGCAATGCCAGAAACAATAGTAAACTTTTTTTGTATAGTTGATTTATTGCTGATGGCATTTTTTGCTCGATAAGTTAATTCGTAATTTCCAGGCTGTAATTGTATAGTTTGTTTGTTAGTACCTACTGGTATAATAGCCACCTGTATTAAATTATTTTGTTCTCTTTTAAAAATTGAAAGATATCCTGGCTGCGTTTTTAAAATTTGCAAGGAACCAGCAGCAGGTATATTAATA
>JAURMH010000094.1 GCA_030830805.1 Bacteroidota bacterium
ATGCATTCATTAAAGTAAAAACACAAACCATAGAGAATGGAGAGTTTGTTCAAAGAATTATTGAAACTACAACTGGTAGAGTTTTATTCAACCAAGTAGTGCCAATTGAAATGGGATACATCAACGAGTTGTTGACTAAAAAATCATTGCGTGATATTATCGGAGACATTGTGAAAACAACCGGTATGGATCGTGCAGCTAGGTTCTTAGATGATATCAAAGAATTAGGATTTAAAATGGCATTCCGTGGTGGTTTATCGTTTAACCTTCAAGACTTAACTATTCCTGCAGAAAAAGCAAGTTTAATTAAGAAAGCTTCTGATGAAGTAGAAGAAGTAATGGGTAACTACAACATGGGATTCATTACCAACAACGAGCGTTACAACCAAATCATCGATATCTGGACTCGTATCAATTCAAGATTGACAGATAATGTGATGAAGCAATTAGCAACCGACAACCAAGGATTCAACTCAGTTTACATGATGTTAGATTCTGGAGCGCGTGGTTCTAAAGAGCAAATTCGTCAGTTATGTGGTATGAGAGGTTTGATGGCTAAGCCACAAAAATCTGGATCAGGTGGAGAGATTATCGAGAATCCAATTTTATCAAACTTTAAAGAAGGTCTTTCGGTATTAGAGTACTTTATTTCTACTCACGGTGCGCGTAAAGGTTTGGCCGATACTGCCTTGAAAACAGCCGATGCGGGTTACTTAACTCGTCGTTTAGTGGATGTTGCACAAGACATGATTGTGAACGAACCAGATTGCGGTACTTTAAGAGGAATTCTTACTTCTGCTTTAAAAGACAACGAAGAAATCATCGAGCCATTATACGATCGTATATTAGGTCGTGTTTCAGTTCATGATGTATTTGATATTGTTACTGGTGAATTATTAGTAGAAGCTGGTGCACAAATCACAGAAGAAATCGGAAAGAAAATTGAAACTTCTACTGTAGAAGCTGTAGAGATTCGTTCGGTATTAACTTGTGAAGCGAAGCGCGGTGTTTGTGCTAAATGCTACGGTCGTAACTTGGCATCTGGCCGTATGGTTCAGATGGGAGAAGCGGTTGGTGTTATTGCAGCACAATCAATTGGTGAGCCAGGAACTCAGTTAACATTAAGAACTTTCCACGTTGGGGGTACTGCATCTAACATTGCTGCAGAATCAACTATTGTTGCTAAGTTCGAAGGTAAAATTGAACTAGAAGGAATTCGTACAGTACAATTGAAAACAGAAGAAGGCAAAACAGATGTAGTGTTAGGTCGTTCGGGTGAATTCAGAATTGTTGACGAAAAATCTGGTCGTATCATTATGACAAATAACATTCCTTATGGTGCACATCTTTATATTAAAGATGGTCAGAAATTGAAAAAAGGAGATGTGATTTGCGGATGGGATCCATACAACGCAGTAATTATTTCTGAGTTTGATGGTAAAATAGATTTCGAATTTATTGAAGAAGGAATCACTTTCCGTGAAGAGTCTGATGAACAAACAGGTCACAAAGAAAAAGTAATTATTGATAGTCGTGATAAAACAAAAAATCCTTCTATTAAAATTGTTGATAAGAAAGAGGTTATTAAATCGTACAACATTCCAGTAGGAGCACATATCGCAGTAGAAAAAGGCGATAAAGTAATTGCTGGTCAAGTGATCGTAAAAATTCCTCGTTCAACTGGTAAAACCCGAGATATTACAGGTGGTTTACCTCGTGTAACAGAATTATTCGAGGCGCGTAACCCTTCTAATCCAGCGGTTGTAACAGAAATCGACGGTGTAGTAACTTTAGGTGGTGTGAAGCGTGGTAACAGAGAAATTATTATTGAACCAAAAGATGGTACTTCTAAAAAGTATTTAGTTTCTTTATCGAAACACATTTTAGTTCAAGATAACGACTTTATCAAAGCGGGTATGCCATTATCAGATGGTTCAATTACACCATCAGATATTCTTTCGATTAAAGGACCTTCTGCAGTACAAGAATACTTAGTAAATGGAGTACAAGAAGTTTACCGTTTACAAGGTGTAAAAATCAACGACAAACATTTCGAAGTAATTGTTCGTCAGATGATGCAGAAAGTAATTATCGAAGATCAAGGAGATACTAAATTCT
Organism: Bacteroidota bacterium; assembly: GCA_030830805.1. Classification (GTDB taxonomy): domain Bacteria; phylum Bacteroidota; class Bacteroidia; order Sphingobacteriales; family Sphingobacteriaceae; genus CAIKLP01. Next base: position 2,119 of record JAURMH010000094.1, read on the forward strand.
TAGAATTAGAATCGGCTGATAAATTTGACTTCATGGAAGAGAACAATTGGATCTACGACAAAAAAGTAGTAACCGATCCAGGAGATTCTCCAAATGTAAAAGCGGGTCAGATTATAACTGTTCGTAAACTACGCGATGAAAACTCGGTGTTGAAACGTAAAGACCAAAAATTAGTGGAATCTAGAGATGCAGTATCTGCTACTTCAAGACCATTGTTACAAGGTATTACAAGAGCATCATTGGGAACTAAATCATTCATCTCTGCAGCTTCCTTCCAGGAAACTACGAAGGTCTTGAATGAGGCAGCAATTCATGGTAAAATGGATAGTTTATTAGGCTTGAAAGAAAACGTGATCGTAGGTCACTTAATTCCTTCAGGAACTGGTATCAGAAAATACGATCGTATGATTGTAGGTTCGAAAGAAGAATACGAAGCTTTATTAGCTTCTAAAGAAGACTAATCATTTTCTAATAATATTCCAAAAAACCCCGCTGCAAAGTGGGGTTTTTTGTTTTTAAAATTTTACAAAAAATAAAAAGAAATATATCTTTATATTTAATATTAATCAATCAAAAAAATGGAAGAGATCAACGACCCTAATCAAATTAACATAGAATTATCGGAAGAAATTGCCGAAGGAATTTATTCAAACTTAGCCATCATTACCCATTCTAATGCCGAGTTTGTACTCGATTTTATTCGTATGATGCCAGGTGTTCCAAAAGCAAAAGTAAAAGCAAGAATTATTTTAACGCCGCAACATGCGAAAAGATTATTAGCGGCATTAACCGATAACTTGCGTAAATACGAAGAAGTGCATGGAAAAGTAAAACTCGAGGAACAATCATTCCCATTGAGTTTCGGCGGGCCAACGGCACAAGCTTAATTTTTAATTTGCTCTTTTGCGAGGTGTGCTTTGATTAAAAAGTGATACCAAAAAACAGCAATCGCATAAATGCCGGCAGTGATTAAAAACACATTGGCATAAGCAAAACCATTTTTGCGAAGTACCGAAAAAATAAGAGCCGAGAAAAACCAACTCCCCGACCAAATCGAGGCTGTTAAGGCAGAAATAATTTCTTGGTTTTTGGGTCCTACATATTGCATCACTAGCTCCGAGCTAACGGGTGCAGCCATATTCATTAAGGGCTGTCTAATTAAGAAGAAGAATATGGCAAAGTAAATACTGTATTCGAATGATGCGTAGAACTCGGTACAAGCCAACAGCGCCAAAGAAATAACTGCAATACTTTGTGTGCGGGTAATGGCAATTTTATAACCATATTTTGCCCGAACATGCGGAACCAATAAAGCGGCACCCGCAACGGTAATTGAAGAAAAGCTATTGAGCAATGCAAAATTATCGGATTCCATTTTAAATACTTTAAAGAAAAATAAGTTGATGAATGGAATCGTTAAGCCAGCACCGATGGCCAAAAGCAACGAAGGTGTCATAGCAAAGGCAATTGTTCCCCAGTCAAAGCCGGAGAGGCTTAATCGACTGCCTTCGAATGTAGGGATTACTTCTTTTTGTTGCATGCTAAAAACAAAGTAAATACTGATACCAGATAATAGGGCCAACAATAAAAGACATTTAAATTCATCAAAGTAAAGTGGATTGAAATGGTTGAGCACAAAAATGATTATTCCGGCCAAAATCATGGCTAAACTATATGTTGCATAGCTCAAAGATATAGCTGCTGTTTTTGTTTTTTCTGATGTATTTCGAATAATAAAGGGTAAAGCTAACACCTGAACAATGCCATAGCACATGCCCCAAAGTGCTGCACTGGTGTATATCATGTCGATTTGCTTAAATTCTGCAGCAAGTAAAATACTAATACTAAAAACAAAAACGCCAATCGCTGCGATATAAAATAAGGGTTTTAAGTTTCTGCCTTTAATAAATAATCCTAAAGGAAAAGCCAACAACATAACCGTTAAAAATCTTAAGGAAATAAAGTCTGCAATTTGATGGTCCTCATATCCTTTTTTAGCCAAGTAGATATTGAGAATCATCATAAAAGAAGCATTCACCAATTGAATAAAAAATTCGGCAGCAATAAATTGCAATACTAATTTTTCAATTTGAAAATAAGGCTTTAGTATTTTGGTCAGCATCAAATTTGTTGTGCTATAATGTAGTCTTTAATTTTTTCGAATTCGTGGTAGGCAAACCATTGGTATTCGGGGTCTCTGCGCAACCATGTTAATTGGCGTTTAGCAAATCTTCTGGTATTTTGTTTGATGGCTTCCACGCTTTGTTCAAGTGTGAGTCGCCCATCTAACATGTCAAAAATCTCTTTGTATCCAACAGTTTTCAGCGCATAACATGCGCGATTGGCGATGTTATTTTTTACTTCTGCTACTAAACCATTTGCCATCATTTGATCCACTCTGTGGTTAATTCTTTCGTAAAGTTTCGCACGTTCATCGGTAATGGCAATTTTAATAATCGCAAAATCTCTTTGTTTTTTCTTGCCAGTTAAATGGCTCGAATAGGCTTTGCCGCTGAGTGTACTAACTTCAATGGCCCGCATCATTCTTTGTTTATTTTGAAGATCAACTAAGGCAAAATAGTCGGGATCGAGTTTAGCTAATATTGATTGAAGTTCTTCAGCTGTTTTTGTTTGCAGACTAGTACGCAGCTCGTCATCTCTAAAAGTTAAATCATCTAAACCCTCGCAAACGGCTTGTGTGTATAGGCCTGAGCCGCCAACTAATATGGCATATGATTTTTCCGAAAATATTTCTCGCAATTTAGCTAAGGCTATTTTTTCAAAACTGCCCGCATCAACTACTTCAGTTACACTATGCGAATCAATAAAATGGTGTTTAGCTTGTGCGAGTTCGTCCGCATTTGGTTTAGCAGTGCCTATGCTTATTTCGCGGTAAAATTGACGCGCATCTGCAGAAATAATTTCTGTTTGAAAGTGTTGTGCTAATTGTATGGCTAAAGCTGTTTTGCCAACAGCAGTGGGGCCAGATACAACAATTAGCGTAGCTTTCAATTTAGTCTTCGTCTTGGTTAAAGTCTTCGTCCATCTCTTCTCCAAATTCGGAAGGCTCTTCTTCCTCTTCCTCTGGTTCGTCGGAAGATGCATCGGGATGCGCTTCTATACCCATTGCGTCCACTTCTTCTTCGTCTTCGTCGCCCATGCCAAATTCATTTAAGAAATCGAGGTCGTCGTTGGCTACCGTTGGAATAATAGGGGAGATGCCAAACTGCTTAGGTGCGATGCCGGTTGTTTTAGTACAAATTGGGTATTGGAGATTTGGATCCTCGTTAATGGTAATTTTCATTAACTGAATGTAAAAGGTCCAAGGTTTTTCTAAATTAAATATATAATATATTTTTTGATGAGGATCGATGATGAAATTCTTTAAAATTGATTTTTCCATTAACACAGTTTTCGCAGCATCTTTAATGGTAGATTCGTTTAAAGTAATTTCTTTTCCTTTATGCCATTGGTCGTTGCTCATGTAAAAGCTGCTATTTGCTTTTCCATCAAATCCAATGGCAGCGTGTATTGCACGATGCAAATCCTCAAAACTTTGATTTGATTTTATCTCTATTTCTCTACTTACTTCGTCGTAATCTTCGAAGGTGATTCTAAATTTATATATCGCCATAATGTAAAAACGATTGAATGCTAATGCTATTTACAAATTAATTATTTTTTTCTTCCAATCGCAATTATTTTGCGATTAAACCTAGTTTTTTTCCTTCCATCATCATCAGTTCGTATGCCGCTGTTTTTTCGTTTGGAATCACCCCTTCTAAAATGGCTTCTCGAATCGCATTTTTTAGTAAGCCTACTTCTTTGCCAGCTGCTAAACCAAAAGCTTGCATAATATCATTACCATCAATAGGGGGCTGCCAATTTCTTAATTGATCTTTGGCTTCCACTTCGATTATTTTTTCTTTAACTAGCTCAAAATTGTTTTTATATTTTTTGATTTTGTATTCGTTCTTGGTCGTAATGTCTGCATTACACAAAATCATGAGTGCGTCAATGTCTTCGCCTGCTTCAAATAATAATCTTCTTACTGCCGAATCGGTAACGGTATTTTGCGCCAATACAATGGGTCTTAAATGAAGCAATACCAGTTTTTGTACCAACTTCATTTTTTCGTTTTGCGGTAATCGTAATTCTTTAAAAATTTTAGGAACCATACGGGCGCCTTTATCTTCATGACCATGAAAGGTCCAGCCATGATCGGGTTCAAATCGTTTAGTAGCAGGCTTTGCTATATCATGTAACAATGCCGCCCATCTTAGCCACAAATCATCGGTATGTTCGCAAATATTATCGAGTACTTGTAAAGTATGGTAAAAATTATCTTTATGTGCTTTGCCATTTATGATTTCGACACCATACAATTCGGCCATTTGCGGAAATATGATTTGCAACAATCCGGTATTAAATAAATGTTCAAATCCAATCGAAGGTTTTGCCGAAAGCATGATTTTATTTATTTCATCGGTGATGCGTTCTTTACTTACAATTTGAATGCGATCTTTATTTTCTGTGATGGCTTGTAAAGAAGCCGCATCTATTTTAAAATTTAATTGCGCTGCAAAACGAATGGCACGCATCATGCGCAGTGGGTCGTCGGAATAGGTTATGTTAGGCTCAAGCGGAGTTCTAATGAGCTTTTGCTCAATGTCTGTCATGCCATCAAATGGATCAATTAATTTACCATAATTTATTTTTTCTAAACTGATGGCTAAGGTATTAATGGTAAAATCTCTTCTATTTTGATCGTCTTGTAAATTGCCATCTTCTACAATTGGCTTGCGCGAATCGTTTCGATAAGATTCTTTTCTAGCCCCTACAAATTCTATTTCCCAGCCTTTGTAATTCAGCATAGCTGTGCCAAAATTTTTGAAAACATTGACGGCAGTTTTATTGCCAATTTTTAAAGCAACGGCTTCGGCAAATTCAATCCCATTTCCAATAATTAAAAAATCAATGTCTTTTGATTTTCTATTCAACAATAAATCGCGCACATATCCACCAATCACATAAACCGCTACTTTGCGTTCTTGTGCCACTTCGGTAATGATTGGAATAATAGGATGTGTTAAAAGATTTTTCAAATGGTATTATTATTTGGCGTGAAAATAAGAAAAAAAGTGTTACTTTCTGATAAATTCAAATGTGCCGTTGGTCGCTAATTTGATAATGCTCGAAGGTTTTCCTGTACCAATTTCATTTAAATCACAAACATAATCTGCAGCTGTTAAAAAATAAGGGTCAATGTCGCTACGCTCAATTGCTGCCACTTCGCCCGATAGGTTGATAGAAGTAGAAACAATTGGAAATTTAAATTTTTGAATCAGTTGATGTGCAAATCCACTTTTAACAATTCGTATGCCAATGCTACCATCTTCGTTGATCGCATTTTTTGCTAAATTTTTTGCATTGGGTAAAATAATCGTCATTGGGCTATCTGCAAATTCTATGAGGCTCCAGGCTATTTCTGGTACTTCTTGCACATAAGATTGGATTTTATTTTCATTGTCTAAAAGCAATACAAAACTTTTAGCAGCAGGTCTTTTTTTTAATGCGATTACTTTATCAATAGCTGCTTCATTTCGTGCATCGCAGCCTAAACCCCAAATGGTATCAGTAGGATAGAGAATGGTCCCACCTGCATTTAAAGCACTAATCGTTTTTTTTATTTCTTCTGTATAATTCATCAAGATAAGATTGATTGATAGAGGCCCATTAATTCAGTTGCAATTTTTTCGCTATCGAATTTTTCAACATATTTTTTCCCACTTGCAGCCATGCTTTTTCTTTTGCTTTCGTCTGCTAATAAATTAGCAATTAAACCGGCAAGTTCCTCGGCGTTACTTGGCTCAAAATACAAGCTGTTGGGGCCTCCTGCTTCTGCTAGGCAAGAACCTTTTGCTGCAATAACAGGTGTTTCGGAATGTAGTGCTTCTATTATTGGAATGCCAAAACCTTCAAACTTAGAAGGGTAAATAAACAAATCGGCTGCTTGATAAATAGCTGGCAGATCTTTAAAATCTACTTGATTGATTTGAATAACCCGATCGTTTAATGCGTGCTTTTTTATAAATACATCGATTGTTATGCCATAAGATTTTTTCTTTCCAACCATCACTAATTTCACATGGCTAGGCAATTGCAGCATGGCTTGTAAAATCACTAGTGCATTTTTTCTTTCTTCTATAGTGCCAACATAAAGCAAATAGTTTTGTGGCAGCATGTATTTTTCTTTGATAAAATTAATTTCATCATTGCTATGTTTTTTTTCAAAAATGATATCGCAAGCTTGGTATATAACATCAATTTTATTTTCGGAAACTTGGTAAAATTCAATGATGTCTTTTTTAGTTTGCTCCGAAATAGCAATAATTTTATGTGCAAATTTTACCGCATGTTTAATTTTATTATCATAAATTTTTCGATCAATTTTTTTATAATAATTGGGGAATCTTTTAAAAATTAAATCGTGAATGGTAACCACTGTTTTGATATTGGTTTTCTCAATGCCATCGGGTATTTCGTGGCTTAAACCATGAAATAAATCTATTTGATCCTGAGCAGCATCTGCTGCAATGCCAAAGCGCCTCCAAGCGGCAGAAAATGTACCGTAAAATAAATTTCGAGGACCGCGAATATATGCATTTTTAAAATCAGGGATAAAATCACTTGCGCCATCGGTCACTTTCTTGGGCGTGTATAAATAAAATTCGTGCGTAGGAAACACCTTGCAAATATTGCTGATCGTAGACCGAGCATAATTGCCTAGTCCTGTAAAATTTGCAAAGGCTCTTTTGGCGTCGTAACCTATTTTCATTTGTTTATACGGCAACATTGTATTCTCTTAACGCATTATTAAGAGAAGTTTTTAAATCTGTTGAAGCTTTTCTTTGACCAATAATTAATGCGCATGGAACTTGGTAAGCACCTGCTGCAAATTCTTTTGTATAAGATCCAGGAATAACAACCGATCTAGCAGGTACGCGGCCAATATATTCTAAAGGTGTTGTACCGCTTACATCAATAATTTTAGTAGATGCGGTTAATACCACATTTGCCCCTAATACGGCTTCTTTTTCGACGTGCACGCCTTCTACCACAATACATCTTGAACCTATAAAGCAACCATCTTCAATAATCACTGGAGCTGCCTGTAGCGGTTCTAATACACCGCCTATGCCCACACCTCCACTTAAGTGAACATGTTTGCCTATTTGTGCGCAGGAGCCCACTGTAGCCCATGTATCAACCATAGTACCTTCGTCAACAAAAGCACCAATGTTTACATAAGAAGGCATCATAATTACACCCTTTGCTAAAAATGCACCATATCGCGCAACTGCATTGGGTACTACTCTTACGCCTTGTGCTACATAATTTGTTTTCAATTTCATTTTATCGTGATAAACAAATGGGCCCACAATTATTTCTTGCATTTCGTTGATGGGAAAATATAATATCACCGCCTTTTTTACCCATTCATTTATTTTCCAGCCATCTGCTGTTGGTTCGGCAACCCTTAATTCACCTTTATCTAATTGATCTATAATTGCATTGATTGCTTCCTTTACTTCAGTAGTATGTAAAATACTTCTGTCATCCCATGCTTTTTCGATAATTGATTTTAAATTTTCGTTCATTTTTATGCTTAATTTTTAGAATATGCAAATCTAATAACAAAGTATAAACAAAAGCGCTTATTTTTGAATTTATATGGCCACAGCAAACGATAAATTAAGGATTGATAAATACCTGTGGGCCATTAGAGTCTATAAAACAAGAAGCATTGCTACCGAGGCTTGTAAGGCAGGAAAGGTGAAAATGGGCAGTCTATCGCTCAAACCTGCTCATATTGTAAAAATAGGAGACCTTTATACCATACAAAAAGACCATCAAAAGAAAATTTTAAAGGTATTGGCATTACTCGAAAAAAGAGTTGATGCAGCCAAAGCAGCACCCTTTTTCGAAGATTTAACACCACCCGAATTAGACCCAAAATTAATTTCTGTATTTAATTCACCTGTATTAAAGCGCGATAGGGGTTCTGGAAGGCCTACCAAGCGAGATCGTCGAGAAATAGACGATTTGCAAGACAGCTGGGACTAATTGTTTATGGGTGTCTAAACAAATAAACATCAGCGGTTGAAAGTCATTTTAGATTTAAAATAAAATAACGATATTGAACTTTTAATTATACAAAAAAAGCACATGATTCAAGTAAAATTTAATACCCAAAGTCAACCTTTCTTTCAAGCTTTAAGAACGCGTACTGATCAATATTTCAAGTCGAATAAAATCAGTACCAAAGGCGATAGTCGTTTGTATTGGAAGACGGCAATTCTTTCGATTACTTTTGTTGCCATTTATATTACGCTTGTTTTTTTAACGCCAGAAAGTAATTGGATTAATTTAATCTTGTGTTCCTTATTGGGTGCAAATTTTGCAGCCATTGGTTTTAATATGATGCACGATGGTGCACATGGTAGTTATTCCGACAATAAATTTTTAAACGAATCGATGGGGTTCACTTTAAACATTATGGGTGGAAATATGTATGTGTGGAAGCAAAAACATAACGAGAATCACCACACCTTTACTAATATAGAAGGCCACGACGACGATATTAATTTAAAGCCTTTTTTAAGAATGCATGAAGGTCAGCAAAAGCTTTGGATCCACCGCTACCAACACTTTTACGGAGTGTTCATGTATGGTATGTCTTTAATGTTTTGGGTATTTTACCAAGATTTTAAAAGGTATTTTTCTGGACAAATTGCAGAGCATACTAATATGAGAAAAATGAAAACTTCAGATCACCTTATTTTCTGGTCTTCTAAATTTTTACATATTTTATTATTCATATTAATTCCAATGTATACTGTTGGTGTGGTTGCAGCTATTGTAGGTTATATTACCATGTCTTACGTTTGTGGAATAATTTTAGGTATTGTTTTTCAAATGGCGCATGTAGTGGAGCCCACTTCTTTTGTATCGCCTTCTAAAGGTATAGAATCTATCGAAGACGAATGGGCAGTGCATCAAATAAAAACCACATTCGATTTTGCTACTAAAAGTAAAGTGGTAAGTTGGTTATTAGGAGGATTGAATTTCCAAGTAGAACATCACTTATTTCCTAGGGTAAGTCATGTGCATTATCCGGCATTAAGAAAAATTGTAAGAGAGACTTGTGATGAGTTTAGTATTAGATATCACGAATTCCCTACTGTTTTAAAAGCTTTCAGGTCGCATCTAAGTTATTTAAGAACAATTGGTAGGGCTTAGGCTTGAGCTAAAACCCTTATAAACACTATGTTTCGACTCACATTGTGAAAATGTGGATAATTTCTAAATTTTTTTTTGAAAAGAAGTTAGCAAAAGTGAAGAATAATACATTTCTTAGAGGTATGAAATAGACCGCTTTTCCAATAGGAATAGGCTATACATAAAAAACTAAATATTAAAACTTAATTTTAAAACCATGAACAAAGCAGAATTAATTGACGCAATCGCGGCAGAAACACACATGACAAAAGCAGATTCAGGTCGTGCTTTAGATGCATTCTTAAATGCAACTACAAAATCATTGAAAAAAGGTGAGAAATTAACTTTAGTTGGTTTCGGTACTTTTTCAGTTACTAAAAGACCAGCAAGAGTAGGTCGTAACCCACAAACTGGTAAAGCAATTAAAATTGCTGCTAAGAAAGTTGCTAAATTTAAAGCAGGTGCTACATTAGCTAAAGTGGTTAACAAGTAATTTTTAAAAAAATTATTTTAAAAAAGCCTCGAATTTATTCGAGGCTTTTTTTTATTTCTTTTCGAAAACCAAAGAAATAGAATTCATGCAAAACCTTTTGCCCGTTGGCTTTGGGCCATCATCAAACACATGGCCTAAATGAGCATTACACCTTCCGCAAACAACTTCTGTACGAATCATACCATGAGATTTATCTGTAATATATTGCACGCTGGTTTCGCTATAAGTTTCAAAAAAACTAGGCCAACCACAACCACTTGCAAATTTACTATCTGATTCAAATAATTTATTTCCGCAGGCAGCACAAAAATAAAATCCCATTTCAAAAAAATTATCATACTTACCAGTGAATGCTCTTTCGGTTCCTTTTTTTCGAGCAATTTCGAATAATGCTGGACTTAAGTTTTTTTCCCATTCTTGTTCCGAAATATTTATTTTTTCTTTACTCGTTTTATTGAAATAGGGATTAGTAGATGTGGTCATTTTTTTATTGGTTTCTTGTAGGTTTTTAAATGTGGAATTTGATGTATTTACTTGTGCCTCACAATTGATGTTCAAGCAAATTGCTAATGCCACAAATGGTATAATTAGTTTCATCTTTAATATTTATTGGGAGCTACTAATTTAGACAATTACAATTCAAATTTGTTTGCCGCAATTGGATTTCAACCGTTGGGGAAAAGTTGTGCTGTTTAGAGGGTGTATTTCTGCTTCAAAAACTTTTATTTGTCACAAAAAATAATATTTTTGTTATGGGCTGATTATCTGTAAATTTATTTTCTAAGCTCCTATTTACCCTTAAAAAACAACAAATTTGGAACCTACTCAAACTAAAGATCCAGAATACTATCACAAGGTGGTAGATTGTCAATATGCTTGCCCTGCGCACACACCAGTACCAGAGTATATTCGATTAATTGCTGCAGGTAAATATACTGAAGCCTATATGGTTAATTGGGAATCAAATGTTTTCCCTGGTATTTTAGGAAGAACCTGCGATCGTCCATGTGAACCAGCTTGTCGAAGAGGTAGGGTAGAAGAAGAGCCCGTTGCCATTTGTAGATTAAAACGCGTTGCCGCAGATCACAAATCGGATGTTACAGATTTAATGCCAATTATTCCCTCGGTAAGAAATGGTAAACGC
>JAURMH010000095.1 GCA_030830805.1 Bacteroidota bacterium
ATAAATTACAAGACAGAGGTCGTTTCTTTATTGAACCAGGTGAGGAAATTTATGCAGGTCAAGTATTGGCAGAGCATATTAAGCCAGGTGATTTAAATATCAACGCGGTCGAGATGAAAAAATTAACCAACCACCGTGCGAGTGGTTCTGATGATAGTGTGCGTATTACGCCTAAAGTATTATTCACTTTAGAGGAGTGTATGGAATACATTCAATCTGATGAGTGTATTGAAGTAACGCCTAAATCAGTTCGTATGCGTAAATCTATCTTAGACGAAATTAATAGAAGCAAGTCTACGAAAGCAGCGTCGAATTAATGCTCTAATGATTTTTAATGTTTTATGAACTATATAAAAAAAGAGTCCCGAAAAATCGGGACTCTTTTTTTTGGAATAATGTTATGATTGCAGAATCACTTTTATTTTAGATAGGCTTGTTCAACGCCTTCCAAAGTATATCTTTCAATTCTACTAAATTCTTTTGTGTAGCAGAGGAAATAAATATATGTGGGATATCTCTAGGAAGTTCTTTTACAATTGCGTCCGTTAATTCTTGGTCTAATAAATCCGACTTGCTAATGGCAATGATAAATTCCTTTTGTAAAAGTTCTGGATTAAATTCTGCCAATTCATTTTTAAGAATTTCAAATTCTTTTTTATGATCATTACTGTCGGAAGGAATAATAAAAAGTAAAACAGCGTTTCGTTCGATATGTCTTAAAAAGCGATGACCTAAACCTTTGCCTTCCGCAGCGCCTTCAATAATACCGGGTAAATCCGCAATACAAAATGATCGATTATCGCGATACGCCACCATACCTAGTTGCGGTGTTAAAGTAGTGAAAGCGTAGTTGGCTATTTTAGGTTTTGCTGCTGTAATCACTGAAAGGAGTGTTGATTTTCCAGCATTCGGAAATCCCACCAAACCCACATCAGCCAATACCTTTAACTCAATTTGTTTCCAACCTTCAATACCATCCTCTCCTGGTTGTGCATGTTCGGGAACTTGATTGGTGGGTGTTGCAAAATTAGAATTACCTAAACCACCACGGCCTCCTTTGGCTAATATAATTTCTTGGCCATCTGTTAATATTTCTGCTTCTACTTTACCAGTTTCTTCGTCTCTTGCAATGGTACCCAATGGCACTTCAATGATAATATCCTTACCATCCTTTCCGGTACAATTATTTTTACTGCCACCTTCCCCATCCTCTGCGATTACATTTTTATAGTAACGTAAGTGTAATAAGGTCCATAATTGCGCATTGCCCTTTAAAATGATATGGCCTCCACGACCACCATCACCACCGTCAGGACCACCTTTGGCAGTTAGTTTGTTACGCATTAAATGTCGCGCACCTGCACCACCATGCCCACTATGACAAAATATACGGATGTAATCAATGAAATTATTTCTTTCAGACACGGGAAACTATTTGGCGCAAAGTTAAGATAATCCTAACTGAGGTGGCTTTTTATTAAATGAAAGCTTTTGCGCTAGTTTATTTAGCAAGTTTTAATCCATCTATCAATATAGTGACCATATTTTGTTCCAATTCGGTCGCTGTAATTTTTTTGGTAGAACGATGCCAACTTTCAATACCACTTACTGCGTGTAAAAAAATTAATACTACCGTTGGGGCATCAATAGTTTTGATTTCTTTGTTTCTTATCCCTTCTTCAATAATAGCTGCAATCCTTTTGCGGTATACTCTTCGTTGATTTTGATAATTGGATAAATAAGGGTCAGATAAGTGCTTCCACTCTCGGTCACTTACATACACTTCCTCATAATTATGGATCATTTCGGTAATATGGAAGCGTAATAATTTTTCCATTTTTTCAAGGGAGGAAATATTTTCAGATTCTATTTCATCCATTTTTAATACAAACTTATTGGCTACACTAAATACTAATTCGTGTAATAACTCGCTCTTCGATTTTATGTGGTTGTATAAACTTGCAGCTTCCACCCCAACAGCTTCTGCTAAATCACGCATGCTTGCAGCTTTATATCCTTTCTCTCTAAATAGGGTTGCAGCTTTACGAACAATTACATCCTTTCGTGATCCGTTTTTTTCTGTCTTAATTCTAGCCATTTTCTAAATTTTTGATCAATTTGTTAGTACAAAATTATAGATTTAATTCTTTAAAATAGAGGATATTTTAAAATAAACTGCCATTTTTGTTAGTTTTTTGATTATCAAGCGATTACAAATTGGCTTTTTCCCTTTTGGATTAACGCAACTTACTTAACAGTAAAAATCGTAGTTTCGCAGCTGAAAATTAAAACAAAACACATGTCATTAGTTGTAGTAGGATCCATGGCCTTTGATGCCATTGAAACACCCTTTGGGAAAAGTGATAAAATTATTGGCGGAGCAGCAACTTACATTGCTTGGTGCGCTTCCAATTTTACGACTGTAAAGCAAATTTCAGTAGTGGGTGGCGATTTCCCCCAATCCGAGTTAGACGCCTTAGCAAATAGAGGGGTGATTTTGGAAGGAGTACAAATTAAAAAAGACGAAAAAACATTTTTTTGGAGTGGCAAGTATCATTTAGATATGAATACACGCGATACGATTGAAACACAATTAAATGTGTTAGAAAATTTCGAACCAGTGGTTCCAGATAGTTATCAGGATTGTGAAATATTAATGTTGGGGAATTTAGTACCAGGTGTTCAAAGTAGCGTAATCAAACAAATGAAAAAGCGTCCTAAGATAATTGTAATGGACACTATGAACTTTTGGATGGAAATTATGATGGACGATTTATTACATACCATTAGCTTGGTCGATGTATTGATGGTGAATGATAGCGAAGCGCGTCAATTAAGTGGAGAATATAGTTTGGTTAAGGCGGCTAAAAAAATTATGGCCATGGGTCCTAAATACTTAATCATTAAAAAAGGAGAACATGGTGCTTTGTTGTTCCATGGTCAAGAAGTGTTTTTCGCTCCAGCTTTACCTTTAGAGGAAGTGTTTGATCCAACCGGCGCTGGCGATACTTTTGCTGGTGGCTTTGTAGCGCATTTGGCTAAAACGAAAGATTATTCATTTAACAATATGAAGTCGGCCATTATTTTAGGTAGCGCCTTAGCGAGCTTCTGTGTGGAGAAATTTGGCACGCAAAGATTAACTGAAATCAGCAAGGCTGATATCAAAGAGCGCATACAATCGTTCGTTCAATTGGTTAATTTTGATATTGAATTAGTATAAATTTGGTGATATGTTGGATTCGAATTATTTTCGTATCCTAGAATTAAGGAAATAAGTAACAGCATGCAAAAAAATAAACATACAAAACAAATTAAGAAACCCCTATAATAGGAAGGTGCTGATTGTTAGTATGCGAATAAATATACTCAGAAGCCTTCCAATAAAATGGAAGGCTTTTTCTTTTAC
>JAURMH010000096.1 GCA_030830805.1 Bacteroidota bacterium
AAACCATCAGACACATCAATCATTGCGGTTGGTAGCACTTCTATCTCCGCTAATAAATCTATCAGGTCTTTTCTGGCTTCTGGCTTTAATTGTCTTTCTATAATATAATCAAAACCGGCTAGCTCTGGCTGCATTTGCGGGTTTGCTAAAAACACCTGTTTTTCTCTTTCTAGAATTTGTAAGCCCATATAGGCTGCACCCAAATCTCCCGACACACAAATTAAATCATTTATTTTAGCAGTATCTCTTTGAACAGCACTTGCACCAAGCGGTAAAATTCCAACAGCCGTAACGCTAATAACTAAGCCCTGCTTAGATGATGAGGTGTCGCCACCTACCAAATCAACGCCATATTTATTGCAAGCCAACAACATGCCCGCATATAATTCTTCGACTGCTTCTAAAGAAAATCTACTAGAGAAACCCAAGGAAACTAGCACCTGTGTTGGCTTTGCGTTCATGGCATAAATATCACTTAGGTTTACCATAATTGATTTATATCCCAAATGTTTGAGTGGTACATAGGCCAAATCAAAATGAACGCCTTCTAATAATAGATCGGTACTCAATACGGTTTGTTGTGCGGCATGATTTATAATGGCAGCATCGTCGCCCACACCCTTTATGGTGGAGCTGTTGTGGAGGGTAATGTTTTTACAAAGGTGTTCGATTAATCCGAATTCACCCAAAGAAGCAATTTCTGTTCGGCCTGTATTTTCAAACATAATTAAGGTATTAAAATATGGTGTCTTTTAGTTCTTGGTTGTTTTTGTGTGGATAGTCTGTGGTATAATGTAAGCCTCGACTTTCCTTTCGCAAAGTAGCTGATTTTATAATAATATAGGCTACTTGTATTAAATTTCTTAGTTCACACAAGGGCACAGATAGTTTGGTTTGTTTATAAAAACTTTCTGTTTCTTCGTAAATTAATTTCAACCGACGCATGGCTCTTGCTAATCTAAAATCGGATCGAACAATGCCAACATAATCACTCATAATTCTTTGTACTTCTCTTAAATTATGTGTCACCAAAATATCTTCGTTCGATTGTGAGGTCCCAAAATCATTCCAGTCTGGAATGTTCGAGCAATTTACAATTGAATCAATTTCTTTTTTTGCCGATTCAATGGCACGATGTGCAAATACCAAAGCCTCTAATAAAGAGTTTGATGCTAAACGGTTGGCGCCGTGTAATCCAGTAGCTGCGCACTCTCCACAAGCATATAGGTTTTGAATACTCGATTTACTGTTTTCGTCTACTAAAATTCCGCCGCACATATAGTGCGCTGCGGGTACCACAGGAATTAAGTCTGCACTCATGTCTATACCGATGCTTAAACACTTCGCAAAGATATTTGGAAACTCATTCAAGAGCTCCGATTTTGCTATATGACGCATATCTAAATACACACAGTCGGCACCATATTTTTTCATTTCCGCATCAATCGCTCTTGCTACAATGTCTCTTGGAGCCAACGAACCCCTTGAATCTACTGCGTTTACAAAAGCCTCGCCCTTTTTGTTTTTTAAAATACCACCACACCCCCTTAATGCTTCCGATATTAAAAAACTTGGATATACGCCTGGTTCATAAAGCGCCGTTGGGTGAAACTGAATAAACTCCATGTTTCGTACTTTTCCTTTAGCGCGGTAAACCATGCTCAACCCGTCGCCGGTTGCAATGGTTGGGTTGGTGGTAGTGCTATAGGCGTGGCCCGCACCTCCGCTGGCCATTAGGGTAATTTTAGCACTAATGGTTTCGATTTGGTGGTTTGTGGTGTTTAATACATAAACACCAAAACAAGTTTTGTCCGCATTTTTATCAACTGTTTTTCCAAGGTGATGTTCTGTTATTAACTCTAATGCAAAGTAGTGGCTATAAATTTCGATGTTTGGATTTTGATGAACCTTGTCCAATAGCACTTGCTCTATTTCTAATCCGGTAATATCTTTAAAATGTAATACACGGTGCGCTGAATGGCCGCCTTCTTTTGCTAAATGATAATCGCCAATAGGGTTTTTATCAAAATTAATTCCGTAATCTATTATTTCTTGAATGCGTTCTGGGCCCTGCTTTACCACCATTTCTACAATAGCTTGGTTGCACAAACCGTCGCCCGCAACTAGCGTGTCGTTAATATGGTTGGCATAACTGTCTGCCTTATCAATAACCACAGCCACGCCACCTTGTGCATATTTAGTGTTCGATTCTTCTTCATTCGCCTTGGTTATAATACAAACCTTACCATATGCTGCGGCTTTTAAAGCAAAACTTAAACCGGCAATACCCGAACCAATGATTAAAAAATCTGTTTTCTTCATTTAATACGCTTTATTTTTTGTGCATAAGCCGCATTTTACTGTTGATAAAATGCGTAGAACTATAGGATAAGTTTTTTATTTGGTTAAGCGCTTAAAGTTATCCTCATTTTCTGCGCAAAATTGTGTTGCTTATACACAAATTGTTCACAAATTTAACAATAGTCTTATTAACGGAACAACAATTCACAAGTATCTAACATGTTATTATTAGTTTGATTATTAGTGCTTTAACAAGTATTCCTTGTTTATAACATGTGAACAACACGTATATAACTTACTATTTAAGATAAAAGAGTAAAGTTGTTAGGCTTATCCACGGCTTCATCATCACCATCAATTTCTTTTTAAAAAGAAAAATGATATTTTATTATACCGTTAATAATTTACAATTTTGAAAATGCTTGCTACGCTTTCTAAAAATAAAATAATTGATGATTTAAATAAAAAAGGTTTTTTGGATTTTCCAATTGATCCAACTTTAAACTTAATTTCGGAAATAAATAAATTGAAGAAAGAAAAGAACGCAGTTATTTTAGCCCATTATTATCAAGATGCAGATATTCAAGATATCGCTGATTATATTGGTGATAGTTTAGGTTTATCTCAACAAGCAGAAAAAACAGATGCTGATATTATTGTTTTTGCTGGTGTTCATTTTATGGCAGAAACAGCTAAAATATTATCACCTACTAAAAAGGTTGTTTTACCCGATTTAAAAGCGGGATGTTCTTTAGCGGATTCTTGTAAACCATCTGATTTTAAGTTATTTAAATTAAAATATCCTGAACATTTAGTTATTTCTTATGTTAATTGCTCTGCAGAAATTAAAGCATTAACCGATATAGTTTGTACTTCTGCAAATGCTGTTCAAATTGTCAATTCATTACCCAAAAATCAAAAGATAATTTTTGCACCAGATAAAAATTTAGGTGCTTATGTCAATAAGATTACCGGACGTAAAATGTTATTATGGAATGGTGCTTGTATGGTTCACGAAGTTTTTTCAATAGAAAAAATAAATAAATTAAAGATTACAAATCCTGATGCGTTATTATTAGCACACCCAGAATGCGAAGAAGTAATTTTAAATTTAGCAGACTTTATTGGTTCTACTACTGCATTATTAAATTTTAGTAAAACATCCGAAAGCACTAAATTTATTGTAGCTACAG
>JAURMH010000097.1 GCA_030830805.1 Bacteroidota bacterium
TAATTTTGAATATTTTGTGCATCGTGTAAATCGACGAAATGAAATTTGATACCATAGTTAGCAAAAACTTTGGTAAACATGCGGTAAGTTCCACCGTATAAATCGTTACCCGTAATTACTTCGTCACCTGGTTTTAATAATTTAGCAACCGCATCGGTTGCGCCCATGCCGCTCGAAAAACACAAGGCATGTTTAGCATTTTCTAAAGCCGCTAAACAATCTTCGAGCGCTGTACGCGTTGGGTTTTTACCACGGGCATATGCATAACCTTGGTGTTTACCAGGTGAAGCTTGCACAAAAGTAGAAGTTTGAAATATGGGTGTCATGATTGCACCTGTTGATGGATCGGGGCTTTGCCCTGCATGAATTGCTTTGGTTCCGAATTTGTATGCCATTTGTATTATTTTTTTATCCCTAAAAATAGCATAATATACGCACAAACTCAAAAATTTGAAATTTTATAGAAATAATTTAACTTAGTTTATTATTAAAATCATTTTATATGAAAAACCTTGTTTTAAGCACATTCGTTCTATGTTCGTTATATTTAACGAGTTGTAAAAAAGATGATCTAAATGATCAATCTGCTGCTATAGATAATGTCATTGCAGAAAATATGTTCGACGATGTTTATAAAAGAATAGATGAAGAAGCTGCAAACAGCGAATCGATGAATGGTAAATTAACCGATAATGGCATACAAACCTTTGCTTCGTTGGGCTGTGCCGATAGTGTGCAAATCTTAACAACCAATGGTGGATTTCCAAAAACAATGACGATTTTTTTCAATCAAAATATTTGTTCAGATGGTCGCATCAGAAATGGAAAAATTATTTCTATTTTTTCGGGTAAATACCGCGATAGTGCAACCGTAATAACCACGCATTTTCAAAACTATTCTATCAATGGAAATGAAATTCATGGATTAAAAACCATCAAGAACAATGGCCTCAATAGCAATGGCTTTCTTAATTTTACCATACAAGTAGATACCGCAAGCATCATTACTTCGAGTGGCACTATTAGCTGGCAAAGTACTAGAAACAGAGCTTGTACCGCAGGTGCAAACACAAAAAATTTACTCATCGACGACGAATATACCATTACCGGAAATGGATCAGGTATCAATAGAAAAGGCAATGCCTATACTTTAACCATACAAAATCCATTAATTGTTAAAATGGCTTGTAAGTATATTACTCAGGGCATCATCGAGTTTGTCAACAGCAAAAAAACATTGGAAATTGATTACGGAAATGGCAGCTGTGATGACGACGCAACCATTACCATCAATGGCGTAACTTATAACATCAAATTATAATTACATCAAAGGTTTTTTTTCGCTGGATTTGAATTCAAAACCTAAGCGTTTACCGGTATTCATGCCTGATGTTGTTGTGTTGTATTGCTTTTCAGCAAGGGTAATAATTTCACTTTGATCTAGTGGTGGCACTTGCAATTCGAAATCGATAGCAAATAAAATGGCATGTTGAATAACATCATCGATGGCCTTTGCATCAAAAATTTGATTTTCGTAATTGGCTATGCCATAGTTTAAATCATCTTTACCCTCTAGGAAAAATTGATTTTCAGAATTAATAAAAATACGCGTAACTAAATAGCCCAAATCATTTAATCTATTGTATTTGATAGAGTCTGATAAAAAATTATAAATCTGAATTATACCACAATAAGCTTTCTTTGGATTGGCTTTAACAAAAGGTAATTGATGAATTGGATGCTCATCTGGAAATGTAAACACGTTGGTGTGCATGGCAAATACCAAAGAGTCGCCAGAGAATTTTATTTCTGCCTCAAATTCTCCCCCATCGGTATAAACTATTTCAACATGATTATCTAATGCAGTTACATCTTTACTTAAATTTAAAGATAAATTAATCAATGATTTTTTGATCGCCGAAATTTGCATCATCGTATTGCGATGAATAAATTGCTTCATCGACGAATGGATTCGTAATTTTTTTACAATTTCTGCGTAGTGACTTTCTTGCGCCATAATATTTTTATTAATAAGCTCTAGCAAACAAAACCCTTTGTGTAGAAGGCTTTCCGCTGTATATACAAACACCAGCCTCTAAGGTATTATTCAATGGAATACAACGAATAGTCGCTTTAGTTTCTTCTTTAATTTTCTCTTCTGTTTCGGGCGTACCATCCCAATGTGCTGCAATAAATCCAGCTTTACCATCTAATAATTCTTTAAATTCTTGATAAGTATTTGCAGGGGTAATGTGCTCGTTACGGAAACTTAATGCTTTCTGAAAAATATCATTTTGAATGGTATCTAACAGTGCTTCGATTGTTTTATCAATATTAGTTAAGGATACGGAATATTTTTCTTTTGTATCTCTGCGGGCAATTTCAACGGTTCCGTTTTCGATATCACGAGGGCCAATGGCTAACCTAACAGGTACACCCTTTAATTCCCATTCTGCAAATTTATACCCTGGTCTTTGGGTATCACGATCATCAAACTTTACACCGATGCCTTTTGCTTTTAAAGCTGGCACAAAAGTATCGATGCAATTACGAATATTGGCTAATGCTTCATCGTTATTAAAAATGGGTACAATCACTACTTGAATAGGCGCCAATTTTGGTGGCAACACCAAACCTTCGTCGTCGGAATGTGCCATAATAAGCGCGCCAATTAAACGGGTTGAAACGCCCCAAGAACTTGCCCAAACATGTTCTATTTTGCCTTCTTTATTAGTAAACTTTACATCAAAAGCTTTAGCGAAATTTTGTCCTAAGAAATGAGAGGTACCTGCTTGCAAAGCTTTACCATCTTGCATTAATGTTTCGATGCAATAGGTATCTAACGCACCAGCAAATCTTTCGTTTGGAGATTTTACGCCTTTCATCACTGGCACTGCCATCCAATCTTCGGCAAAAGTAGCATACACTTCTAACATTTGTTTAGTTTCTGCAATGGCTTCGTCTGCACTAGCATGTGCCGTATGACCTTCTTGCCATAAAAATTCTGAAGTACGCAAGAATAAGCGCGTACGCA
>JAURMH010000098.1 GCA_030830805.1 Bacteroidota bacterium
ATTATTTCTGATAATCAAGTAATTACCTTTGAAGTAGAAGGCAGAAGTGCTCATTTTTTAGCAACATTAGATGCCAGAACAGAAACCATAGAGTCGACAGTTCAATTAGCAGTAAGAAAAGCCGCTTTTCAAATCAATCTGATCAGGTTACATTCAGAAAACTACCTTGGCACACTTCGAAATAAATTGATGTGGGGTTTAGATACCAGAAATTAATCTATTTCGTTATTTTAGCGCTTCTAAAAAAAAATATGTTCCAAAGAATCGGCTTGTTTTTATTGCTTTTTTGCTATTACCCGCAGTATTTACATGCGCAGGAGTGGGAATTCGGGGCATTTACAGGTGCTTCAGGCTATATTGGAGACCTAAATCCAAGAAACCCATTCAAATTTACAGACCAAGCAAACGCTTTCTTTTTGAAATATAATTATTCGAGCTTAAGCGCCTATAAAATAACTATTACCCAAGCGGCAATTCAAGCTAATGATGCAAATTCTTCAAATTCAAGTCAAAAACAAAGAAATTTAAACTTTAATTCTAACATAACGGAGTTAGCTCTTTTATATGAATTTAACTTTTTTGATTTTATACCAGGAATAAGAAAATACAATTTTACTCCATACGCATTTACTGGCATATCTTATTTTACCTTTAACCCACAAACAAGTTACAATGGAAATACATATAATTTAAGAGATTTGGGAACCGAGGGCCAAGGCACTAGTTTGAATCCAGCTAAAAAATACGGAACGGCTGCTATTGCTATTCCCTTTGGATTGGGTTTAAAATATTCATTTAAAAGAAATTTTAGTATTGGGTTTGAATTAGGGTATAGAAATACGCTAACCGATTACCTAGACGATGTGAGTGGGAATTATGTAAATAAAACGGCATTAACATCTACAAACGGTACAATAGCTGCTGCATTAGCAGATCGTTCTGCGGATGTGAATCAAGGGGTGTACATTGGACAAGCAGATTTGCAAAGAGGTGACCAAAGCAGAAGAGACTTTTATATGTTTTCTGGTATAACCATTTCTTATGCATTTTTACCAATTAAATGTCCACCATTTAGCAATAAATAATGAGTAGCAAAGAACAAATAAAGATGAATGCTTTGCCTAGCCATATTGCCATTATTATGGATGGTAATGGTAGGTGGGCTAAAGAGAAGGGAAAGCTTCGGGTTTTTGGTCATCAAAATGGAGTTAAAGCGGTGCGAGATACCGTAGAAGCTGCGGCAGAATTGGGAATTCAACACCTCACTTTATATGCCTTTTCAACCGAAAATTGGAATAGACCTAAGTTTGAAGTGAGTGCTTTAATGGAATTATTAGTAGCCACTATTAGTAAAGAAACTAAAACACTCATGGAAAATAATATTCGTTTAAATGCCATTGGAGATTTATCGCAATTGCCTAAAAGTTGTTATGATGAATTACAAGTAGCAATGGAAAAAACGAAGGGCAATAGCAGAATGACTTTACATTTAGCCTTGAGTTATAGTGCCCGTTGGGAAATAACCAATGCAGCAAAATTGATTGCAGCAAAAGTAAAAGACAATTCATTGGCGATAGAAGATATTAATGAAAATGTGATAGCGGAAAATTTAACAACAAAAGGTTTTCCAGATCCAGAATTACTTATCCGAACAAGCGGAGAGTATCGTATTAGTAATTTCTTATTATGGCAAATTGCTTATGCCGAACTTTATTTTACGGATAAACTTTGGCCAGATTTTAGGAGCTCAGATTTATATGATGCAATAGTAGATTTTCAAAATAGAGAAAGAAGATTTGGAATGACTAGTGAGCAGGTTTCGGTTTAATGATTATGATGAAAAAAGTACTATTGTTAATTTATTTGGGTTTAGCTGCAATGAGTGCATCATTTGCACAGATAAGAATTGCAGGCCAAGTAGAAAATTTTGAATTAGATTATTCAAAACCTAAAGATTTTGAAATAGGAGGAATTACGGTTAGCGGTGTAAAATTCTTAGATAATTCAGCATTAATAAAACTTACGGGTATTGCAGTTGGCGATAAAATTCAAGTGCCTGGCGATAAAATGTCGGGTGCAATTCATAAACTTTGGAAACAAGGTTTGTTCGATGATGTACAAATAAATGTTTCGAGGGTGGAGGGTAACTTAATCTTTTTTGACATTGTTTTAAAAGAACGCGCAAGATTGTCTCGTTTTTCATTTAGTGGAATTAAGAAATCGGAAGCAGATGAAATTAGAGAAAAAATTAAATTAATTTCCGGAAAAGTAGTAAACGATAATTTAATTAATAATACCAAAAATAATATTAAAAAGTATTTTTACGAAAAAGGTTTTTTAAATGCAACCGTAACCATCAAAGAGTTTCCGGATAGTATTTTATCGAACTCTGTTTTATTAAAAATCATTATTGATAAAAATCAGAGAGTAAAAATTAATCAAATTAATATTACCGGAAATACCAGTCTTTCCTTAAAGAAAGTTAAAAAGACATTGAAAGAAACCAAAGAGAAATCGAGTTGGAATATTTTAAGCTCTTCTAAATTTCAAGAAAAAACTTTTGAAGAAGACAAAGCATTGCTGATTGAAAAATACAATGAATTAGGCTATAGAGATGCTGCGATTACTTTTGATACCGTTTATAAACACGATGACAAAACAATTAACATAACCCTTAATATTCACGAAGGCCCTAAATATTATTTTGGCGATATTAATTTTATTGGGAATACAAAATATAGCACCGAAATGTTAAAAGCAATTTTAGCGATTAAGAAAGGAGACATATACAATAAAAAAGTTTTACAAACTAGGCTAGAAATGAATCAAAGCGGGCGTGATGTGGCTTCCTTATATTTAGATGATGGCTATCTTTTCTTTAATGTAGAACAAGTAGAAAAATTGGTTTATAACGACACTATCGATATGGAGTTGGTATTAAGAGAAGGCCCACAAGCAACTATCGATAAAGTGATTGTAAGGGGTAATGATAAAACAAACGATAAAGTGGTTTATCGTGAAATTAGAACAAAACCTGGACAGAAATTTTCTCGTCAAGACATTATTCGTACCCAACGAGATTTATCCCAATTAGGTTATTTTGATCCAGAAAAAATTGGCATTGAACCAAAGCCAGATGCTACTAAAGGTACAGTAGACATACTATATACTGTTGTAGAAAGACCTTCCGATCAAATTGAATTATCTGGCGGATTTGGCGGTGGAAGAGCAGTAGGTACCTTAGGTTTATCTTTAAATAATATTTCCTTGAGAAATATGGCAAAAGGTAAATTTGATCCGATTCCAACTGGAGATGGTCAAAAATTAACAGTACGTGGACAAACAAACGGCTTGTTTTATCAATCTTATAGTTTATCATTTTCCGAACCATGGTTAGGCGGCAAAAAACCTAATTATTTTACCGCAAGTGTTTTTAGAACAACCCAGTCTAATGGCTTGAGTTCTTCGAATCCAGCTCGTCAATCAATTATTATCAATGGTCTAAGCATGAGTTTAGGTAGAAGATTAAAATGGCCCGACGACTTTTTCTTGATTAACAATTCGGTGTCCTTCCAACAATACGATTTAACTAATTACGGCGGGTTTTTATTTAAAAGTGGAGTTGCAAAAAGTATAAGTTTTACGAATGTGATTTCTAGAAACTCGGTAGACCAACCAATTTACCCGCGTTCGGGCTCAAACATTTCTTTATCTATTCAGTTTACACCACCGTTTTCTTTATTTTCCACTAAAGATTATTCAGACGCAAGTCCAACAGAAAAGTATAAATATATTGAGTACCATAAATGGAAATTTGATGCTTCTTTGTTTACTAAATTAGTAGGCGATTTAGTATTAAATACCAAAGCGCAATTTGGTTTCTTAGGGTTTTATAATAAACAAATTGGCGTATCACCTTTCGAAAGATTTAAATTAGGTGGAGACGGTTTAACAGGTTTTGATTTTTTAGCCGGTTCAGAGGTAATTGGATTAAGAGGTTATCAAAATAATTCTATTGTGCCTTTTGCAAATTATGGTGCGGTAGGTGCGCCTATTTTTAATAAATTTACCATTGAATTAAGGCATCCGATTACGATGAACCAATCTGCCACCATATATGGTTTAGTTTTTGCTGAAGGAGGTAATACCTATGCTGCATTTAAATCCTTCAGTCCTTTTAATTTCAAGCGTTCTGTAGGTGCAGGGGTAAGAATATTTCTTCCAATCTTTGGCTTGCTTGGTTTAGATTACGGATTTGGATTTGATGACATTCCAGGTAATCCTGGAGCTAATGGCGGGCAATTTCATTTTTCAATTGGACAACAGTTTTAAACATAAAATATCATGAAAAAAAATGTATTAATTATTTTCTTTTTGTTGACAGCGGCATTTGCAAATGCACAAACAAAATTTTGTTTTGTAGATACAGATTATATCTTAAAACATATTCCAGAATACAAAGCAGCACAGTTGCAATTAGATGATCTATCTGCACAATGGCAAAAAGAAGTAGATGCCAAATACGTAGAAATCGAAAAGTTATATAAATCTTATCAAGCCGAACAGGTTTTATTAGCAGATGATTTGCGTAAAAAAAGAGAGGATGAAATTGTAGATAAAGAAAAGCAAGTCAAAGAATTTCAGAAAGCAAAATTTGGTTTTCAAGGCGAATTATCAAAGCAACGAGAAGAACTCATTAAACCAATACAAGACAAAGTTTTTGAAGCGGTGAATAAATACGCAGAACAATATACTTATGGAGCAATTTTCGATAAAGCAGGAGATGCAACTATGTTATATACTAGTGGAAAATTAGATAAAAGCAATGATATCATCATTGCCCTAGGCTATAAGCCAGGAGACCAATCTGGCTCAAAACCAAATGAAAAACCATCAGAAAAGGGCAAGACTATTGAGCCTAAGAAAAAATAAATTGTATATTGCATCATTATAAAAAATCTATATGAATCCATTTGTTAAAATCACATTAGTTAGCGCAATATGTCTTTTAGGCACTTTGTCGTTAAAAGCACAATCAACTAAGTTTGGGCACATCAATTCTGCAGAATTATTAGCATCTATGCCAGAAATTAAAGTGGCAGATAAAACTTTGCAAGATTTCAATGCATCTTTAGAGGCGCAATTGAAAACAATGACAACAGAATATCAAACAAAAGTTCAAGCTTACCAAGGACAACAAGCTGCAATGGCTGATCCAATTAAAGAAGCCAAAGTAAAAGAAATCACAGATTTAGAAGCTAGAATTCAAGAGTTTCAACAAACTGCACAAGAGTCTGCTGCTAAAAAGAAAGAAGAGTTGTATTCTCCAATTCTAAAAAGAGCAGAAGCTGCAATTGTAGAAGTAGCGAAAGAAAACACCTATGCTTATATATTTGATACTAGTGCAGGAGCAGTTGTTTATGCACAGCCTTCAGACAATGTAATGGATATTGTAAAGAAAAAATTAGCAGCTATGCCTGCTGCAGCGCCAGTAATGGCAGCACCTGCAGTAAAGCCAATGATGCCTAAAAAATAATTAAAATCACCATTTTTTAAAGCTCCTTATTCCGATAAGGGGCTTTTTTTATGCACAAATTTCCTACATTTGATAGATTGTAAAAAATATGGCTTTCTATTTTATTTCTATCGTTTTATTAGGCTTTATTGCAGTTTATGCTTTAATGGCTGTTTGGGCCGAACGCAAGGTTTCTGCTTGGATTCAAGATAGGGTAGGGCCAGTTGTTACTGGTAAATACGGTTTATTACAAACATTTGCCGACATTTTTAAAATGTTGCAAAAGGAAGATATCACACCAACATTAGCCGATAAAAAACTATTTCTTGCAGCACCAATACTCGTATTTACAGCGGTATTTATGGGTTTTGCAACTATCCCATTTTCGCCAACATATATTAGTTCTTCCATCAATATTGGTATTTTTTATTTATTAGCAATCGTTTCTATCGAAGTACTTGGCATTTTAATGGCGGGTTGGGCTTCTAATAATAAATATGCATTATTAGGGTCTATCAGATCTATTGCCCAAATTATCTCTTATGAAATCCCTGCAGCATTGGCAATTCTTGCAGTAATCATGCTCTTTCAAACCTTAAATCTGCAAGAGATTTGTATGCAACAAGGAATTTTAAGTAAACAAAAGATCTACTTTTTTGGTTTTTGGGAAGTAAGTAAAATAGGGGGCATATTTGCTTGGACCATTTTTCAAGCACCACATTTATTAATTGCATTTGTTATTTATTTTATAGCATCCTTGGCGGAATGTAATCGAACCCCGTTTGATATACCTGAGGCTGAGTCGGAATTGGTTGCAGGTTTTCATGTGGAATATACGGGCTTTAAATTCGGCGCTTTATTTTTAGCAGAATATGCCATGATGTTTTTGGTATCGATGATTGCAGCTGTATTATTTTTTGGTGGCTGGAATACCCCATTACCAAATTTAGCTTCGTTTGCTTTAGCAGATTATACAACAGGAGCTTATTGGGGCATTGTTTGGATATTACTCAAAGCCCTTAGCTTAGTGCTTTTGCAGGTTTGGATTCGTTGGACTTTTCCGCGTTATCGTATGGATCAATTAATGACATTATGTTGGAAAGTATTGATACCACTTTCTTTTGTTATCGTTTTGTTTTCTGGAATTTGGAAATTATTTATACTCAATTGAGGAAGAAAAAAAATACATATCTATTAATTAAAGGTTTGTTTAAAGGATTAGCCATTACGCTAAAACATTTTCTCAAGCCTAAAAACCATGTCGACAAAGGGATTCAATCGGTTGATTATTTTAGTCAAAGAACGGGAAGCTCCACGCTCAGGTATCCTGCCGACCAAATACCCGTACCCGAGGTAGGACGCTATCAATTAGCCATTGAAATGGACGATTGTATTGTATGTGATTTATGTGCAAAAATTTGCCCAGTAGATTGTATCGATATAGAGGCTATTAAAGCAACGGAAGATATTGGTAAAACATCTGATGGCACTACTAAGCGCTTACATGCAGCCAAGTTTAGCATCGATATGGGTAAGTGTATGTTTTGTGGATTATGTACGGTTGTATGCCCAACAGAATGTTTGGTTATGACCAACGAATACGATAGAAGTTTTACCGATCCACAAGAATTAAATTATGTTTTTGCGGAAATGCCAGAAGCAGAAGCTAAACAAAAACGCGAATTAGCTGCAGCAGCAGAACAAGCTAAAAAAGATGCTAAAGCCGCTGCACTTGCACAATCTGGATTGAATAAGGAGGGTCAAATATGATCAATCTTGTATTTTATTTTTTTGCTTTTTTGGCCATTGCCGCTGCTTTGTATGCCGTAAGTACTAAGCAAATAATTCGATCGGTATTTGCCATGTTTGCTTGTTTCTTTGCTATCTCCGGCTTGTTGGTTTTTGCACAATCAGATTTTATCGCTATCGCTCATTTAATGATTTATGTTGGCGGAATATTAGTGGTCATGGTTTTTGGAATTATGTTATCACAAAAAGCAAGCTTGTCTAATGCAGTGCTGCATAATAAAAGCATTTCACTGCACCAATATTTAGCATTGCTAGCCTGTGTAGCACTATTCGTAATTTTAATGTATTTCTTTTATTTGTATGGGCCAAATACCCCAATCCATTATGTCGGAAGCGATATAGAAATTATAGGAATAGCATTATTAACAAAATATTTATTACCATTTGAATTAGTGTCTTTGCTGCTTTTGGCCGCATTTATATTTACTGCAATGGTAACTAGGAAAAATAAAAATTAAAAAATGGATATCAATATCAGTCACTTTTTATTTATATCGGCTGCCTTATTTGCCATCGGTTTTTATGCGGCCATTCGCCGTCGTAATATTATTTTGGTTTTAATTGGAATAGAATTAATGGTCAATGCAGCGGTAATTAATTTAGTGGCATTCGCCAATGTTAATTCAAAAGCAAATGCAGCAGACGGGAAACTAATGGCTTTATTTGCCATAGTATTATCGGCTGCAGCCATTGCGCTTGCGCTGGCTATTGTAGTTAAAGTGTATCAGTATTTTAATACCATCAACCCAGATCAAATAGAAGAATTTAAAAATTAATGAATCAAGCCATAACATATCAAGTGGATTCGCTACTGCAGGTGCTAGATTTTTCTGCCATCGGATTCCTCTTGCCTTTGTTATTTTTTATACTTTTTTCTTTTGTCCGTTTTTCTGAAAAAATAATTTATTGGGCTGCTATTGCTGCTATACTTGCATCGTACGGCTCTTTATTATATTTTTTAAAACCCTTAGTGAATCCGCATCAATATTATATACTCGATTGGTTTACCATTGCGAAAAGCAAATTTCAAATCACTTTATTAATAGACGAAACTTGTTTTTGGGTCTTATCGATGATTCATTTGGTTACCCTGATGGTGATTATATTTTCGGGTTATTACATGAAAGCTGAATTGCGTTTTGAGAAATATTTCGCTTATATATTATTTTTCTTTACTGCCATGTTTGGCTTGGTGCTAGCCAATAATTTATTTTTAATTTATATTTTTTGGGAATTAGTCGGATTTGCGTCTTATGCTTTAATTGGTTTTTGGCGTACAAAAGATTCAGCAATATTGGCTAATAAAAAAGCTTTTATTATTAATAGAATTGGTGATTTATGTTTTTTAGCCGCGATTTATATTTTATTTAATCAGTTTCAAACCCTTAACTTAAATAGCATAGCGGTGATGCTGCAAACTAACCCAAAAGATTTGCCTGCATTGTATTTTGCAAGCTTTGCCATTCTCCTTGCTGTGATTGCAAAATCTGCGCAGTTTCCTTTACATGTTTGGTTACCAGATGCAATGGAAGGCCCTACACCTGTTTCGGCGCTTATTCATGCAGCTACCATGGTTATTGCAGGTGTATACCTCTTGTTAAGAATCACTTTCTTTTTTCCGCCAGAGGCTTTATTATTTCTAAAATACATTTCCATTATTAGCATCGTCATGGCTTCCTTATTTGCAATTGCACAACAGGATATTAAAAAAATATTAGCTTACTCTACTATTTCGCAAATAGGTTTTATGCTTTTCGCCATAAGTATAGGCAATCAACAACTCGCTTTATTTCATTTATTAACACATGCTTTTTTTAAAGCGGCTTTGTTTTTAACAGCAGGTGTTTTTATACATGAAAATAAAACGCAAGATATACGCAACCTAACAGGTGCTGCGCAGCAACAGCCCATTGCATTTATTGCGTTTAGTATTGCAGCAGCTGCCTTAATTGGCTTGCCATTTACGGCGGCTTATTTTTCTAAAGAGGTCATTTTATTTACGGCCATTCAACATCATGGATTAGATGTGTTTAATTTATTACTGCTTTTTTCTTTGTTATTAACCAGCATTTATATTGCAAGAGTTTGGTTTTATTTGTTTGCAAAAAAAGATTTAAGTAATACATCAAAATCAAAATCGCTGGCAATGAATTTGCCAATAATCTTATTGGCAATGGCCTCTTTATTTGTGGCCTTTTCTGCTAGTCCATTTCATTTGCAAGCGTTTTGGTTTACAATGGGTACTGAAACAATTGCGCCTATGTTTAGCATAGGTATTATATTATTGAGTATCGCAGGTATTTTAGCTGTCAAATTTATTCCATCAATTTTATTGATGGACGAAAAAAACGCAATGGTATATTTCCTTAAAAACGGTGCTTTTATAGATCGTTTTTATGAATACCTATTTGTAAAACCAATACAACAAATAGCCACTTTACTTAAATGGTTAGACAAGCATATTGTGGATGCGCTTGTGAACGGAATTGCGAAATTAGCTATATTGATTGCCAATTGCTCCGATTGGTTTGATCGTAATATAATTGATGGATTGGTTAATCTAATAGCGCTTATTGCCAAAAGATTTGGAGACATAATTCGCATTGCTCAAACTGGCAGAGTGCAAACTTATTTTTTATTGGCATTGATGTTGATGGCAATGGTAGCATGGTTTATTTATTAACTTATTAAAGATTTAAAATGAATAATTGGTTGTCTGTTTTAATTTTCTTACCGATTGCAGCTGCATTAATTTTGTTGCTATTACCTAAGCGTGCATCAAATGTGTTTAGGCCGGTAACCATTGTTATTAGTCTATTACAGACACTCATTGTAACTTATTTATATACCCAATACTTAAAAAATCCGCAAGGTTATCATTTTGTTGAACGCGCCGATTGGATTAATTTAAATTTGGGAACTTTTGGTCGTTTAAATATTGATTATTTCTTAGCTGTAGATGGTTTAAGCATTGGTTTGTTATTGTTGTCGGCATTTGTAATGTTTATTGCGGCTATTGCTTCTAACGAAATTAAGAAAGATCCTAAAGCATACTATACCTTGTTTTTATTATTGAGTGCTGCTATTATGGGCGTATTTTGCGCACTAGATTTTTTCTTATTTTATGTATTTTACGAATTAATGTTATTGCCAATGTATTTCTTAATTGGCATGTGGGGTGGTCCAAACAGGGAATACGCTTCTATCAAATTTTTCTTGTACACTTTATTTGGTTCTATATTTATGTTACTAGTAATGATCGGACTTTACTTTTCGGTCATTGATCCGGTAACGGGCGAGCATACTTTTAATATGCTGTATATGATGGATGCGGCAAACTATACTAAAGACAGTTATTTCTCTATTTTCTCTACTGATGCATTACTATTTAATTATCCGGTAAGATTCTTAGGCTTTATTGTTTTGTTTATTGCATTTGCTATTAAAATTCCTACCATACCATTGCATACTTGGTTGCCCGATGCCCATGTGGAGGCGCCAACACCTGTTTCTATTATACTTGCAGGGGTGCTCTTAAAAATTGGTGGTTATGGAATTATTAGAATTTGCTACGGAATTTTTCCAGAGGCGGCTATTTATTTTTCTTATTGGATAGGATTAATTGGTGTAGTCTCTATTTTATATGGCGCATTTATAGCATTGGCATCTACCGATTTAAAACGCATGATTGCCTATTCATCGATTTCACATATGGGATTTGTTATTTTAGGAATTGCTTCGCTTACTTCTGAAGGAGTGAACGGCGCTATTTTTCAAATGATTAGTCACGGGGTACTTTCTACAATGCTATTTTATTTAGTAGGCGTTATTTATCTAAGGGTTCAAGATCGTGAAATTGCTGCGTTCAGAGGATTAGCGCAGCCTATGCCTCGTTATACTTTATTTGTAGTAATTGCATTTTTTGCTTCTTTAGGATTACCTGGTTTATCAGGTTTTATTGGCGAAGCATTTACCCTTATCGGTGCATTTAAATCGGCGTCTGTCAATGCCTTATTGCCAAGAGGCTTTGCCATATTAGCTTCGGTTGGCATTTTAATTGGCGCGGCCTATTTCTTATGGACTTTGCAACGCATGTTTTTTGGAGCGCCGCGTTTCAAAGGAGCTCAAGAATGGCATTTAAAACTAAAAGATTTAACAGCAACAGAATATCTAGTATTAATCCCATTAGCCTTGATCACCATTTTATTGGGAATTTTCCCTTCTATATTATTTGATGCCAGTAATAATACCATTAATGCATGGGTACACGAAACTTGGATACATGGTATTGCAAATTTAAAAAGCATGCAATCTTTATTAAAATTTTAAGCAGATGGAATTGTATCAAACTTTACAATCTTTAGTGACGAGCAATAATCTGAGTTGGAAATTTTTAATTCCAGAATATAGCTTATTGTTTTTCTTTTTATTGGGTTTGTTTATTGATTTATTTTTCAAAAATAAAAAATTGCTAACCGGCTTAATGATAGCTGGAATAAGCTTTTCGGGGGTTTTAACTTTTCAACAAATCTCTTCTAGCATTGAAATTCAGCAATTGTTTAACGGCATGTTGGTTTTAAGTAATAAAATTATTGTGTTTAAATTATTGATTACATTGGTGGTATGCTTGTTTATTATTTTTGCAAGCACCGATGATCGCATCAAAAAACAAAACACAGCAGAATATTTTTATTTAGCGCCGCTTTTTTTAATTGCATTAAATATGCTCACTATGTCTGCGCATATGTTAACTATTTATTTGAGTGTAGAAATGGTTTCGCTATTTTCTTATGGCTATGTTGCCTTATCAATAAAAGATAAAAGCAATGCTGAATCTGGCATGAAATATATTTTGTTTGGTTTATTAGCTTCGGCTCTTTTATTGTATGGAATCTCCTTGATGTATGGCTTTGCAGGCACCCTGTCTTTGCAAGACCCTAATTTTTTAGCATGGTTTGCTAAAGCACCAATGCCGATTATAGCCTTGAGTATTGGTTTAATCATGGCTGGATTTTTATTTAAAATAGCTGCAGCACCTTTTCATTTTTATGCACCCGATGTTTATCAAGGAACTTCGGCCACTACTTTAATTTTATTAAGTGTGGCTCCAAAAATTGCAGGTTATGCTTTGTTTGCCAATTTCCTAGGATTCTTTTCCTTTAAAATTTTTAATCAAATTTTATTTTGGCCCATGTATAATTGGGAAACTTTTTTAAGTGTAATTGCCATCATCACCTTAGTCATTGGAAGTTTTGTGGCATTGTCACAAACAAATATTAAACGTTTAATGGCTTATGCAGGTATTGCCCAATCTGGATTTCTCTTGATGGGTTTAATTGGCTATACCTCTATAGGAGTAATCGCTTTGCTGTTTTATTTACTAGCCTATTTAATAATGAATACAGCGGCATTTATGCTCATCAGTTATTTTGAACAGCAGCACGAAGCATATGATTTAGCAGACTATAAAGGCTTGGTAAGAAAATCTCCATTGGCTTCGATTTTATTAGTAGTTGTTTTTGCATCCTTTATTGGTTTGCCTCCGCTTGTTGGCTTTACCGGAAAATTTTTATTGTTTTCGGCGAGTTACCAGGCTTATGTCGCTTCCGCTAACCCGGCTATTTTAATTACCATCATTACCGCAGCAATCGCTTCTATCGTTTCTTTATTTTATTATTTTATTATTATTCGAAACATGTTTATGCAAGAAGCCACTTGGGTTAAGGTGAATAAAGAGGAACAAAGTATTTTATATTTTTTGGTATTGCCTTTGATTTTGGCTATTATTTATTTCGGAATTTTGCCCTCTAACATTATCAGTTATATACAAAGCATTATTGCTTAAAATTCTTGCTTTAACCTATAATTCAGCTATTTTTTTCTAAAAAGTCGGCTTGAGAAAAGCGAGAAATGTTTATATTTGCATCTTAGCTAGCAACGATGAGCGATAGTATCAAGCATGAGTGCGGAATTGCACTGATCAGATTAAAAAAACCTTTAGCATTTTATCAGCAAAAATACGGTTCGGCTACTTATGGCCTCAATAAATTATTTTTATTGATGTCTAAACAGCAAAATCGGGGTCAAGATGGCGCCGGAATTGCAACTATCAAACTCAACACTTCGCCCGGCGACAGATACATTAGTAGGCATCGTTCTACCTCTAAAAATTCGGTAGCAGAAATCTTCGAACATGTTCAAAATAGGTTAATTGAGGTAGAAGCAAAAAACCCAATTGATTACCAAAATGCAGAATGGCTCAAATCCAATGCGCCTTATATTGGCGAGTTATTATTAGGTCATTTAAGGTATGGCACATTTGGAAATAATAACATTGAAAACTGTCATCCCTTTTTAAGACAAAACAATTGGATTACCAGAAACCTAATTATAGCAGGTAATTTTAATATGACCAATGTAGATGAGTTATTGAATCAACTCTACGAATTGGGACAACATCCTAAAGAAAAAGCAGATACCATTACCGTATTAGAAAAAATTGGCCATTTTTTAGATGACGATAACCAACGTCTTTTTGATCATTATAAAACTTTAGGCTATAGCAATGTTGAAATTACCAAGTTAATAGAAGAAAACATTGATGTGCCTTCTATACTTACCCGCTCTGCTAAAAGTTGGGATGGTGGATATACTATTTGCGGAATGATAGGTCATGGTGATGCATTTGTAATGCGAGATCCATCGGGTATTCGCCCGGCATTTTATTTCGAAGATGAAGAAGTGGTGGTGGTTACTTCAGAAAGACCAGCCATTCAAACAGCATTTAATGTTCCTTTAGAATCAATCAAAGAAATTCAACCAGGTCATGCTTTAATTATTAAAAAAAGCGGTTTGGTTTCGGAACATCAATTTATAGAGCCAGCAGAAAGAAAAGCTTGTTCCTTTGAACGCATTTATTTTTCTCGCGGTAACGATGCGGGTATTTATATGGAGCGTAAACAGTTGGGCCGTATGTTGGTACCCAAAATTTTAGCTGCCATCAATAACGATTTAACCAATACGGTATTTTCATATATTCCTAATACAGCAGAAGTAGCTTTTTATGGAATGGTAGAAGGCCTGCACAAGTATGTCAGAAAATATCAAAAAGAAAAAATATTAAATTTTCAAAAAGATTTATCAAACGAGTCGCTCGAAAAATTATTGAGTATGGCGCCCCGTGTCGAAAAAATTACTTTGAAAGATGCCAAGTTGCGCACCTTTATTACCCAAGACGAAGATCGTCAAGATATGGTTGCACATATTTATGACACCACTTATGGGGTTGTAAAAAAGGGCGTAGACACACTTGTGGTATTAGATGATTCTATTGTAAGAGGAACCACTTTAAAGCAAAGCATTTTAAGAATTTTAGATCGATTAGGTCCGAAAAAAATTATTATTGTTTCTTCGGCACCGCAAATTAGGTACCCCGATTGTTACGGAATTGACATGTCTAGAATGGCTGAGTTTGTTGCCTTTTCAGCTACTATTGCTTTATTAAAAGAAAGAGGAATGGATCAATTGATTCAGCAAGTGTATGATAATTGTAAATCGCAAGTAAACTTACCTACTCATCAAATTAAGAATTTTGTCAAAGAAATATATAAGCCATTTAGCCCAGAAGAAATTTCTCAAAAAATAGCGGAAATAGTTCGACCTAAAGATATTCAAGCTGAAGTGGAAGTTATTTTCCAAAGCATAGAAGATTTACACATAGCTTGCCCTGGGCATACCGGAGATTGGTATTTCTCTGGCGATTTTCCAACACCGGGCGGCATGAAGGTAGTAAACAATGCTTTTATTAACTTTATAGAAGGAAGTAATAAGCGTGCTTATTAGTTAAGCAACTAGGAGAAATAATTTGGCAATAATTGCAAATGCAAAAAGCATCAGGGCAACACCAACAATTCTGTTCATTAAATGAATCACTTTCGGGTTAAAAAGGTGACGCATTTTTGCAGCAAAATAGGCTTTAATAATATCGGTACTTAAAACCGTTCCCATGCAAGTAATCAAAAATATTTTTATTTCATCTTGGCTATAAGTAGCACTGGTGCTCAGGTAGCTCACTAATCCTATCCAATAAAATAACATTCCAGGGTTTAGTAAATTCATAAAAAGCCCTTTGAAATAATAGGCAAAAACTTTCAATTTGCTGAGGGTAATTTCTTTGCCTTTTTCTTCGATAGCACCTGCTGGTTTGCTGAAATATCGGTAGCCAATAATTCCTAAAAAAACACTACCAATAATAGCTATGTAGTTTTGATAAGTTTGTGCAACCGATAAAAGTTTAGCGCCTAATAAAGTTATACTGACAAATATTAAATCGGCCGAAAAAACGCCAATAGCAAAAATGGCACCTGCAAAAAAGCCTTTCTGTATACTGGTTCTTATCAGTGAAAAAAATGCCGGCCCTGTCATAATTGTCATGAGTAGTCCTGCACCAATTGCACCTAATAATAATTGTATCATTTATGAAGTATTGTCTTGTAAATTTGTGAAAATAAATAAGAATACCCAATTTTTAGCCTATTTAATATTTAAATATTTTATAATTAGTAGCAAATTCAGGAGAGTTTTCTTAAACTTGCCCACACAACCTTATGAAAATTCGTCCAGCATTCGATCAGATATTCATGAACTTAGCCCTCGATCTGGCTAAACGTTCTCATTGTGTGAAAGCGCAAGTAGGAGCGGTATTAACAAAAGATACACGGATCATATCTATTGGCTATAATGGCCCGCCTGCTGGCACACATAATTGCGATGAAGAATTTCCAATAGAAGGCTGTCCAAGAGATACTAAAGGCAGTTGCTCCTTAGCTTTACATGCCGAAGAAAACGCCATTTTATATGCTGCAAAAAATGGTTCGCAATTAGAGGGAACTACGTTGTATTGTACTTTATCGCCATGTATAAGTTGTGCGCGCCTGATTTTTCAATCGGGTATTAAAAAAGTTTATTTCCATTCTTCTTATGCCCAATACAAAGGTTTAGCCATCGATGAAGGAGTCGAATTTTTAAGAAAATTTGGCGTAGAAACCGTTCAATATGAGCTTGAAGCAGGGCTATAAAAAAAATCAAATTTCCTAGTAGCTGCAATCCCAAATTTCATTTCGAAAATGTATCTTTGCGCATGCAGGAGAAAATTATCATTCTTGATTTTGGTTCACAATACACCCAATTAATTGCGCGTAGAGTTAGAGAACTAAATGTTTATTGTGAAATACATCCATTTCACCATGTTCCAGTTTTAGATGAATCAGTAAAAGGAGTTATTCTTTCGGGTAGTCCACATTCAGTTCGGGAAGACCAAGCACCCACTGTCGACTTTCAAGCAATCGCAGCAAATTATCCTGTATTAGGTATTTGTTATGGTGCTCAATTGATCGCACAACAATCGGGTGGTCATGTAATGCCTTCTAAAATTAGAGAATATGGCCGTGCAAATTTACTAGAGGTACAGTCTAGTAATAAATTAATGAAAAGTATTCCTGTTCAATCTCAAGTGTGGATGTCGCATGGAGATACCATTTCAGAAATACCTACAAATTTTGAAATTATTGCCAGTACAGATTCTGTTAAAATTGCTGCGTTTCATGTAAGTAATACAAATATTTACGGCATACAATTTCATCCAGAAGTAACGCATTCAACTGATGGCAAACAATTATTGCAAAACTTTTTAGTTGATATATGTGCTTGCTCACAAAACTGGACACCAGATGCTTTTATAGAAACAACCATTGCAACATTAAAGAATCAATTAGGCGATGATCAAGTGGTATTAGGCTTATCGGGTGGAGTAGATTCATCGGTAGCCGCTATTTTATTACACAAAGCCATTGGTAAAAACTTGCATTGTATTTTTGTCGATAACGGTTTATTACGCAAAAATGAATACGAAGAAGTATTAGCTTCTTATCAGCATATGGGCTTAAATGTAAAAGGAGTTGATGCAAAAGAATTATTTTATACAGACCTTAAAGGCTTATCAGATCCGGAACAAAAAAGAAAAGCCATCGGAAAAGTTTTCATCGATGTTTTTGATGCAGAATCACATTTAATTGAAAATGTTAAATGGTTAGGACAAGGCACTATTTATCCAGATGTCATAGAATCGGTATCGGTTAAAGGTCCTTCGGCAACCATTAAATCGCATCACAATGTGGGTGGCTTACCCGACTTCATGAAATTAAAAGTGGTAGAACCCTTGAATACTTTATTTAAAGATGAAGTGCGAA
Source organism: Bacteroidota bacterium (assembly GCA_030830805.1). Taxonomy (GTDB): domain Bacteria; phylum Bacteroidota; class Bacteroidia; order Sphingobacteriales; family Sphingobacteriaceae; genus CAIKLP01. The sequence continues at coordinate 17,572 of JAURMH010000098.1, forward strand.
GAGTGGGAAGAGCTTTGGCCATAGACGATAAAATTTTAAATAGACATCCTTTTCCTGGACCAGGATTAGGTATTCGAATTTTAGGAGAAGTCACTAAAGAAAAAATTGACATCTTACAACAAGCAGATTATATTTATATTAATCATTTAAAAAATGCGGGTTGGTACGATAAAATTTGGCAAGCAGGTGCTATCTTTTTACCAGTTCAATCGGTTGGTGTAATGGGCGATGAAAGAACTTACGAACACGTAGTTGCCTTAAGAGCCGTTGAGTCTGTTGATGGAATGACGGCAGATTGGTCGCCTATCCCTTATGATTTATTAGCAAAAATTTCGAACGATATCATCAATCAAGTAAAAGGCGTTAATCGTGTGGTTTATGATATAAGTTCTAAACCCCCTGCAACCATTGAATGGGAATAAACACATATTTGTAGTCATTTTATGGCTATGTTTTTTTTCTGCTGCTCATGCGCAGTCGGTACAAAACAACTATGAAAAAAATAAAGCAAACATTGCTTTGTTATTACCCTTTCAATTTCAACAAATAGATCCTGTTGCAAACTTACAACAGAAAGATTTTGACAACGCTAATTTTGCTATTGATTATTATCGTGGATTTAAATTAGGGCTAGATTCCTTAGCCAGCTTGGGTTATGGAACTAATTTGAATTTATTTGATACAGAAAACGATTCATTGGCCATTGAAAATATTTGCAAAATCAATGCCTTACAAAATGCAGATTTAATTTTCGGTCCATTTTACCCTAAAGAATTAGCGGTTGTTAATGCTTTTTCGAAAAAAAGTAATAAAAAAATAATTTCTCCAATTTCTCCATTACCTGTTGATGTTTTAAAAAACAAAAACATCATCATGTTAAATAATACCTTAGAATCACATGCTATGCAAATGGCGGCATTTGCGGTAAATCATTTGCAGTTGAAAAAATATTTAGTAGTCAGAAGCGGATTATTAGCAGAATCTAGGTATTCAAAAACATTCTCAAATTCAATAGATTCAATAGCCAAGGGTATTACCAAAAAAGAAATCATTGTTGCAAAAGCGGGTTTAAAAACCATTGAAGCGAATCTATCTAAATACGAAGAAAATTATATTTTAGTACCTAATGCCGATCAAGCATTTGCGATTACTTTATTCAAACAGCTCGAAGAGTATAAAAATAATTATGCCATCACTTTGTTGGTACACCCTAAATGGATTGATTTTCAAACCATAGAACCTGCATTGCTGCAAAAGTATAAGGTTATTTTAACGGCTGCTTATTTTGTAGATTATAACCTTCCTGCGGTGAATATTTTTGTGAAAAAATTTAGAGACACCTTTTTTACAGAACCACAAGAGATGGCATTCAAAGGCTTTGATCAAGCGATGTATTTACTGCCATTGATGCAAAAAATAAAAGAAAATAATGCATTGCCAACCTATCAAGGATTGGCGAGTAAATTTAATTTACAAGATCAAAACGGATTAGGTTTAAAGAATACGGCCATTCATATTTTGCAATACTGCGAAAATGATTTATACCCCATCAAATGATAGTTGAAAACAGACTGCGAATTTTTAATGCTTTTTTAACTGAATTTCCGAAAGATCGACCTGTTACCAAATATCTGCCCGAATATTTCAAGCTTAACAAGCAAATGGGCTCGCGAGATCGAAAAAATTTATCTAAAGCAATATATTCCTATTTTAGGTTAGGTAATTGCTTAGCGGGCCTTAAATCGGACGAAAGACTTTTTGTGGCTTTGTTTCTAACTGCTAATAGCCCAGACGATATGTTGGCTTATTTTAAACCCGATTATCAAGAAAGAATTGCAGATAGCCTTGCCGAAAAAGCGGCCTATTTAGCTTCGCTATTTCCTGAATTTAATTTAAATGACATCTTTCCATTTACAGCACATCTTTCCACTTCGATAGATCAAACGCTTTTTATTAGTTCGCAATTAATACAACCCGATTTATTTATTAGAGTTATTAAAGGAGCGGAGCAAAAATTAGCCGACTATTTAAACGAAGCACAAATACCTTTTCAAAAAGAGGAATCGTGTTATCGACTACCTAATGCTGCAAAATTATTGAATACCGAATATTTGTATGAGGTACAAGATCAATCATCGCAATTCACAGCTAAATATTTTCAGCCTAAACCAAAGCAAATGTGGTGGGATTGTTGCGCTG
>JAURMH010000099.1 GCA_030830805.1 Bacteroidota bacterium
ACACAATTCATTTGCGCTCTAAAGTGAGGCATATAAGCTGAGTGAATTACATCTCTTGCATTGAAATTAAATTTAACGGGTCTGTTAACTGGTAAATAAATTTCGTTTACTAATAAATCGTCTTTTGCATTTTTATCATTAAAATCTACCCCAGTTTCGTTTACATCGTTTACTAATTTAAATGCTTTTGAACCTAATGTGTTGTCGTTACCTGGATAACGCACAATCCAAGCAAACTGTTTTCCGGTTACATCAAGTGTCAATGCTTCTTTTGGTGCGGGCGCAGTAATATTTGTCCAAGCTTTCCACCCAGATAAAACCATTACCGCTAAAACAATTGCTGGAATAATGGTCCAGTATAACTCTAACTTATCGTTGTGTGGATAAAAGAATGCGGTTCTTTTTTCTTTCCCTTTGTATTTGAAAGAGAAATAAAACAATAAAATATGGGTGATGATAAATACAATACCGGTGATGAGTGCGGTAATATTAAATAAATTGTCTGTGATTACACCATGCTCCGAAGCCGACTCTGGCAATCCCATTCTGCCATGCGTAGTGAATTCGTAATACACATAACCTAAGAATAAAACCAAGAAGAAGATAAAGAATACACCATTTACTTTATTGTAAGTGTTTTTGATTTTCTTACCGTTTAATTCTTGAGTTAATTCTAACACTTTTAAAGTTTTATTGATTACCGCGAAAGCAAAAACAGCAGCGATTAATAATAAAACATAAAACCAAAAAGTGATTCCAAGTTCTTGACTTGCAACATCAGTTGCTGCAGGCATAGTAGCTTGTGCAAAAGATGTTGTTGAGGAAATCGTCAATAAAACTAATATTAAGATTGCTTTAGTTGATGATTTTAATTGCTGTGCTATAGATATATTCATACGATTGATATTCAATTTGAATCGTTAATAAATTAAATTTCGTGATGTAAACTTTCGTTTAAGAAAGGATGGTTTTTTGGTACTAAAGGCGCTTTGCTCAATGAATTTAACATCAAATAAGCAAATGTGCCGATAAAGCCAACAGTTGTGCCGATTTCAATAATACCGAAACCGCTATGCTCTCCCATTGTTCCTGGCATGATCATCATATAATAATCTAACCAGTGACCACATAAAATAACAATGGTAACGATTTTCATCATTTTGAAATTTCTTTTTGAATCGCGAGACATTAAAATTAAAACGGGCGCAACAAAATTAATGGCAATATTTAAACAGAACCATATAAAATAATGATCGGTCCATCTCTCTTGGAAGTAAACAGATTCTTCTGGAAGATTTGCGTAGTAAATCAATAAAAATTGAGAGAACCAAACATAAGTCCAGAAAATAGAAAATGCGAAAATAAATTTTCCTAAATCGTGCATGTGACTTTCGTTCACCCAACCGAAATATCCTTTTTCTTTCAATAAAATAATAGTTAAGGCCATTGTAGCTAAACCACAAACCCAAAGTGCTGCAAAGTTATACCATGCAAACATAGTCGAGAACCATTTTGCTTCTAAAGACATAATCACATCAAATGCGAAAATGGCAGAACTAAAACCAAATACTACTAAAAATATAGCAGAAATTTTTATGCTCTTGTTGTAGTTTAATAAGCCGCCCACTAAGTCTTCGTTTAAAGTATACTTTCTTAGTACGCGCATAAATAATGACCACACTAATAAAAAGCCAACAATACGAATCATAAAGAAAGGTGTATTTAAATACCCTGATTTACCTTTTATTAATTCAGAAAATTCTGGACTATTATGATCTGTTAAAGCTGGATTTGCCCAGTTTTGATATAAATGACCTGTTGCTAAACCAGCGCCAACAACTGCAACTAAAATTAATCCTGCCCAAGGCAACACGGTACTAAAAGCAGAAGGTACTCTAATTAAAGAGGTAGACCAACCTGCATTCGCAACAAATTGCACAGCAATAAAAAACAAACCAGCCACACAAATGCCAGTCATATAATAGCTATTCAACAAAAGATTTGCGAAGGTACGGTCTGACTCACCAGACATGAAACCAAATGCAATTGTTGCAATACCTAATAAAATCATGATGATCGACCAGCGTTTTGCGCTAGAAGAAAATTCATATTTCTGAGTTAAATCGAAATTTGCCATCAGTATATATTATTGTAATTTTTGTAACTCGTGAACGTATAAAACAATTTTCCATCTTTCTGCTGGACTAATTTGTGCAGCATGCGAACCCATTAAGTTCACTCCGTAAGTGATGGTATGGAATATTTTACCATCGGTTAAATCTTTCATGCCGCCGCCTCTAGAAGAAACACCTGTAGCATATGCTGGTGGAGGCGGAAATTTACCAGCCACCACAATAGCGCCATCTCCTTTACCTTGCATACCATGGCATTGTGTACAGAAATTGGTATATAAATTTTTGCCTTCTGTTAAAGCAGCGGTATCATTTGCAAATGGATTAACCAACTCTTTAGAAGCTAATTCGTAACCCGCTAAATTATTTTCGTAATGAAACTTAGTCCAGCCCATTGGAATTGTTCCATCAACTGGGTTTTGTGCTGCTTTGCCATCTTTAAAACTAGCAGTCGGTTGGTCCGGATTAGGTGCTAATGCACGATACATATTCGGGGCATATTCATATCCAGGGTTTCTCTTACTGTGATAGCAAGAACTTAAAGAACCAATGGTCACAAAAGTACCAACAGCGACTATAAAAATCTTGAAACTATTCTTCATCATAGCTAATGTATTTTCTTTCATTGTGTTTGATTTCAATTGCACCTGCTTCTTTTAAAACGGCATCAACTGAATTAATATCATTTAAACTTGCGTCAATTGCAATTACAAATCTGTCGTTTGTTGCTCTTAGATCCATTACTCTTGGTGCTCTACCTGGGAATAAGTGATTTGCATAAAAGAAGGTGAATACCATTCCGTATGCCGCAAACAAAACGGTTAATTCAAACATGACAGGAATAAAATCTGGGAATGCAAATGCTGGCTTACCACCAATATTCATAGGCCAATCTACTACCAACATATAATAAATCATTACAAAAGCGGTAATTGTTCCTGTAATACCGAAGCAAAATGCAGCGATTGGTAACCTCGATCTTTTCACGCCTAATTTATTTTCAATTCCGTGAATTGGGAATGGTGTGAAAACATCTTCAATAGATATATTACTTTTTTGTAATTGATCTATTCCCGACATCATAACATCTGGATCGTCAAAATGTCCTAAAATATATTTTACTTTACTCATCTCTTTTACCTCGTTAATTTAGTTTTTAGCGTTTGCTACTTCAATACTTCCATCGTATCCTTCAGGAAGTGCTGCGTGACCATGCTCAATTAATTTACGTTTAGATTGTTCCGAAGAACCTTTCAATAATAATTTTACCTCTGCCATTGCAATTGCAGGTAATACCCTTAAGAACAATAAAAATAAGGTGAAGAATAATCCTAATGATCCAATGAAGATGGAAACATCAACCCATGTTGGATAGAACATAGCCCAACTTGATGGTAAATAATCTCTGTGCAGTGAAGTAACGATAATTACAAAACGCTCGAACCACATACCAATATTTACGAAAATAGAAAGGATCCAAGTTGCAGTTACACTGGTTCTGATTTTTTTGAACCAGAATAGTTGTGGTGAAATTACGTTACAAGTAATCATTGACCAATATGCCCACCAGTATGGACCAGTAGCACGGTTAATGAATGCATATTGCTCATATTCTACACCAGAATACCAAGCAATAAAAAACTCTGTTCCATAAGCAACCCCAACAATTGAACCAGTTAGAATAATAATTTTATTCATTGATTCGATGTGAGCCATGGTGATGTAATTTTCAAATCCCAAAACTTTTCTAGCAATTAACAATAATGTTAACACCATCGCAAAGCCTGAGAAAATTGCACCAGCCACAAAGTATGGAGGGAAAATTGTTGTATGCCATCCAGGAATTACTGAAGTAGCAAAATCGAATGATACAATGGTGTGTACTGATAATACTAATGGCGTAGAAACACCCGCTAAAATTAACGAGACTGTTTCGAAACGTTGCCATGTTTTTACCGAACCATTCCAACCAAATGATAGGATAGAATAAATTCTTTTTCTTAATCCTTGTGCACGGTCTCTGATAGTTGCAATATCTGGTAATAAACCTGTGTACCAAAAAACTAAGGAAACAGAAAAATAAGTTGAGATTGCAAAAACGTCCCAAACTAATGGAGAGTTAAAGTTTACCCATAAAGAACCAAATTGATTTGGCAATGGTAATGGCCAATAAGCAACCCAAGGGCGACCCATATGTGCAACAATAAATGATGCAGCACAAATAACGGCAAAAATGGTCATTGCCTCTGCCGAACGGTTAATAGAGTTTCTCCAGTTTTGGCGGAATAACAATAGAATCGCGGAAATTAAAGTTCCGGCGTGACCGATACCTACCCACCAAACAAAGTTGGTAATATCCCATGCCCAACCAACCGTTTTATTTAAACCCCAAGCGCCTATACCATTCCAAAAGGTATAGCTTACTGCGATTATCCATAAAAGCAATCCGGCAACTGCAATACTGAATCCGATCCACCAAGCTTTGCTTGGCATTCTTTCTACTGGGGCGCAAACATCTTCAGTAATTTGACTGTAGCTGATGGCTTGACCAGTAATTAACGGTTCTCTTATTATTGATTCGCTGTGTGATGACATACGATATAAATTTTATCCTTTTAAATTATGATTCTATTGTATTTCTTACTTTGGTCATGTAACCAATTCCAGGTTGAACATTGATTTCTTCTAATACGAAATATGTTCTATCGCCTTTAATTAATTTTGCTACTTCAGAATTTGGATCGTTAACATCTCCAAAAACAATTGCATTAGCAGGGCAACCTTGCTGACAAGCGGTTACTACATCGCCGTCTTTTAATGGACGGTGTTCGATTTTCGCTTTTAATTTTCCAGCTTGAATTCTTTGCGCACAGAAAGAACATTTTTCCATTACTCCTCTAAAACGAGTGGTAACATCTGGGTTTAAAGCCAAGTAAGCCGCTTCATTATGCAAGTAATTTGCAAAACGATCATCATTCCAGTAGTTAAACCAGTTGAAACGACGCACTTTATATGGACAGTTGTTTGCGCAATAACGAGTTCCTACGCAACGGTTGTAAGCCATTTGATTTAAGCCTTCCGAAGAGTGCATGGTAGCTAATACAGGACAAACTGTTTCGCAAGGTGCATGATCGCAATGTTGACATAACATTGGTTGATGAATTACTTTTACATTCTCGTAATTTTCAACTTGATTGTACTCTTTTTCTCTTGTAATTTCTTTACCTGCATTGTCTTCGAAAGTATAATAACGATCGATGCGAATCCAGTGCATTTCTCTACGACGACGCACTTCATCACGGCCAACAACTGGTACGTTGTTTTCCGAATTACATGCTACTACGCAAGCGCCACAACCTGTACAAGCGTTTAAGTCGATAGTCATTGCCCAATGGTGATGACCATTCTTTTGATATGCTGCCCATAAGTCTGCATGGTGTTCACCTTTACTTTCAGCGTGTTCGCCAGATGCATGGTGCTCGCCTTCTGCAGCAGGCTCATGACCCGCATAAGCTGCTAAAGTTTTTTCTTTGATGATATCTCTACCTTCAATGGTATGATGCGTTTGTGTTTGTGCTAATTCGTAGCTTCCTTCTGCTTTTACTAATTCAATTGATGAATTATAATTTTGGAAAGTTCCATTTACAGTAGATAAGAAAGGATACATATTTACCCCAACATTTGAGCCCGCCTTACCAGCTGCAGTTCTACCATATCCAATAGCAGCAGAAACGGTGCCCATTGCTTGGCCCGGTTGCATTAATACTGGAAGCGTTACGATATTGTTTGCAGACTTAATAGTAACCATGCTGTTTTCTGTTAAGCCCAATTCTTTTGCAAAAATTGGATTAATAGCAGCGTAGTTATCCCAAGTTACTTTAGAAACTGGATCTGGCATTTCTTGCAACCAAGGATTGTTTGCATGCTCGCCATTTCTAATCGCAGTGTTTTGGTAAATAGCCAATTCTACTGCGCTTGTATTTTTGTTTGCGTTGCGAATGGTATTTGCAACTGCGTTGATGTCTTTATTGAATGTGTATGATTTTGCAACTTGTTGGTTAATGACTACCGAACCACTTTGCAAACTTGCTTCCCAGAAATTAGTAAACGTTCCGGTGTTTGCTACAGATGGATAAATATTTTTCTCCCAATATGCTTTGATATATGCTAAATAATCTGAAGGTAAATCTGCCCACATTAATAATGATTGTGCAGCTGGTCTCGAATTATATACCGGTGCAATAGTAGGCTGAACTACACTGTAAACGCCAGTTCTAGCAGAAACATCATCCCATGATTCCAAGAAATGCGTGTTTGGTGCAATCACATCACAGCTAGCAGCTGTTTCATTTGCTCTATCTGCAAAAGATACTTTCAATTTTACTTTTGCCATTGCATTTGTAAATGCAGTTGCTTGCGCAAAACTGTAAGCAGGGTTTGCACCTAAAATAAATAATGCATCTACTTTACCCGCATTCATTTCAGCAAGTAAGTCTTGCATCTCTGCATCGTTACCTTGATATTGATTTGATAAATTATCTAAATCGATGCTGCTACCATAGTTACCTAAGATAGCATTGATTGCGTTGATTACCACTTGAACAGAAACATCATTGGAGCCAGAAACCACTAATGAGTTTCCTTTAGCCGCCCATAATTCTTTGGCGATAGCTGTTAATTTTTTTGCGAATGGCAAATCGGTTGCCGATACTTTTGCAGCACCTGCTAAAGTTGCAAGCTCATTGTATAAAGCAATTACAGCGCTTCCATGTTGAGAAGGCTTGATCGCAATTCTTGCATCAGCATTTGTACCAGTCATACTCAAACCTGTTTCGATTTGAATGTGACGCGACATTTTTTTATGTTCTAAACTTTTATGATTTCTTAGCGAAACATATTGTCTAGTAAACTCTACAGGAGAAATCCACGAACCTAAAAAGTCTGCATCAAAACTTACAACTACCGCAGCTTTGTCAAACTTATAAGATGGAATGCCTGCTTTTTCAAAACTATTTTTATTTGCATTAATGATGCCTGAATAAGAAGTAGCATCAAACACTACTTGCTTAACGTTTGCATATTTGCTTGAAAAATCTGCAATAACAGACTTGGTAGATGGAGACAAAATCGTGTCTGTTAAAATTCTAATATTGCCCCCTTTTGCAGCAATCTCTGCTAAACTTGATTTCACAAGTTTATCTGCAGCATCCCAATTCGAATCTACTCCTTTAACAACCGGATTTTTTAACCTAGACGTATCGTATAAATCTAAAACAGCCGCTTGCGCTTGCGCATCCGTACCACCCATAGAAATGGGATCGTTCGGGTTACCCTCTATTTTAATTGGACGACCTTCTCTTGTTTTTACCAAAACACCTAAACCATTATAGTTTGAAGTATAATAGTTAGGAATACCTGGTACAATTTCTTCTGGCTTAATTAAGTAAGGAATTGCCTTTTGCACTGGCGCTTCGTTACAAGCTGCCAAAGCAACTGCACCCATACCAAATCCTAAAGCTTTTAGGAAATCTCTACGAGGAGTTGGAGTGTTTACTTTAGACTCCGTTAATAATTCATCAATTGGAAGTTCTTCTGCAAACTCGTTGCTTTTGTGCTTTACAAAGTCGGGACTTGCATGCAATTCCTCTAAACCTTTCCAATATTTTTTTTCGTTATTTTCCATCATTTATATGACGATATTTAAAAATCTAATTTCTTATTAATAATGACACTTTACACACTCTAAACCACCTAACAAGGCAACAGTAACTTTTTTACCTTTTTTGATCTCTTCATGCGCAGCAAGAATTTTATCGTAATACGCATTGCCTTTTGAGTTAACTTCTGTTGTTCTGTGACAGTTAATACACCATCCCATAGTCAGTGGAGAATATTGATAAACTTCTGTCATTTTTTCTACTGGACCATGGCATTGTTGACAAGCCAAACCTGCAACTTTAACGTGTTGCGAGTGATTAAAATAAGCGAAGTCTGGAAGGTTATGAATCCTTACCCACTCAATTGGTTTCGTATTTTTTCCATAAATACGAGTTTCTGGATTGTAATCTAAAGCAGTATAAATCTTTTTAATTTCTGGTGAAATTTCGCCATTGTATTTTTCTGTTGCTTGTACATAGTTGTGGCAATTCATACAAACATTTAAAGAAGGAATACTTGCATTTTTAGATTTGAATGCGCCTGAATGACAATATTGACAATTGATTTGATTAATGCCAGCATGTAATTCGTGAGAGAATGCAATTGGTTGAACTGGTTGGTATCCTGTATTTACATTGATACTCGACATTTGATTCCAAGACCAAATACTAAATACAAAAATGAATAACATGCCTGCATAAAATACTTTTTTCTTGTTTAATAAAACCCATTTGAAAGTAGATACTTTTTCTTTTATCGCATTAACTACTGCGTCGACAACTTCACCATTATTAATTCGAATTAATTTTTCTAAAGAATTAATAACTCTGTTTAAAACATAAACTACTAAAATTAAAACAGCAATTAATATCACCAAACCTATGATGGTATAATCATTTACAGCGCTAGCATTTGCTCCCGATCCAGCACCAGCTGCATCTGTTGGTGCAGCTTTAGGCTTGTCGCGTTCTGCTTTCACATAAGCAATAATACTTTTTGCATCATCATCCGAAAACTGCGGAAATGAACTCATGATAGACTGATTGTATTCATTAAAAATTTTAACCGCAGCAGGATCGCCAGCTTTTACAAGCGACTGCGAATTTTTAATCCACTTCACCATCCAAGCTTCATCTTGCGCTTCGATTACATCTTTTAGAGCAGGGCCAATAACTTTTCTGTCAATAGCGTGACAAGAAGTACAGTTTGCTTTGTAGAGACTTTCTCCTGCTTTTAAATCTTGCGCGTTTGAAAAACTAACACAAGCGATTGCAAAAAATAGCGTGAGGATTGCTTTTAATGAGTGATTTTTTGTTAACGAGAAATTAAAACCCATATAAATTGATAATTAATATCTTATGAAAAAATGTTCAATTATTTATTAAAATTTAACCTAATTAAATCCGACTTAATTGAACCTAAAAAGCCTTATTTGTGGCACAAAAATAGGATTTTATTTCATTTCTATGACAATTCGAAGACATTATATATTATTTCGAATCATTCTAAATAGAACGAAAATTATTGCTTTAAAATCCAAGCAAAAATTAAGGGCGCAACAATCGTAGCATCAGACTCCACTATAAATTTTGGTGTGTCGATATCTAACTTACCCCAAGTAATTTTTTCGTTTGGAACTGCGCCTGAGTATGAGCCGTAAGATGTAGTAGAATCAGATATTTGACAGAAATAACTCCAAAAAGGTACATCATGCCATTCCAAATCTTGGTACATCATGGGCACTACGCAAATTGGAAAATCACCCGCAATACCACCACCAATTTGAAAAAATCCAACACCTTTTCCAGCAGAGTTAGCTTTATACCAATCTGTTAAATACATCATGTATTCAATACCAGATTTCATAGTGGAAGGGCTCAATTCATTTTTAATACAATAGGATGCAAAAATATTACCCATGGTGGAGTCTTCCCATCCTGGACAGATAATTGGCAAATTGCGTTCTGCTGCTGCTAACATCCAAGAATTTTTAGGATCAATCTCATAATATTGTTCCATGTCTTTGGAGAGCAAGAGCTTATACATAAATTCATGTGGCAAAAATCTTTCTCCCTGTGCTTCGGCATCTTTCCACTGCTTTACAATATGCTTTTGAATTCTACGAAACGCTTCTTCTTCCGGAATACAAGTATCTGTTACTCTGTTATATCCGTTTTCTAACAAATCCCATTCTTCTTGAGGGCTTAGATCCCTATAATTCGGTACGCGTTTATAGCTTTTATGCGCTACCAAATTCATGATGTCTTCTTCTAAATTAGCGCCGGTACAAGATATAATATCCACTTTACCTTGACGAATCATTTCTGCTAAAGAAATACCCAATTCAGCAGTACTCATTGCCCCAGCTAAAGTGATCATCATTTTACCTCCTTCGAGTAAATGCTTTTCGTAACCTTTTGCTGCATCGACTAATGCTGCTGCATTAAAATGCAAATAATTTTTCTCGATAAATTGAGATATTGGACCGCGATTTGTGCTCATAAAAGAATTAAATTAAGGCACAAAAATAGGAATATTATAGAATATAAGGGCTAATTTTTCGATTCAATTTTAGCCAGTTCGATGTAGTCTGGGCGATCTGCAGAAGTAGTGTGTTTGAATGTTTGCAATACAGCTCCTTTAAAAAGTAAAAACACCCCTGGCATTTGAAAAGGATCCGCATTTGGTTTTTGAGGGAAATTCCCTTTTATTAAACCAGCTACTACGCCTCTTATGATTACATTGAAACCTAGTAATTGCACAAAGTTACCTCTTTGCAAACCAAATGCTTTGTATAATTTTTTTTCTGGATCGCTGATGCGGGGAAGATCTGCTATATGGTATTTTCGAGTCGCTGCTGCTGCTTCCAATTCGTCTGCTAAATGAACTAAAATAATTTTTGTTCCTTCTGATTCAATTGCTGCCCTATTTTTTTTAATCTCTTGTAATGCCTCTTTGCAAAAAGTACATCCAAAATGTCTTAAAAAAACAAGCATAGTTGGTTGTTGATCCGAATAGGTAGCTAAACTTAAGCCTTGGTTGGTAATAATGTTATCGAGCGATTTTAATTTTCTTTCGTGCATATTATATGCACTGAGTTCGCGATTGCACTGCGCGTTTTCAAATGTATAATATAAAATAAGCGAAAATGGAATTATCCAAATAATATCATTCGCTAAAACATGAGTAAATAGATTAATTGGCAATTTATTCTGCCACCATAAATAAACGAAACCAAACGCAATGGCTGTTTTTAACAATAGACCTAAAAGCACAATGATCCAATGTTTAAAAGGATGTTTACTTGCTAGTAAATAACCAAATCCAAATAAAATTTCAACAAATGCAATGCCTTGCCACATTACGATGTAATTGGGAAGCTGCAAGTGCAAGTTGTTGAATAATTGCTGAGGGTTTAACAAAGTTGTAAAACCCCAAATCAAATTATATATACTTGCTGCTAATAAAGTAAATTGCATCCAAGGACGCGTTACTACTAATTTCATTGTTATAAATTATCAATACCATAACCTATTTAATGCTTAAGTGTTTTAATTTTTTAAAAAAACACAGAAAAAGCACTTCTGCTAGTAATTATGGATGCTGTAAAACCCAAATCGCATCGGCTCTTAATTGTTGAATTAGGTCGGCTCGATTTACTATAGCCTTTTCCCGAACCGCTTGAAACCACTTAACGTCTAATTTAATTTCATTGATTTTAAGCTGAATGGCTTCTTCAGAAAATAATTGGTTTTGCTTAGGTCTACTTAAAATATTCAATAATTGATCATCAATTCCATAAGGGAACCAGTTGAGATTTGCTTCGGTAGCCAATAAAACAATTACATCGGCGCGATTTAAATAATCTGCAATTAAATCGTCGTTGAGTGTTAATGGCAGCTGTTGATCAAAATCATAGATTGATTTATTGTAGTATAGAAAATGATACTCCTTGAAAATTTCTTTACTGATATAATTATTATGTGCCAACCACCAATAACTATCTGCTACAACAATGATGTTGGGTTTATATTTTTTATTATTTTTTTCGAATTGAAAACTACGGTATGCCATATTTTCTTTTGGTAAATCAACAAGTAAATTTAAGGCAAGTTCCACATCGTTATCGGTAAATCGATAGCCATTTATTACAGCTGTTTCTAAATTTAATTTGCTAGGAAATTTTTGATTTGTAGCTAACTCCATTTTATGAAGCATAGAGTCTAAGGCAATGTTCATGCCATATTGAGACCAATGTATGCCATATTTTCCGTACAAAGGATAAGGGGTTGTTTGTTTTAGCTTATTAAAATAACTTACAAAATCGATGTGGTTAATTTGATTTTTTTGATATGCTTTTACAAATTCGTCGTGGTTGTTTTTATTTATTATTTGCTGATAATCGTTTGGTATTGTTGCCGGGAAAAAACTTGCTTTACCTGGCGCAAAAACAACGAGTAGTTTTTTATTTATTTTCGCTAATGCTAATTGAATTTTTTGAAGCTTTAGCATTCGCTCGTTAATTGCTGAATCGCCAATATAATTAAGCCCAGTAAAAGCATTTAAATAAGGTGTTTCATACAAATAACTTTCTTTGCCAATAACAACTTGTGACGCATTAGTGTATTTAAATGCGCTGTATAAAATCTGATTATGCGTTTTAATAGCATATGATCGGAGTGGTAAGTTGGCAGAAAAATAATTCGCGAAAGAGTCTTGGTATTGCCCTGTAAAATAAGATTTAAAGCTTCGTATTGGTTGGCGGAATTGGGTTTCGGAACCATGCAAACTGAGTTCATTGGCAAATTTTAGTTGATAGTTAATCATGGGCAGGAGCAACAACACTAGTATTGCAATAAGAAAAAATTTAATGGCCGTTTTGTTTAGTTTATTCATTTTAAAATCTGAAATAAATAAACGGATTAAAATTTGCGCTAATAACAAAAATCAGCGTAAGCGAAAATAACAAAAACAAAACTATGCTAGTTACATAAACGTGCGACTTTAATAAACTACCCGTATAAATTTGATCTTGTAGCTTTTCTATTTTTGAGCTTAAAGCTCCAAAAGAAAAAAGAAAAGCAAAAATTAAAATGAAAACATAATAGGCATTTATATTATGCAAAGAAAGATTGTATCGAAATTGAAATAGTTCTTTACTATAGCTCAGTGCATGTGTTAAAGAATCTGCTCTAAATAGAACCCAACCAAACAAGGTGATGAGGTAAGTGATCATAACGCTCGGAAACTTGCCAATACGCGCATAAAATTTTAAAAGAAAAATTTTATCTGCAATTAAAAAAAATCCATGAAATGCGCCCCAGGCTATAAAGTTCCATGCAGCACCATGCCATAGCCCTGAAACTAAAAACACCAACCATAAATTAAAAAACACGCGCAATTTTGACCCTTTGTTTCCACCCAAAGGAATATATAAATAATCGCGCATCCATCGGCCTAAACTCATGTGCCATCTTCTCCAAAATTCGGTAATACTAGCTGAGTTATATGGATTGTTAAAATTATCGATGAATTGAAATCCCATCATTTTGCCTAAGCCAATTGCCATATCCGAATAACCAGAAAAATCAAAATAAATTTGAAAAGAATAAGCTATAACACCAAGCCATGCATTATATGCGCCAATGCTTGTTGTGCTTGCATTAAAAGAGGCATCTGCAACTGTAGCCATTACATTGGCAATGAGTATTTTTTTTGCGAGCCCAATAACAAAACGCTGAAAGCCAATCATCCTGTTTTCGAAAGTGTCTTGAGCAGACCGATCCGAAATCTGATCTGCAATTTCGTGAAAGCGTACGATTGGCCCTGCAATTAATTTAGGAAACAATAATATGTAGGTATAATAATCTAATACACTTTTTAATGGCTTATGCACCCTACGATACACATCTATAGCGTAGGTAAGGGTTTCGAATGCAAAAAAGGAAATGCCAATTGGTAAAACGACATGGGTCCAGGCTATATTTTTAAATCCAGCGGTTGTTAAAATGGCATTGGTGTTTTCAATAAAAAAATTTGCGTATTTAAAATAAGAAAGTAAACCAATATTTAAAAGCAAAGAAAGTATAAGTAGCTGTTTCCTTTGTTTGCCAATCGATTGATCCATTTTTTGAACAATAAAAAAATCGATAAAGGTAACAAGCAATAATAAATAGACAAAAGTAGGTGCGCCCCATTGATAAAATAAAAAACTAAACAATAGAATAACTTTATTTTTATGTCGCTTTGGTGCAATAAAGTAAAAGACGAAAAATATCGGTAAGAATAAAAAAAGAAATAGCGTGCTACTAAATACCATAGCCTAAGAAATTTGTTCCCAATTAATTTGATTTGACTTTTGTAAGGAAAGATAAGCTCTTAGTCTGCTATTGTCTGCGCTTGTTAAGTTTACGTCTGTTGCTAAAATTTCTTGCGCGGCTACCCTGGCCTCTTGTAATATTCTTTGGTCCTTTGCAAGGTCGGCAATGTGTAAGTCTAAAACGCCGCTTTGTTGCGTGCCTTGTAAATCTCCGGGGCCGCGTAATTGTAAATCAATTTCGGAAATTTCAAAACCATTACTAGTATTCACCATGGTTTGTAATCTGGTTTTCCCATCGTTAGATAATTTATTGCCCGACATTAAAATACAATAAGACTTTTCGGATCCTCTGCCTACTCTGCCTCTTAATTGATGGAGTTGAGATAAACCAAATCGTTCCGCATTTTCAATAACCATAATGGAAGCATTCGGCACATTTACCCCTACCTCTATCACCGTTGTGGCCACCATAATTTGGGTCTCTCCTTTTACAAATCGTTGCATCTCAAAATCTTTATCTGCCGGTTTCATTTGGCCATGCACCACAGATACTTTATACTTTGGCAATGGAAATGCCCGTATCATACTTTCGTAGCCTTCCGTTAAATTTAATAAATCTAATTTTTCAGATTCTTTAATTAAGGGATACACTACATAAACTTGTCTGCCTTTTTCAATTTCTTTGGCAATAAATGCATTGAGCCTAAGCCTTTGTGATTCGTTCTGGTGTACCGTTTCAATAGGCACTCTTCCTGCAGGTAATTCATCAATAACCGACACATCTAAATCTCCGTAAAGTGTCATGGCTAAGGTTCTTGGAATTGGCGTCGCTGTCATGACTAATACATGGGGCGCTTGCGTATTTTTGCGCCAAAGTTTTGCTCTTTGCTCCACACCAAATCGATGTTGCTCATCAATTACCACCATGCCTAAATTTTTAAACTGAACGGTCTCTTCAATTAAGGCATGCGTGCCTACCACAATATTGCATTCGCCCGAAATTAATTCGGCTAATGTTTCTTTGCGCGCTTTTGATTTTGCAGAGCCCGTTAATACTTTAATATTCACAGGTAAATCGGAGAGCAAGTCTTTGAGAGATTGAAAATGTTGTTGGGCTAAAATTTCTGTAGGCGCCATTAAACAAGTTTGAAAGCCATTGTCTATTGCTAGCAACATAGTTAACAGCGCAACCATGGTTTTCCCACTGCCAACATCTCCTTGTAATAGCCTGTTCATCTGCATTCCAGAAACAGTATCTGCCCTAATTTCTTTGACAACTCTTTTTTGTGCACCCGTTAATTCGAATGGTATTTTTTCTTTATAAAATTGATTGAATAAATCGCCAACTTTATTTAAAATAAATCCGCGAGACTTTAATTTTCTGTTTGAATTAATTTTTAATAGCTTTATTTGGATTAAAAAAAGCTCTTCGAATTTTAACCTAGCGGTTGCACGCTGTAATTTTTTTGCGTCTGTTGGAAAGTGGATTTCTGCAATTGCTTCTGCACGAGAAAGCATTTGGTATTTCGATAAAATGCTTTCTGGTAAATTCTCTTTAATTTCTTTTAAAGCAACGCTTAACAATTGCTTCTGAATTTTTAAAAAGCCTTTGCTATCTAAATAAAACGACTTTAATTTTTCGGTTGTATTGTATACTGGCTGTAATGCAGTCGCCACTGTTTGGTCGTGATTAGCAACTGTTTCTATTTCAGGGTGAACAATATTCGCTTTAGCGCCAAAGTAAGTTGGCTTGCCAAACACCACATAACTTGTACCGATAATTAAACTTTTATCAGCCCATTTTAAACTCTGAAACCAAACGCATTCAATCATTCCGGTGGCATCTTCGAATTGTGCGATCAATCTTTTACCTTGTCTTTCTCCAACTACTTGCTTATTTGTTAATTTGCCTACAAACTGAATAAATGGCAAGTCTGAGGTAACTTCTTTAATCTGATAATATTTTGTGCGGTCTATATATCGAAATGGGTAATGAAACAACAGGTCTTGAAAAGTAAAGATGCCCAACTCTTTTTTAAGCACATCGGCTTTAGTTGGACCAATTCCTTTCAAAAATTCGATAGGTGTTTCAAAAAAATTACTCATTGTTTAAAAATAGAAATAAATCTCAAAGACACGAAAATATATTTCTATTTTGCAGGCTGAAAAATTATATGTCGAAAATTAAACAATTCTTGCCAATCATATTGCTCATTGCGCTTGCATTAATTTGGGGTAGTTCATTTATTTTAATGAAGAATGCCTTGAAAGTTTATAGCGCTTCACAAGTAGCTACAATGCGCATGTTTTTTTCTTTTCTCTTCTTATTACCTCTAACCATTCGGAATTTTCAAAAAGTTCCATCAAAATTTTTATTCATGATTACGCTGGTGGGTTTATTAGGAAATGGGTTTCCAGCCATCTTATTTGCAAACGCACAAACTAAACTTTCAAGTTCTACCGCAGGAGTGCTCAATTCCCTTACGCCCTTGTTTACTTTGATTATTGCAGTAGCATTTTTCAAACAACACTTTTCTTCTACAAAAATTACAGGTATTATAATTGGAATGATTGGCGCAATTGTATTAATTGTTTTCAAAGCAAATGGAAGCATTGAAACAAATTATCAATATGGTTCCTATATTTTTTTAGCAACACTTTGTTACGCTTGGAGCGTAAATCTTATTAAAAATTATTTATACGCACTACCAGCTATTGCTATTTCTTCTATGGCGCTCTTATTTATTGGGCCCGCATATGGTTACTATTTATTCGCGCATACCGATTTTATTTACAAAACAATGCACGATGTTGGCGCAGGTCAAGCATTAGGATTTATTATATTGCTAGCACTCTTTGGTACGGCTATATCGCTCGTGCTGTTTAATAAACTTGTACAAATTACCACCCCAGTTTATGCAGCGTCGGTAACCTACCTAATTCCTATAGTCGCATTGTTTTGGGGCTTTATAGATGGAGAGCCAATTAGTTATATTCAACTCATTGGCCTTGTTGGTATACTGGTTGGCGTTTATTTAGCCAATAAAAATTACCCTAAATCTTAATTACATTTTTCTTAAGAATTCGGACCACAATTGGTGGTAAGCGAGCGCCGCTTTTGAATAAGTAGAATAAGAAACCAAAGGTGCTTCATATAAACCCATTCGCTCTACATCCGTTGAGTATGGAATAGCAGCCTGTAAGAATCTCTTTTTATTTTCGAACTCAGAAACAATATCAATGTGCATTTTTTTTCTCGCATCGTACATAGAAAAGAATGGTAGAATTTTATGCTTATCTAAATTGTTCTGTTCAAAAAATTCAATAATCATATCATAACTTCGAACCGAAAGGGTTGTAGGAATCATTGGCATTAAAATATAATCAGCCGCATGAAAAATATTTTCCGACAATAAAGAAATACCTGGAGGCGCGTCGATAAATAAGTTATCGTAGGTGCCCGCTAAATCTTTGATAGACTCTGCCAATTTCTTTTTAGAATTTTTGCCTTCTTCTAAATGAAAATCCATATTTCTAATAGAAAGGTCGGCTGGTATTAAATCTAAATTTTCGTATTCGGTTTCTTTAACCGCCGCTAAGATTTCTGAATTTTTACCAACCAGCGTTTTAGCACCTCCTTTAAACTTCGGTTTTACGCGATAATAAAAAGAAGTAGAGCCCTGTGGGTCTAAATCCCACAATAATGTGTTTTCGCCTTCTGAAGCAGCAATTGCTGCTAAATTTACTGCGGCTGCGGTTTTGCCTACACCGCCTTTTAAATTATAAACTGCTATCGTAATCATGGATTAAATATATAAAAAAAATTATTTTTCGCACCTTTACTTTAAATCTTAGCTATTATCAACAATGAAAATAAAAAACATTTGTGATTTTTTAGAATCTTATGCTCCCTTAGCTTATCAAGAAGATTATGATAACTCAGGGCTGATAGTCGGCAATCCGGAAATGGAACTCACCAAAGGGCTGGTTTGCTTAGACTGTACAGAAGCAGTGGTTAATGAAGCTATTGAAACTGGTGCAAATATCATTATTGTACACCATCCTATTGTTTTCAGCGGAATCAAACAATTTCAAGGCAAAAGCTATGTCGAAAGAGTGGTTATGAAAGCCATTCAACACCAAATTGCCATATATGCTATTCATACTAATCTAGATAACGTAAAATTAGGCGTAAATAAAACCATTGCCGATCAACTTGGCTTAATTGACTGTGAAATTTTAGCGCCGAAAGAAGCCACGCTTCGAAAATTACAATGTTATTGTCCTAATGAGCATGTTGGCGTGTTGAGAGATGCGCTATTTGCCGCAGGTGCAGGAAATATAGGAAACTACGCAGAATGTAGTTTTGTGAGTACTGGCGAAGGCACCTTTAAACCCGGCCATAAAAGCAAAGCCTATATCGGCGAAAAGGGAATTAGGCATTACGAGCCAGAAACCTGCATAGAGGTTATTTTTCCGCAACACTTGCAATCGGAAATTATTAAAAACATGATTGATCACCATCCTTATGAAGAGGTTGCCTATCAAATTTTTCAAATTGACAATCCAAATCAAGCAATTGGAGCTGGAATGATAGGAATATGGGAAGCATCCGGCGATTTAAATGCTTTTTTAGCCCTTTGTAAAAAACGATTTAAAACTGGGCTTATCAGGCATACTGTAGACTTAGGAAAAAACATCCATAAAGTGGCTATTTGCGGTGGTTCTGGGAGTTTTTTAACTAAAAATGCGATTAAACAGGGGGCAGATGTGTTATTGACTTCAGATTTTAAGTACCATCAATTCTTTGACGCAGAGGCTAAAATCGTGTTAATTGACATTGGACACTATGAAAGTGAGCAGTTTACGATGGATCTCTTATTAGAAATAATTCAAAATAAATTTCCTACATTTGCACTCTCCTTAACTAAAATTAATACTAACCCAGTATTTTACTATTAAAAGGCAGATTATTAAAGAAAGATGGAAGCAACAATAGAACAAAAATTAAAAGCTTTATACGAACTTCAAACAATTCATTCTGAAATTGATAAGATTCGCATTGTAAGAGGTGAACTTCCAATGGAAGTAGCCGATCTGGAAGATGACGTTGCGGGTTTAGAAACTCGCATTCATAAAATCAAAGAAGAGATTAACGAACTAGAAGACGAAATCGTTAATCGTAAAAATACCATGAAACAAGCGGCTGCTTCAATTAAGAAATACGAAGAGCAGCAAAACAATGTTAAAAACAACCGCGAATACGAAGCACTTTCAAAAGAGATTGAGATTCAAGGTTTAGACATTCAAGTTTCTGAGAAAAAAATTAAAGAATATACTTTTGAGATTGGCAACAAAACAAGAGTATTAGAAGTTGCAGAAGCTTCTTTAGTAGAAAGACATAAAGATTTAGATCTTAAAAAATCTGAACTAGATGTGATTACTAAAGAAACTGAAAAAGAAGAAGATGCTGCTATGAAAAAAGCAGCTAAAGCAGAAAAGTTAATCGAAGAGCGTTTGTTAATTGCTTATGAAAGATTAAGAACAAATGCAAAAAATGGTTTAGCGGTAGTGACGGTTTCTAGAGACTCTTGTTCAGGCTGTTTTAACAAAATTCCACCTCAAAGACAATCAGATATTAGACAAGGAAAGAAAATTATTGTTTGTGAGCATTGCGGTAGAATACTTGTAGACGATAGATTTGTAAAAGCAGAAGCTTAATTTTATAGAATATTCATCAAAATAGAAAAACGATTCCTATCTTCATGGAGTCGTTTTTTTTATGCCAAAATTTCGCCTTTCATTACTGTTTTGTTTGTCGTTTTTCAGTTTAACTGCAAATGCGAATTTTGTATTCAACGAAAATTGTATTAAGGCCTATAAAAATATTTTATCCTTAAAGTTTAATGAAGGAGCCTTGCAAATTGCGCAAGAGCGAAAAACAAATCCCAATAACAAGATTCCCGTTTTGCTAGAAAATTATATCGATTTTTTAAAGGTTTTAACTACGGAGAATAATGCAAGTTTTGAAAATTTTAAATCAAATAAATCGGCACGTATTACTATTATCGAAGACGACGACAAGCGCTCTCCATGGTACTTATACGCAGCAGCTGAAATTAATTTACAAAGTTGTATCAATAGATTTAAGTACTTAGAATTTGTAAGCGGTGCATACGAATTACAAAAGGCTTATAAATTATTAGAAGAGAATCAGAAAAAATTTCCGGAATTTCTTCCAAATAAAAAAAGCTTTGCTTTGCTCTATGGTCTAATTGGGCTGGTTCCTGAACAATATAAATGGGCGCTATCTTCGATAGGTCTAAATGGAAATATTGAACAAGGAGCGGCAATGCTCGAAGACTTAACACAAAAATTACCTAAATCAAACTACGCTTTCTTTTATGATGAATCGGCATTTTTTCTCAGCTTTATTTATTTAAGCAAAGAAGGTGACCCAGCGATTTACGATAAAGTGAAATTAGTTTGTGATGCTGTACCAAAAACAAACCTATTAGGCGTGTATGTTAAAGCGCTTGCTGCAAGCAAAACAGGTCATACAGACGATGCGATAGAAATTTTAATGGACCGCCCAAAAACGGCTAATTATGGTGCATTTTACCACCTCGATTATTTATTAGGACTTTGCAAGCTCAATCGATTTGATAACGATGCCGTTATTTATTTTGAAAGCTATCTAAAAAATTATACAGGTAATTTTAATATTAAAGATACCTATTTAAAAATTGCATGGTTTCATTTGTTGAGAGGAAATATTGATAAATACAACGCCTACATTGCACTTTGCAAGATTAGAGGTAAGGCTATTTCTGAAAAAGATAAAGATGCCCAAAATTTATGTTTGCAAATTTATCCGCCAGATATTGCTTTGTTAAAAGCACGGTTGTTTTTTGATGGCGGCTATTATGACAAAGCTTTATTGGCATTAAAAGATAAAAAAGTAAGTAACTTTTCGTTAACAAAAGAAAAGCTAGAATACTTATATCGTATGGGTAGAATTTGTCATCAACAAAATAAAATAGAACAAGCAATCATGTACTATACTGCTACTATTAGCTCCGGTATCGGACTTCCATATTATTTTGCAGCAAATGCATCTTTACAATTAGGCTATATTTATGAGCTTAAGAAAAATTATTCGAAGGCAAGCTATTATTACGAACGCTGCAATCAGATGAAAAACGAAGAATATAAAAATAGCATAGAAACCAAAGCAA
Organism: Bacteroidota bacterium; assembly: GCA_030830805.1. Classification (GTDB taxonomy): domain Bacteria; phylum Bacteroidota; class Bacteroidia; order Sphingobacteriales; family Sphingobacteriaceae; genus CAIKLP01. The sequence continues at coordinate 21,348 of JAURMH010000099.1, forward strand.
AAGCTGGTTTAAGAAGAATTGCTAAGCTTTAGCTTGAACATGAGCGGCTCTTTCCGTGTTTTTCCTATTCACTATTTTACTCAGCCTATACACCATTAAAATATTAATTGCCAACAGTACTAAAATTAAATAACCCAAAATATTATAATTTTCAATAGGGCTGGTTTTGGTTTGTTGCACTACAACCATACCACCAATTGCTGCGGCTATACCACCGGCAAATTGTTGCAGAGAAGAATTGATACTCATGAATGCGCCTCTATCTTGCATCTCTGGCAATGCAGAGTTTAAAGCCATTGCCGGAACCATTCTGCTCATAATTCCAATCATCATGGCCACATTCATGATCAAAATAAAATAAAATGGAACAGCAGACATATTCGTATATATTACTACAACTGTTGCCATCCAAATACTTGCATAAGTAAATACTTTTAATTTTTCGAAACGGTCGCTTAGCCTTCCGATTAATGGCATAATTATTAAAGAACTAATACCGCCAACCATAAACATAATGGGTAGTTGGCTAGGGCTCACCTTTAAATTATTTATTGCAAATGCGCTTCCCCATGGCATCATCATAAAACCACCAAGCGATAATAATGCGGTGGTTAAAAATCCAACGCGGTATTCTCTTTTGGCAATGGTATGCCATAAATGAAGAAATGCATTTTTATCTGATTTAATTAAAAGATGTTTATTAATTGGCTGCAGCTTCCAAGCAATTAACAACCAAATAATAATTGCAAAAATTACAATCATCATAAATGGCGCTTCCCAGCTCCAATAGTTCGCGATGTATAAACTAATTGGAATGCCTAAAACTTGACTGGCTCCAAAACCCATTTGTAAATAGCCCATCACCCTTCCTCTTTTTTGAATCGGAAATAAATCGGCCACAATGGCTAGCGAAATAGAACCGATTACCCCGCCGAATAAACCTGTCACTATTCTTGCCGTAATTAACATGCTGTAGTTAGTGGCAAGGCTACACATTAAGGTGCCAATAATAAAACCGATATAGAAAAATAGTAATAGCTTTTTTCTATCGAATTTATCTGCAAAGCCTGCTGTTAAAAAGCCTGCAATTGCGGCACTAAAAGCGTAACTAGAAACAGCGAAACCAAATTGTGAAGTAGTTAAACCCATCGACTTCATGAGCATATCTCCTAGTGGAGACATAACCATAAAATCAAGCACAACCGTAAACTGCGTAAGTGCGAGTATAACGATTGTGATTATTTGATATTTATTAAACTTTTCTACTGCAGGCGAGTGTTGAGTCATGGTTTTTATATAAGCCGCAAATATGCTAAAAATTAAGGCGGCAATATTTTATTTGATACTATAAAGCGTCGAATGAACCATGAGCAAGACCAGTAGCGTCGCTGATTTGATAAATATAATGTCCTGTGGGTAAATATATCGGAAAAGAAAGGATGTTATTTATGGAAATTGCTTTTTGAATTGCTATAAGTTTGCCTAGTTGGTCGAAGATTTGTAAAGTTACTTGACCGGTTAAAGTACTACTTTCAAAATTTAAAAATTGTGACACGGGATTTGGATATTGTTTAATCGTATGTAACATAGTATTTTCAATACCCGTTGTACTACCTGTAGTAAAATAAATTGCATTTGCATTAAGCCCCGAAATGCCGTTCACCTCAGAGGCAATTCTCCAATAATATTTTCTGTTTGTTAATGAAAAGTTGAAGTTAAAAAAAGTATCGATAATGCCAGCCGAATCTAATTTAATTGCTGATGAAGTAAATGCCGGTGTGGTAGATACTTGTATACGATAAGCATTTGCTTGCTCTACTTTTCGCCATTCAAAATGTGTTTGCGTAGAAATTCCAATTGATGCATTTGCTGGCAATAATAATTGAGGTGCGTTAAGGCCTGTATAAATAACCCTTGTGTCGCTAGCGGCACTTTTAAATCCACCATTATTAGCATATATTCTCCAATAATATTTTACTTTTCCAACGGCTAACTCGCTAATTGAAATTGATAAAGCAGCGGTTGACTTGCTTAAAATAATATTTTGAAATAAGCTATCGCTTGCAAATTCTAAATTATAAATTAGTGCCCCCGGTACTGCTTTCCATTTGAAAAGAAAATTACTACTGATGCCTGCTAAATTATTTATAGGCTGAATAATTTCTGGAACAGAATCAATTCTTGTACTGTCTACAATTCCTCTTGTAACAAACATTTCAATTTTTTGTAATGGATTATCGTTTGCATCTCTTGCAGAAGAAACTATATTATCTACGAATGTTAAACCTGTAACTACTTTTCCATATGCGGTGTAATTATTATCTAAATTTGTTGCCGCAGCAACGCAGATAAAAAATTGAGAGTTTGCAGAATTAATATTGCTGCCTCTTGCTGCAGATAATACGCCTCGCTGATGTGAGATAGGGTTGAACTCTGCAGGAATGTCGATTTGTTTAGGATCTCCCATTCCCCAAGTACTTTTAGGACCATGCTTAGAATTTGGGTCGCCACCTTGGATTACAAAACCAGGAATTACCCGATGAAAGGCTGTAGTATCATAAAAATGCGCCGCAACTAAACTATCAAAATTTCGAACATGCTTAGGCGCAATGCTTGGATACATTTCTACTTCTATAGTTCCAATTTTTGTACCAGCTCGATAGGTATCAATTAAATAATGAGGTTTTCCTTGATAAGCGCCAATTTGCGCAAATCCAACAATACTATAAAAAAATAGGGCACTCAATAGCAGAATTTTTCGCATCGCAAATTTTTAAAACTCGTTTTTAAACATCATGCTCTCTACCGGCTTTACTGTTTTGCCATTGTATTTTGCATTGCCTTTAGAATTATACATTACTTCTACCTCGCCTTCTACAACAAAATAAATTAGTTGCCCGATGGGCATACCATGATAAATACGCACCGGTTGTGTGCTAGAAATTTCTAATGTCCAAGTATTACAAAAGCCTACATCACCTTTACCAGCAGTAGCATGAATATCGATGCCTAATCTGCCTGTACTCGATTTGCCTTCTAAAAATGGAACATGCGCATGTGTTTCGGTATATTCTAAGGTTACGCCCAAATAAAGTGTATTGGGTTGTAAAACAAAACCCTCTGGTGGAATTTCAAAATGTTCAATAGTATTGTGCTTTTTAGCATCTAAGACTCTGTCTTTATAAACCGCTAGGTATTTCCCCAAATGCACATCGTATGAATTGGTTCCTAAACATTTTTGATCATATGGCTCAATTACGATTGTGCCCTTTTCTATTTCTTCTAAAATTCTTTTATCCGATAAAATCATCGCGCGTTTATTTACTTTTGTCTAAATTAATAATTTTTTCTAAAATTCTGATTCGAAATTATGCCAATCGTTTGGTCACAAAACTTAGCTGAAAAGGGTAAAATAGCCATTTGGGAGATTTCCGAATCAGATGAGGCGCTTTACAGCATGCTGCAACTCGACGAAAAAGAACAGCAGCACTTTCAAACGCTTAGCAAAGCGCGTCAAAAACAATGGCTTGGCAGTCGGGTATTGTTACGCACCTTATTGCAAACCGAACAATACATCGAATTAAATGTAGACGAACATCGTAAACCTTTTTTAAATAATTTACCTTTTGAAGTTGCCATTTCGCATGCCAACCATATGGCTGCTGTAATTATTTATGAGGGGAAAAAAGTGGGTGTTGATATTGAAAAAATTTCGGAGCGTATTCTAAAAATAAAAAATAAATTTTTAAGCCCCGAAGAATTAAACTTTATTAAAGCATCAAACGAGCTCGAGCAATTACATGTTTGTTGGGGAGCCAAAGAATCTCTTTTCAAACTATACGGAAAAGGTAGTTTGCCTTTTATTGATGGCATTAAGATTGCTGCTTTTGAATATGGTAAAACAGCCGAAGTAGCTGCTAGTATTGCTATTCCAGCATATCATGCAAATTTCAATGTGCAGTATTTAAAATACGAAGACTTTATGTTGACTTGGGTGATAGAATAAATTTTATTTTAAAACTACTAATCCCAATTCTTTTTCAAAGAATTTAATTTGTTCGCGCATGGCCATATGCGTTTGCAAATACATGGTCGTTTCTGCTTCTGATAAGTTTTCTTTAAGGCGCTCTCCAATTTCAAAAAATAACGTTTTTGATTTATTTAATCGCAAATGATTGAGCGCACTTTTTACCACTTTTTCTAAATTTTTTTCTTCTTGTGGAATGAAGATATCGTGCTCTTTCCATCGCTCACTTAAATTGTGAGGCGATGCCAATAAAGCAGCGGCAAGTGTTGCGATAATTTGATTCGAATGATTACTAAAGAAAGTTTGGGAGGGTTCGATTTCTGCTGCAATGGCTTGTTGAATTATACCCAACATTTGCAAATAAGGTTCATTCACAAAGGTGAGTTGTTCCTGTTCAATTACTTGTAATACATATTCTGCAACGCTAAATGAAACTGGGGCGCCGGTTTCGTCTACCAATGTAATTTTATGCGCGGCATAATTCACTAAAATTCTAATAATTTCTTTTTCCTGCGAATCGTTTAGTCTGTTTTCTATTGCAGCAGGCGATGCATAAATTTCGTTTTCAATACCAATTGTGCTGAGCTCCTCTTGGTTATTTGCTTTTTTAACTTTCTTTAAACTAAATTTATTTAGTTCGGAAAGCAATAAACGCTCGTCCATATCCATTAACTTGCTACACTCTTTAATAAATAAAGAAGCTTTGATAGCATCTGGAATTTTTGAAATACTTTCTACAATATCTCTTATTAGATCTGCTTTTTTAATAGGATCGTTATTGATATCTGCTAATAATAAATTTGTTTTGAAAACAATAAAGTCGGACTGCGTTTTCAAAACATATTCTTGGAATGCATTTCCGCCTACTTCGCGTACATAGGAATCTGGATCGTGTCCATCTGGGAATAAAACGATTTTCACATTCAAACCCTCTTCTAAAATCATATCAATTCCTCTTAAAGAAGCTTTAATACCTGCAGGGTCTCCATCGTAGAGGATAGTAATATTTTTAGTAAACCTTGCAATTAACCTAATTTGTTCGGTGGTTAACGAGGTGCCAGAAGATGCAACTACGTTTTCGATACCCGATTGATGCAAAGAAACAACATCGGTATAACCCTCTACTAAAAAACAATTATCAAATTCTCGAATCGCTTTTTTGGCAAAATAAATTCCATAAAGCACATGGCTCTTGTGGTATATTTCGCTTTCTGGCGAATTAACATATTTTGGACTATTGGGATTTGTTGCTAAAATTCTTCCCCCAAATGCAATCACCCTTCCGGTAATATTATGAATAGGGAACATTACCCGATTACGAAAACGATCGTAAACAGATTTTTTTTCTTCGTTGAAAATACTGAGTCCTGTTTCGATTAAATAGCGTTCGTCGAAGCCCTCTTTTTTAGCAGCATCGGTTAAACCAGACCATTCTTGAGGGCTAAATCCTAGCTCAAATTTCTTTACAATATCTTCTCTAAAAGCGCGCTCTTTAAAATAAGTCAAACCAACTGTTTGGCCATACTCCGTATTCCATAGCGTATCTGCAAAAAATTTCTTTGCAAAATCAGAAGTCAACATTAAACTTTCGCGGTGATTATATTTTTCTCTATCCAAATCAGAAATAGTTTCGTCTTCTTCGATAGCAATATTATATTTTTTGGCTAATTGTCTTAATGCATCTGGATAGGTTAATTTTTCATGCTCCATGATAAAATTAACCGAATTACCAGCCTTGCCGCATCCAAAACATTTATAAATACCCTTAGTTGGAGAGACCGTAAACGAAGGAGTTTTTTCGTTATGGAAAGGGCAATTGCCTAATAAATTCGCGCCACGCTTTTTTAAATTCACGAAATCGCCGACCACCTCTTCGATAGCAGCTATTTCAAAAATTTTATCAATGGTTACTTTGCGAATCATTAGTTAAAGTTATAATGTTTTATATCAAAGGTACAGATTTCTCTTTTTTTAAATGGTATATCCCAGTCCCCATCATAAGAAATATGGGTAGGAACTAGTATTTCTTCATTTAAATAACTCAACTCTATGTTCATTTTTACATGAAAATCGAAAGGGAGCGAAGCGTATGCCATATCGATAAACCTGCCTAAAATCTTCATGTTTTTAGCATCAAAAATGGTGGTGAGCTCTTTGATCATCGTGTCATCTTTGTTCCACCAGCTAATCCCCTCTTTTAATTTACATTTGAAATAGTACACTGGTATATCGCCTTGGTAAGTTGCATAATAAAAGCTGTACTGGTAATACTTTGCTAGTTCGGGGCTAAAAATGGCTGTTTTGTCACTTATTAGCGGCACGCCTTTTACAGGCTTGCCTGGTGTAAACAGTAAAGTTTTTAATTTTTCTTTGTACGCTTCTTCATCCGATTCTTTTTTGGTTACTTTTTTATAAGCTAAAAAATCGGTGTTTTTTTCATTCATAAAAATATAAGAAAACATACGAACGGTGAATAGATCAAATTCGCCATTATATTTTATTACCCGGCCACTATCTTTTTTTTGGATCAGCTCTTGGTGATATCGAAGCCCCTCGTTCACATGTTTTATTTTTCGATAAATTTTTCCTGTTTGTTTTTGTGCATCATCATAAGTAATAATTTTATTTTCTGCAATAAAAGAATACTTTTTTAAAGCTGTGAATGCCTCATAAAACAAAGTGTCTTGGAGCATTACCGTAGTGAAATCATTTATAGTTAAGCCTCTTTTTGCAGTTACAGCCATAGCCGAATCAATATTAACAGATCGTAAAGTATCTGAAAAAAATTGCTTCTTGCTTTGTGAAAACACAAAAGCATTTTGTAAAATAAAAAATAAAAAAAATAGTTTTTTTAAATTCATAATTGGTTATAAACAACAAATTCTTGCTTAAGGCAAGAATTTGTTGTTGGAAATACATTCCTATTGTTACATTGTTTTTAATTCAGCGACTAAATCTGTCAAGGCTTTTTTTGCATCTCCAAAAAACATACTTGTTTTTGGATTGTAAAACAATAAGTTCTCAATGCCAGCATAGCCCGCACTCATAGAGCGTTTGTTTACAATAATATGCTTTGCTTTTTCTACATCTAAAATTGGCATGCCATAAATTGGTGAACTTGGATCTGTTTTAGCAGCAGGATTTACCACGTCGTTTGCACCAACTACAAGCACAACATCTGTTTGTTCAAATTCAGCATTAATTTCCTCCATCTCAACCATCTTGCCATAATCAACATTTGATTCGGCTAATAAAACATTCATATGGCCAGGCATACGACCTGCAACTGGATGAATAGCATACTTCACTTCTACCCCGCGTTCCTCTAATAATAATTCTAACTCATGAATAATATGTTGTGCTTGCGCTACCGCTAAACCATAACCAGGCACAATCACTACACGCTTCGAATAATTCATTAATACCGCAACATCGGTAGTAGATATATCTTTAATTGAACCAGCAACGTCGGCCCCATCTGCAGCAGCAGCAGTGCTTCCAAAGGATCCAAAAATAACACTAAACAAAGAACGGTTCATTGCTTTACACATCACAATGGTTAATAATGTGCCGGCAGATCCTACTAAAATACCGCCTGTTAACATTACTTTGTTGTCATATAAAAATCCGCCGAAGGCAGCAGCTAAACCTGTAAAAGAATTTAATAATGAAATAACTACCGGCATATCTGCACCACCAATCGGAATCACAAATAATATTCCGTAAAATAATGCAGCAGCGAATAATAAATATAAAAGTACGCTGCTATCTGTTCCACTTGCCACTACATAAGCAGCAAACGCAAATAATGCAAACATGACAATGGTATTGATGATATTATATTTTGGCAAACGAATTGGTTTTGCCATGGCGCCATTTAATTTAAGGTAGGCAATAATACTGCCGGAAAAAGAAACGCTACCAATAATCATTCCCGCTAAAACCGTTATCATGGTTGAGGGTTGGCCTACGCTGTGGTGAAACTCCATTAATCCAATTAAAGCCGCGCAAGCACCACCCATACCATTAAACATAGATACCAGTTCTGGCATTTTTGTCATTTGTACTTTTTTAGCAGTTAACCAGCCAATAATTGTTCCAGCGGCAATACCACCAAAAATTAAAATCATTTTAATGCTATCGCGAGAAGTAAGTCCTTCTTTTGTATAAAGAAAAATAGTGCCGATAATGGCAATCGTCATTCCGGCAGCTGCAATTAAATTTCCTTGTCTTGCTTTTTTAGGATTACTCATCATTTTTAATCCAATAATAAAAGTAATGGATGCGATGAGGTAAGCTATTTCTAATATATATTGTGTCATAATAATTTTCTTTGAGATTTATTTCTTTTTAAACATGTCTAGCATTCTGTCGGTAACTACAAAACCTCCAACAACATTTAAGGTTCCAAGTATTACGGCAACCGTTCCAAGTGTTAAGGAAACATAATTACTTGCGTCGGTATCTAGCATCACAATAATTGCGCCTACTACTACCACTCCGTGAATTGCATTTGCGCCAGACATAAGCGGGGTATGCAATACAGAGGGCACATGTCCAATTACTTCTACGCCAACAAAAACTGCTAATATGATAAAGTAAATCATCTCTCGATGCGTACTAATAAATGATAATATCTGTTCCATGATTTTTTTTATTTAAGAATTGATGGATGAACGGGTGTTCCGTTATGAACAATTAATGAACCTTTAGTAATATCTTCTGTTAAATCCCAATTAAATTTTTCGTGAGTTGCTAAATGCACTAAAAGCGTTTGAATATTTTTAGCATATAATTCACTTGCATTCATTGGCAATAAGCTTGGAATATTACTTTCGCCAATAATGGTTACCCCATTTTTTTGAATCGTTTTATTGATTTCGCTTCCAACAACATTGCCACCTTGTTCAACGGCCATATCTAAAATAACCGAACCAAATTTCATACTTGCAACCATTTCTTCGGTAACCAATACTGGTGCTTTTTTTCCGGGTATTAGGGCAGTTGTAATCACAATGTCTGCTTCTTTAATATGTTTCGAAACAAGCTCTTGTTGCATTTTCAAAAACTCTTCTGAAACACCCTTAACATAACCGCCTTCCATTTTTATGCTGTCATCGCTTTTTACCTCAATGAATTTACCACCTAAAGAGGCTACTTGTTCTTTTGTTTCTGGGCGAATATCACTTACTTCAACTACTGCTCCTAACCTTTTAGCAGTTGCAATTGCTTGCAATCCTGCAACGCCTGCACCAAAAATTACCACCTTAGCAGGACGAATGGTGCCTGCAGCAGTAGTCATCATGGGTAAAATTTTACCCATTTCGTTGGCAGCCATTAACACCGCTTTATAGCCTGCTAAATTTGCTTGAGAACTTAAGGCGTCCATTTTTTGAGCACGAGAAATGCGCGGTACGGCATCCATCGAAAAAGCAGAAATTCCTGCATTTGTACAAGATTCAACTAAAGCTGGATTGGTAGCTGCCCACATAAAAGAAATTAAAACCGCTTCTTTTTTCATGCTCGCTATTTCTGAAGCAATAGGCGCATTCACTTTTAATATCACATCTGCATCAGCATATATTTTTTGCGTATCTTCTAGGATACTTGCCCCTGCTGCTTGATAGCTTGCATCATCAAAATAAGATTTTAAACCAGCTCCGGCTTCTATACAAACTTCGTAGCCAGCTGTTGTTAATTGTTTCACCACCGAGGGTGTTAAAGCCACGCGATTTTCGCGTTCTTTATTTTCTTTGGGTACACAGATTTTCAAAACGTATCGAATTAATTATGGTTAAATATACTATGCCTACGCATAAGTATCAATTTTTATTTCTTTTAAAATTCCATCAAATAAGCTTTGATGAACGGATTCAATTCGCCATCTAAAACCCCCTGTGCATTAGAAGTTTCCATGTTTGTTCTTAAGTCCTTTACTAATTTATAAGGATGAAGTACATAGTTCCTAATTTGTGAACCCCATTCAATCTTCTTTTTAGTGCTTTCTACGGCTTGTTTGGCTTCATTTTTCTTGCGCAATTCCAATTCGTATAATTGAGACTTTAACATTTTTAAGGCTTTTTCTTTATTCTGATTTTGCGAACGCTCTTGCTGACACTCAATGATAATGCCAGAAGGTGCGTGTTTTAAGCGAACAGCTGTTTCTACTTTATTTACATTTTGTCCGCCTTTGCCGCCCGCTCTAAAAGTATCCCAGCTTACATCTGCTAAGTTGATGTCTATTTGAATCGAATCATCTACCAAAGGATATACATAGACCGAAGCAAAAGAAGTGTGTCTGCGCGCATTCGAATCGAAAGGCGAAATTCTAACCAAACGGTGTACACCTGTTTCGCCTTTTAAATAACCGTAAGTAAATGCGCCTTCAAACTCTAATGTGCAAGATTTAATGCCGGCGCCTTCTCCAGCTTGGTAATCTATTTCTTTTACTTGATAGCCATTTTTTTCGCCCCACATAATATACATGCGCATGAGCATTGCTGCCCAATCGCAGCTCTCTGTTCCACCTGCGCCTGCGTTAATTGTTAATACTGCGTTGAGTTGATCTTCTTCTCCGCTCAACATATTTTTAAATTCGAGTTCGTCGAGCGCTTTCCAAGCAATGCCCATCTGGCTAAGCATTTCGGGTTCTTGTACTGCGCCGTCTTTATAGAAATCATAAAGCACAATGGTGTCTTCGACTGTTGCATTTACCAGTGTAAAGGCTTCGGTCCAAACTTTTTTGGCTTTTATTTGATGTAAGATTTTCTCTGCTGCTTTTTGGTCTTCCCAAAAATCTGCTGCAAGTGTTTGAGCCTGTTCTTGCTCAATATCCACTAGTTTTTGATCGATGTCAAAGATGCCTCCTCAGAGATGTAATGCGATCTCTTAAATCCTTGATTTGTTCGTTGGTCATGATGCAAAAATAAGAAATTGATTGACATTGTGAATTACAGACCCGAATTATTGTCTCTAAAAAAAGGCGTCTTCGAAATGTTGTAGCTCTTTGAAAACTTTGTTTTCTTTTAAAATGGCAATGATATCGAATCTTACTTCTCCTCGGTGCGAAACAGTAGCTAAATATGCCCTTGCAGCCCTTTTTAGATATTTTCGCTTTTCTTTATTAACAAAGTTTTCGGGGTAACCAAATTTGATGCTTCCCCTTGATTTTACTTCCACAAAAATTAATTCGTTTCCTTTTCGAACAATAAGGTCTATTTCTACATGACAAAATTGAAAGTTTTCTGCTAATAGCTGATATCCTGACTTGATCAAATAGGCCTTGGCTATTCGTTCCCCTTCTTTTCCAAAATCATTATGTAAAGCCATGTTGTTTGTTCAAACTATAAAGTTTGTAACTTTGAAGCTTACCATCAATTGCTTTTATGCAAGATTTAATATCATCTGAAATAAAAAAAATACCTGTTGAATTTCAAGAGTGGGGTGTCATCGATTACCAAGAGGCTTGGGATAAACAAGAAACATTATTTGCCGAAATTGTAAATATTAAATCTGCAAACAGAACCAATAATACCGAAAATGCGACTAAAAATTATTTGATTTTTTGTGAACATCCAGCAGTTTATACTTTAGGTAAAAGCGGTAAGATGGAACACTTGCTTTTAGATGAAAAAGGTTTGCTAGACAATCATGCAAGATTTTATAAAATTAATAGAGGCGGCGACATTACCTATCACGGACCAGGCCAATTAGTTGGTTATCCTATTTTAAATTTAGATTATTTTTTTACCGATATTCATAAATACTTAAGACTCTTAGAAGAATCGGTTATATTAAC
>JAURMH010000100.1 GCA_030830805.1 Bacteroidota bacterium
CTAATAAGGGTAAAAAATCTTTTGAAGGATCGTTGTCTTTATGTAATGTTGCGAGTTGATTCGCTTGGTCTATAGTTTCCATTTTATTAATTTTAGGAATGAATTATTCTTGATTTATCCAACTTCTGTAATAGTCTTCGTCTTCAATTGCAATGGCATCTTCGGTGAGCATCAGTGGTCTAAAAGGATCTACCATTACGGCTAATTCTTCTGTTGCATCTTTACCAATACTTTTTTCGACCGTACCAGGATGCGGCCCATGTGGTATACCTCCAGGGTGTAAAGTAATTTGTCCTTTTTCTACACTTTTTCTGCTCATGAAATCACCATCTACATAATACAATACTTCATCCGAATCTACATTACTATGATTGTAAGGAGCAGGAATTGATTCAGGATGGTAGTCGAATTTTCTAGGTACGAAAGAACACACTACAAAATTATGGGCTTCAAACATTTGATGCACTGGAGGTGGTTGGTGAATGCGGCCAGTGATCGGCTCAAAATCGTGAATTGAAATTGCATATGGAAAATGGTAACCGTCCCAACCAATAAAGTCGAAGGGATGTGTGCCATAAGTATAAGGATAAATTAATCCTTGTTTTTTAATTAATACTTTGAAATCTCCCTCTTGATCGTGCGTTACTAAGTTGTTTGGTAATTTCATGTCACGCTCACAATAAGGAGAATGCTCCAATAATTGACCATGATTGTTTCTGTATTTTTTAGGCGTACGAATTGGCGAAAAAGATTCGATGATAAATAGGCGATTGTTTTGGTCGTTAAAATGTATTTGATAAATAGTTCCTCTTGGTATCACAATGTAATCACCGTATTCGAATTTAATTTCGCCGAAGCCTGTTTTCAATACACCCGAGCCTACATGTATAAAAATAATTTCGTCTGCTTGCGAATTTTTATAAAAATAATCTGTCATAGATTGCTTAGGTGCAGCAAGTGAAATATGCAAATCATCATTTACTAAAACAGGTTTTCTCGATTGCAAATAATCGTTTTCGGGTTTAATTTTAAAGCCAATTAAACTCGTGTGTTTTAAGTGTTTTGCCTTTGCAATTTTTGGTTCTACATTGTAGGGTTCGCCTAAATGCTTAACTATGGTAGGTGGGTGGCAGTGATATACTGTTGAATATACACTTGAAAAACCTTCAGTCGAAACTAATTCTTCTGCATAAAGTTTTCCGTTGGGCTTGCGAAATACGATGTGTCGTTTTTTCGGTATTTGCCCTAATTGATGATATATAGGCATAATTTTATAAGCTTATTTTGGGTTGAATTTAATAAAAAATGGTGTGAAAAATGCGTATTCTATTAAAAAGAATATTGGGCGAAAACAATTTTAGCAATTAAGGCTTTTCTAAAATTATTTTCTATGTGTTTTTTTGATTGTTTTTGGAATAAAACCACTTTTTATGGATTAAATATACTACGAAGATAAGCAATCCCTATCGAATTTAAAATATTCCCTTTTATAAGGCAAAATGCTCCTTTTTTTATAGATTTGAATATAATTAAACGATAAGACATGAAACTAGTATCATATCAAACAGAAGGAATAGTACAATTAGGCGTTTTTGTAAAAGGCCATATATATAATTTGCATTCATGTGATAAATTAATTCCGCATACCATGAGCGAATTTTTAGCGGGTGGTGTGGAATTAATGGACAGAGCAAAAGTAATTAATACGCAAATTTTAGCTGGGCAATTAGCTGCAAAAGAAGAAGTTTTTTTTGAATTACTTGCACCAGTTCCCAATCCAACTTCTTGCAGAGATGGTTATGCTTTTCGTCAACATGTAGCTGCAGCTCGCAGAAACAGAGGCGTTCCCATGATTCCAGAATTTGATCAATATCCAATCTTTTATTTTACTAACCATAATGCTATTCAAGGGCCTGGCGAAATTGTTTGCATGCCCGATCATTTTCAAAAATTAGATTTCGAGTTAGAAATAGCCATCGTAATTGGTAAAAAAGGCAGAAATATTTTAGCGAAAGATGCAGACGAATATATTGCTGGTTTTATGATCATGAACGACATGAGTGCAAGAACTTTACAAATGGAAGAAATGTTATTGAACTTGGGTCCTGCTAAGGGAAAAGATTTTTCAACAGTAATTGGTCCATGGTTGGTTACACCAGATGAATTAGCGCAACACCTTGTTCCTGCTAAAGCAGGACATGTTGGAAACAATTATAATTTAAGTATGAAATGCTGGGTTAATGGCCAAGAAGTTTCGCAAGGTAATGTAGCCGATATGGATTGGACCTTTGCAGAAATTATTGAGCGTTGTGCTTATGGTGTAGATATTTTACCTGGCGATGTAATTGGCTCGGGAACAGTTGGTACAGGTTGTTTTCTAGAATTAAACGGCACCAAATTATTAAACGATCCCAATGCTCAAACACAATGGTTACAAGATGGAGATATAGTAGAAATGGAAATTGCGGGCTTAGGTATGTTAAGCAATACCATCAGAAAAGCGGATAGCGATTTTTCTATTTTAAAATTGAAAAAATAAGCCCATGATCTCTCATTTATTAGCAGATTTAAGTCCAACACAAACGCAAATGATATTGCAGAACGCAATAGCACCAAGGCCTATAGCCTTTGTGAGTACTATTGATGAAGCTGGAAATATCAATTTAAGTCCGTTTTCTTTTTTCAATATGTTTAGTGCAAATCCGCCCATTGTTATTTTTTCTCCAGCAAAAAGAGTGCGCGATAATACTTCAAAACACACTTTAGAAAATGTATTAGCCATTAAAGAATGCGTCATCAATATGGTGAATTATGACATGGTTCAACAAATGTCTTTGGCCAGTACAGATTACCCTAAAGGAGTGAACGAATTTACTAAAGCAGGTTTTACAGCATTGGCTTCGGATTTAGTGAAACCGCCAAGGGTAAAAGAATCACCAGTTCAAATGGAATGCAAAGTTAAAGAAGTAATTGCTTTGGGTGAGGGACCGGGTGCAGGCAACTTAGTGATTGCAGAAATTATAAAAATTCATATTGCCGAAAATATATTAGATGCAGAAGGCAAAATTGATCCGTTAAAAATGGAACAAG
>JAURMH010000101.1 GCA_030830805.1 Bacteroidota bacterium
GTTGCACCGTGTCGGTCATAAAACTAAAATTAGGATATGTTGGGTAAATATTATGCACTTCGGCACAATTCATAATATAAGTTGCGGCAATATAAGCGGGCACATAACCACGCGTTTCGGCTGGCAAGTAATTTCTGATGGCCCAAAAAGTTTTACCACCTCCACTTTTTCTAATGGCCCTGTTTACATTTCCAGGACCACAGTTATAAGCGGCAATTACCAATAACCAATCGCCGTAGCGTTTGTACATATCTACAAAATACTTAGCGGCTGCATGGGTTGCTTTTAAAGGATCACGGCGCTCATCTATGTGCGAAGTAATTTTTAAATTATACATTTTACCCGTGGTAAACATAAATTGCCACATGCCTGTTGCACCTACTGGCGAAACTGCGTAAGGATTTAAAGCCGATTCTACAATGGCTAAATATTTAAACTCTGCTGGAATATTGTATTCTTTAAATACGCGCTCCACCATCGGAAAATAAAATTCTGATAAACCCAACATGCGCTCTACTTGCTCGCGACGACGAAAAGCATATAAGTTAATATAACCTTGCACATGTTCGTTGTAATCGAGGGGAATATCTTTGGTTAAAGAGTCTAGTCTTTTTTGATAAACCGCTAATTCAAATTTGGGAGCCACATTTAATTGCGATAAATCGACTTCTGGAATTACAAAAGAGGTATCATCTGAGGCAATACTTGGACTCAGCGAAAGCGCATTTAAGTTACGCGCATGTAAATTAACCGATAGGCTAAACAACAAACACACTAAGGCAATACGGTATATTCTTAAATTCATTCTTGCGCGCTAGGGTTAAAATAATTTTTGAAACAGCCATTAGGCTGCCAAAGCTGCTAATTTACGGTTTTTAAACTAAAATGGACCGATTTTAGTGGTTTTGGGTTAAATAATGCGCAAAATCGAGCATTTCTTGCTCTTCAAAGCGTTTTCCAATTACCTGAATGCCAATAGATAAGCCATTAGAATGAGTGGTTTCGGGTACCGAAATAGCAGGTAAGCCAGCCAATGGGGCTTGCACCGTAAAAATATCGGCTAAGTACATTTGTACTGGATCGCTTGTCTTTTCGCCAATTTTAAAAGCAGTAGTTGGCGTGGTTGGGAGAATGATTAAATCGTAATTCGATAAAATTTCGTTTGATTTTTCTTGAATGATGCGACGCACTTTTTGTGCTTTGGCATAATAAGCATCGTAATATCCTGCGCTCAATACAAAAGTACCTAACATAATTCGGCGCTTTACTTCTTCGCCAAAACCTTCGGAACGCGAAAGTTTATAAGTAGATTCTAGATCGGTTGCATTGGGGCTGCGGTAACCAAAATGTACACCATCGTATCTCGATAAATTCGAAGAAGCTTCGGCGGTGGTTAATACATAATAAGTAGGAACGGCATATTTTAAATATGGAAAACTTACTGGCTCTACCGTATGACCGTCTGCCTGTAAGGCTTTCACGCGGTTATACATGGCCGCTTTTATTTCTGGATCGATGCCTTCGGTTTCAATAGTTTCGGTAATGTAGGCAATGCGCATATTTTTTTTCGGCGCTTGCAAATTAGAAAAACTGGTAACCGCTTTAGAAGAAAGGGTAGCATCAAATTCATCTTTACCTGCAATTACTTCTAAAATTAAAGCGGCATCTTTTACATTTTTTGTCACAGGGCCCACTTGATCGAAAGAAGAAGCGTAGGCAATAACGCCATAACGCGAAACCCTTCCGTAGGTTGGCTTTAAGCCCACTAAGCCGCAAAACGCTGCCGGCTGGCGAATAGAGCCACCGGTATCTGTTCCTAAAGAAGCTAAACACATATCGGCTTGTACCGATACTGCTGAACCACCAGAAGAACCACCCGGTACTAAAGAATTATCTGCAAAGTTTAAAACATTGCCATAATGAGAAGTTTCGTTCGAAGCACCCATCGCAAATTCATCACAATTCACATGTCCAATTATAATGGCATCTTCTGCTAGAATTCTTTCTACTACGGTCGAAGAATAAATAGAGGTAAATCCTTTTAA
Source organism: Bacteroidota bacterium (assembly GCA_030830805.1). GTDB lineage: Bacteria > Bacteroidota > Bacteroidia > Sphingobacteriales > Sphingobacteriaceae > CAIKLP01. The sequence continues at coordinate 2,046 of JAURMH010000101.1, forward strand.
AATTTTGGAAGAAGCAGAAACAGGATGGTCTTTATAACAAATCATGTCTTTGATGCTGATCACCATACCCGCCAGTTTACCTGCAGTACCGGCTTTCAGCTTGGCATCAATTTGTTCTGCACGCTTCAGTGCTTCGTCGGCATATACATGCAAAAACACATTGAGGTGTTGATAGGTTTCAATTCTTTGAAGATAGTAGTTGACCAAACTAACCAGGGTTGTTTTGGAAGACAATAAGTCTGCGCGTACCTCTTCTAAGGAATGATAAGTTCTCAATGTATTGGAAAAATTAGGAAGGAAATTAAACTAGTTTTGGTCTTTTTTATCTTTCATGCTGTCTTCGATGTCATTTTTAACACCATTCGAAGCATCTTTAAATTCTCTGATTCCTCTTCCCATTCCACGCATCAATTCAGGAATTTTTTTACCACCAAATAATAAAAGTGCAAGCACTACAATCAAGATCACTTCTTGACCGCCTAGGTTAAATAATAATAAAGTTGATGAATTCATTTTGTTCAATTTAGACCCAAAAATAACAAAAAAAAAGAAGAAAACAGGGCTTTTTTAGCTTAATTAGACTTCGACACTAACCAATCTTTAGGATTCAATTTTTGCATGCCTTTCCAAATTTGAAGCTCCACGGTTGTTAATTCGTCTTCTGTATTGGCCTGCCCAATATTTTGTTTGGTGCTTACTTTTTGTCCGTTTTTAACCGATACCGATTTTAAATTGGCATACACCGAAACATATTCTCCATGTCTAATTAATACCGCGTTTAATCCACCTGGAATTTGAATCACCCCCGAAACTGTTCCATTAAATACTGCACGCACCGACGCGGCACCATTTGTTTTAATATCGATGCCATTATTTTGCACCATCACACCTTTAATTTCTGGATGCTCGTGCGTACCAAAAAACTCTACAATGTTTCCTTTTTCTACTGGCCAAGGCAAGCGACCTTTGTTGGCCATAAAATTTTCAGATAGCTTTAATGCCTCTGGCGTAAGTGTTAAATTACTCGATGCGGTTTTGCTGCTGGTTGGCATTTCTTTACCTGCTGCTTTGGCCTCTGCTTCTGCTTTTTTACGAGCCGCTTCAATTTCTTTTCGAATAATATCTTGAATCATGCGATCCATTTTACGCGCTTGATTTTGCTTTTCGGTAATTTGTTTTTTCAAGCTCGATTCTTTAGCCGTCAATTGGCTAGCCATTTTCAGCCTTTGCTCTTTTTCTTTTCCGAGTGTTGCTTTTTCTTTTTGCTCTTCTTGTAATAAGCCAGTCTTTTCTTTTTTATTGCTTTCTAAATTCGTTTTTATATTTTCTAATTGCGATTCTTTAGATTCAATTTGCGCAGCTTGTTTTTGACGGTAATCAGAAAATTCTTGTAAATATTTTAAACGCTTATAGGCTTGGTTAAAATTTTTGGCAGCAAAAATAAACATCATTTTAGAATAGGCATTTTGGTTTCGATAGGCAAATCGAACCATGGCTGCATATTCTTTTTTTAGTTTAGCTAACTCGGCTTGTAGTTGCGAAATATCGCCCGCTGTTTCATTAATTTTTCCAGCCAATACATTTACTTCCGAACTAATGGTTTTGATTAAATTTTCGCGCAATTGAATTTGCTTTTTTAGCGCATTGATTTGCGAAAGCGTAGCCTTTTTATTTTTTTGCGTTTCTTTTAAAATTTTAGTGGTTTGCGCAATTTCTTTAGCAAGGTCTTTTTTACGCTTTTCTAAATCTTCTTTAGACTGCGCCTGAACCGAAACTAACCCAGCACTTAAGCTCAGGATCAACAAAAAACCAATTATTTTAAAATATCTCAACTTATTTGGGGGCATTAAATGGAAACACTAAGCTATTTACTTTTTCAATTTTTACAAACTGAATATTCAATTTTACGATATCTTTTGGCGAAATGGCTTGCACATTGATCAAAGATGGGAATAAATACTCCCCCACATTTTTATAATCTGCGTAATTAATCACTAAGGAATTTTTACTCAAGGTATCGGCCAATTTCCATTCGCTACTCTTATAAATAGACTTTTGGAAAATGGCATTTAATATTCTACTGCCTTCGGTTTGCGTAAACTGAAACTGTTCGGCATTCGATTCTAAATTAGATTTAGACGGATCTATTTGCGGCGGAATATTACCAATCAAAAGTGCTTCTATTAACGCATAATTAATTGGGTAATTAATCATGTTCGAAAGATAATTATAATCGCCTTCGTTGTATTCGTTGGTTAATCTATTCACAATTTTAACGCTATCGGTGGTCAGTAATACCCTCGCCACTTCTATGCTGCCCAAGGCATTCAGCGATATCCAAATTTTTTGGGCCGATTGCATACGCAAACTAATCGTTAAATTTTGCGATTGACTTTTGGTCTTTAAAGAAACTTTTGCTTTTGCCGTTAGCAAATCAAATTGAAATTGATGCGCAGGTAATGCATTGATAAAATCGAGGCGTTCTTTGGCCTCGGCAGTTAATACTGGTTTGATATTTTTAGCTGCAATGGTTCTCGCTACGCGACAAGCATTCAATAAAAATACCGACAATAATAGAAGTGTTACTATGCGCTTATTCAATCCACTTTCCTTCCTTTATTTTTTCTGATAATTGCTCCGAACCTGCTCCTAAAGTTTTGGCCGCTTTCCATTTTTCAATGGCTTGAACGGCTGAATCTTTCTTCGTTAGAAAATACAATATATCGCCGTAATGCTCCATTAAGGTGGCTGTTTGCGTTTCGCTATGCGATAAGGCTAGTTCTATCCAAATTAAAGCCTGCTCGTAATTGCCCATTTTAAATAATACCCAAGCGTAGGTGTCTTCAAATGAGGCATTGTTAGGCTGTAATTCGTTTGCTTTCTTTGCCATTTGCGTTGCTTTAGGTAATTGCTCTTTTCTTAACGCTAAATAATAAGCATAATTGTTGAGCACAAAAACTTCGTCGGGCTTTAATGCCAAAGATGCATTGTAAAAAGAATCCGATTGCGCATATTGTTTTAGTTCGTTGTACACATCGCCTAAACCCGAATAAATTTGCGCTTGCATTTCTTTGTTATCAAATGTAATAGCCAATGCTTGTTTGTAGGCTAGGGCTGCTGCTTCAAAATCTTTGGCTTGGTATTTTGCTGCGGCATTCAAATAAAAAACAAAATTTTGATTTGGAAATAATTCGATGGCTTGGTTAGAAGATTTTAATAAGCCATTGTAATCTTGTGTTTCTGCTTGTAATAATAATAAATTTTGCCAAACTGCAAATACACTTTTGTCGAGTGCTATGGTTTGTAAATATATTTTTTTAGCCGAATCTAATTGTTTGTCTTGATAAAGTAAATCGGCATAAATAGCAAATGCTTTAGCTTCTGCAGGGTGCGCAACAATTAAAAAGCTAGCCAGCTCTAGTGCGCGTTTGCGTTGGCTTTGCTTGCCAATTACCGAAAAATACGGCGCCAAAATTCTTACTTTATGATCTATGTTGATTTGTGGATTTTGAAATGCGCTATACAAATAACGCATAGCCTGCGACTCTTCTTTTTTAATGCGGTAATATTCTGCCAGTTCTAATTGCGCATAACCATTATTCGAATCTAATTGTAATACTTTTTGATAAATAGCAAAAGCTTTATCGGAGTTATTGTTAGCAGAAAAAATATCGGCTAATAATAAATAATATTTAGGTTCTTTTGGATAGCGATTAATGAGTGTTTGTATTTCGGCTGCTGCATTATTTACTTTATTCAGCTTTAACCAAATTTTTTCTTTCTGAATGGCTATCTCTTCTGTTATACCTAATTGTTTTGATAGTTCGTTGTAAGTACGCAAAGATTTTTTATATTTTTTTTGCGCCAATTGCATATTGGCTACCGAAAAATAATTTTCGACCTGCGTAGGTTTTAATTTTACTAATTGCTGATAGTACTTTTCGGCCATTTTATATTCCGACAGTTTTTCGCTGGCTTCTGCTGCAGCCATCAAATACCATTCGTTTTTTGGATCAAATTTATTGGCCTGAATAGCATAAGGCAAAGCAGCCGCAGGGTTTTTTAAATTCAAATGCATTTGCGATAGCTCATAATAAGCCGCCGCTTGATTAGGATCTATGGCAATGGTTTTTTCAAAATTAATAATGGCCGTGCTGTAATCCGATATGGCTTTTAAACGCAAGCCTTCGTAAAAAAACATTTCTGCTTTGGTTTGTTGCGCTTCGCTTAATTTATTTTTCCGTTTTGGAGCTTGCGCAAAAACAGCAATAGCCAAACATTCCAATAACATACAAAGCACACTAATAATAAGTATGCGTTGTATAAAAGTAGGTTTGGCTTTAAACATTTTTTTTATTTAGTAATGGTCGAGTAATCGCTGATGCTCAAAGAACCACTCACACCTGCTAGTTCGGCAAAATTACCCACCATCGAATTACTAAAAGTGGAGTCTTTTATTTTTACATTTTTTTGCAAAATACTATTGCTAATAATCGCGCAATAAATATTGCTGTTAGCGCCGATAGAAACATGCGGACCAATCTTTGCATTTTCAATCACCACGCCTTCGCCAATAAAACAAGGGTGCATAATCTCTGAATTAATGATGCGTGCAGAGCTTGCAATAAGCGATGCGTCTGCTTTGTTATATTCTAAAATGCGTTGGTTAGTAAAAACAGTGGCATCTTTATTTCCACAATCTAACCATTCTGTAACTTGGCCTGGTGCAAATTGCGTGCCTTTGGCTTTCATGTTTTCCAACACATTGGTTAATTGATATTCTCCTTTTTCGGTAATGTTATTGTCAATGATATATTCGATTTCCTTTTTCAAATACTCACCATCTTTGAAATAATAAATGCCGATGATGGCTAAGTCCGAAACAAATGTTTCTGGCTTCTCTACAAAGTCGGTGATGATATTATTCGCATCCACTTTCACTACACCAAACTGACGAGGGTCTTCGATTTGTTGTACCCAAATAATACCGTCTTTGCTTTGGTCTAAAATAAAATCGGCTTTGAATAAAGTATCGGCAAAAGCAACCACTACGGGGCCTGCTAAACTTTCTTTCGCACAATGAATGGCATGCGCCGTTCCTAATGCTTCGTGCTGATGGTAAATAGTCCCTTTAGCCCCTAAGCTTTCGGCAATCTTGATTAAGTTTTGCTCTGCTTCGGCTCCAAAATCACCAATGATAAAAGCAATCTCTTCGATAGATTGTCCGCAAACTTTATGAATATCTTCCATGAGGCGTTGCACAATTGGCTTGCCAGCTACTGGAATTAAGGGTTTTGGGGTAGTTAAAGTATGTGGCCTCATGCGCTTTCCCATACCGGCCATAGGTACAATAATTCTCATATTTTTCGATTAATAGGTAATGGGCAAAAATAAGAAATTTAGCCGACAAAGCATAGGCTATTTGCCTGTATGGCCGTATCCGCCTTCGCCGCGCGCTGTTTCGGAAAGCACCGTAACTTCTTCCCAAGAAATTTGTGCATGAGCCGCTAAAACCATTTGTGCAATTCGCTCTCCTGGTTCGACCACAAAAACTTGATCAGAGAAATTAATTAATAGCACTTTTATTTCGCCGCGGTAATCGGCGTCGATGGTGCCCGGCGAATTTAAAACCGTAATGCCATTTTTAAATGCCAAACCAGAACGTGGTCTTATTTGTGCTTCGTATCCAATTGGTAGTTCTATATATAAACCCGTCGGAATTAATTGGCGTTGCATAGGTGCAATGCTGATGGCCTCTGTTAAATGTGCGCGTATATCTAAACCTGCTGCATGCGCAGTTTCGTAAGCTGGTAAGGCATTGTTCGAACGGTTAATAATTTTTACTTTCATGATTTAATTTTCTGAAAAGCTTAAGCTAAAAACCTAAGCGAATTTTTTATTTTTAAAATCTTCGATAAAAGCAATGGCTAGGTATAAAATAAAAATACCGGTTTGTGCTAATTGTAAAAACAGCAGATTCCCTTTGCCAATAAAGCTTTCGAGCGATCTTGCGAAAAAATAAAATGCCAACATTAATACAAAATAAAAGAAAGCTTTTCGAATTTCATAAGGTACCGGATAATGTTTTTGACCTACAAAATAGCAAGCCAACATCATCACAAAATAACAAATTAAAGTAGTATAAGCCGAAGCTACAAAACCATAAATAGGAATTAAATACACATTCAACCCAATGGTAATAATTGCACCTAAAAGCGTAAAGTAAAAACCATAATATGTTTTATCGCCAAGTTTAAACCAAATCGATAAGTTCATGTAAATGCCGAAAAATAAATTTGCCAATAATAAAATAGGCACTACATGTAAACCCGAACGGTAGTTCGGACCAATTAAGGTTTCGATAAAATTGATATGTGTCATTACGCCTAAGAAAATGGCGCAACAAGCAATCACATAATAGCGCATTACTTTGGCATAAGTTTGTTGTGCATTGCTTTCGGCAGCTACTTTAAAAAAGAAAGGTTCGGCGGCCATCCTAAACGCTTGCGTAGCCAAGGTCATAAAGATACTAAGCTTATATGCCGCATTGTAAATTCCAATTTGTGTTAAGCGACTTTCTATACTACCGGGTAAATAAAATTTCAATAAAATTCGGTCGAGGGTTTCGTTTACCATGCCGGCTAAACCTGCAAATAAGAGTGGCAATGCATAAACCAACATGGGTTTTAATTTATCCATGGCTATGCGCAATTGCACTTGCAAAATTTCTTTGTATAATAATAACAGCGTGGTAATCGATGCCAATAAATTGGCTACAAAAATATAAATTACCGAATCGGATGCTTGATAAAATGCTACCCAAAAACTGCTTGAATTTTTAGCAGCATACCAAGGGCAAAAAACTAAAAAGTAAAAATTAAAAAACACATACACTAAAATGTTAGCCATGCGTATGCCAGCAAATTTCTTTGGTTTATTATCGAGTCTAATTTTTGCAAATGGAATAGCGGTTGTGGCATCGATGGCTAAAATAGCCGCCAGCAAATAGACATAGCTTATTTGGTAAACGCTTGTGTTTATTGTTCCTGTAGCCAACCAAGTTAAAATGGGTTGCGCAAAAAGGGCAATACCCGAAGAAAATAAAATGGCAATCCAAGCAACGGTAATAAATGCGGTCGAATAAATTTTGTTTTTATCTTCGGCTTGGCTGGCAAATCTAAAAAATGCCGTTTCCATTCCGAATAAAAATATAATATTGATAAAACTGATGTATGCGTAAAACTCGCCAATCACCCCGTAGTCTTGTTGGGGTAAAACACGCGTATGCAAAGGCACCAATAAATAATTGAGCATTCTTCCTAAAATACTGCTCAAACCATAGTAGGCCGTTTGCGATGCGAGTTTTTTAAGCGAAGCCATTTATTTTTTGACTAAAAAATTATTGAAGTTTTTCATTTCTGATTCGTTTACCGTTACAGCTTCAACCACTGCACGCTCGGGGCCTTCGTTACACCAGTCTACAAAAGAGTCGAGCATAAAGTCATCGCCTTCGGCTTCGCAATACACGCTGCCATCTGCTTGATTCATAATAAATCCGCTAATGCCCAATTGATCGGCAACCGCTTTGGTCGAATCGCGGTAATAAACGTCTTGCACTTTTCCTGTTACGGTAATATTGAAATGTTTTTTCATCCTTAAAAATTACGCTTACCGTTTCGGCATTTAATATAAGCACACAAAATTATTTTTTCGGGCCGAAGTTAAAGGTCATGTAATACAATTGTCTTACTTCGCCTTGTTTACGGCCGGGTACCCAACGCGGCATTAATTTAATAATGCGCAAAGCTTCGTCGTCGCAACCATAACCAATGCCTTTAATGATTTTCGGAAATTCAATGTAACCATTGGTGCCTATGTAAAAAGAAGCTATAACTTTTCCGGTAATTTCGTTTTCTTTAGCAATGTTAGGGTAACGCAAATTAGCGGTGATAAAGTCTTTGAACTCTACCGCACCACCAACAAACATGGGCACTTGCGTTAAGTCTTTATAAAAATTAGTGTCTACCTCGGCTTGCTTTAAAAAATATTTAGCCAAGGTATCTGGTTTCGAAAATAAAATTAATCCAGTCGAATAATTGTATTTGAAATACGTTTTCATACTGTCGGTATAAAAAGTCCAAATGCCACTGCGTTGGTTATCGGCATAAGATCCAACTTTGCTTGGCGTACCATATTTTGTATTGTAACGCGCGTAATAACCTATTTTAAAAGTACTGGCCGAATCTTTGGTATCGTATTCTTCTACTAATACATTTAATGTTTTATGAATTACTTTTTTACGAAAAGCAGTTTGTGCAAATGCGCTCGAAATACTTGCGCTCAAAACAATTAGGAATAAAAACTTTTTCAAGGTATGTAATTTTTTGAATGAATAATTTATGAAAAACTAATGGCGGTACTATCGCCTAAATTTAAACTCTGGCTCAAACCCTTTAAAGATGCATCGTTTCCGATTAGCGAATCAAACAATACCACATCTTCTAATTGCGAAAAAGAACCAATAATCGAATTTTTAATAATCGAATGATCGACATAA
>JAURMH010000102.1 GCA_030830805.1 Bacteroidota bacterium
CCTTGTTTTGTTGATCAATTATATCCGCAAACAGCCCAACATACCTTTTCTATTTTAGAAAAATTAGGTTGTAAGGTTGAATATAACGACAACCAAACCTGTTGTGCGCAACCTGCTTTCAATGCTGGTTTTTGGGACGAAGCAAAAGTGGTGGCACAAAAATTCATCAATGATTTTCCTGATTCGATGTATATTGTAAGTCCATCTGGATCCTGCGTAGGCATGGTAAAATCAAGCTATTCCGAATTATTTACCAATTCGGCATCCCACAATAAATGCAGGAGCATCCAGCAAAATATTTTTGAATTAAGCGATTTTCTCATTAATGTTTTAAAAGTCGAAAACATTGGTGCTCGTTTCCCTCATAAAGTTACTTATCACGATGCTTGTGGTGCGCTCAGAGAATGTGGTATTAAAGAAAGTCCTCGCACATTATTAAAAAATGTACAAGGTCTTGAATTAATTGAAGTAGATGATTGCGAAACCTGTTGTGGATTTGGCGGTACATTTGCCGTTAAATTCGAAGCCATTTCAACCGCTATGGCCGAGCAAAAGGTGCTTAATGCAATTAAAACAGGAGCCGAGTACATCGTTTCTACCGATATTTCTTGTTTAATGCATATGCAAGCTTATATCGATAAAAACGAATTACCTATAAAAACGATTCATATTGTGGATGTTTTGGCTACCTGCCTTTCAAATTAGGGCCTTTTTTGCTAAATTAGCGCCATGAAGAATTTTTTACTTTCTTTTTTAATCATTTCTATCTTATTTGCTTGTAATGCTGCCCCAAAATCAGATACTGCAAGCAATAACAATACTGTTGTAAAAGATTCTGCCATTATTTCTGGTGATCAAATTCCAAAAGAATTAATTGACTTAAACGAAAAAGTAAAAAATAGAGCAGGAGACCCATCTGTATATGCTGCTCGTGCGGCCTATTTAGTAAGACATCAAAACATTGATGCAGCCTACGAAGATTTAATTAAAGGATTCGCAATAGATTCTACTTACATGCCATTATACAATAGTTTAGCAGATTACCATTTAATGAAAGGTGAGCCCGCACAAGCTAAGCAGGCTTTAGAAAAAGCCTTATCTATTAATAAATCAAGTTACATGACCTATGTTAAAATGGGTGAATTATTTTTCTTAGCTAAAAAATATGATTTGGCGTTTAAGCAAATCAATAATGGTTTAAGAATTAATAAATATTATAGTGATGGTTATTTTTGGAAGGGAATGATTTATAAAGAAAAAGCAGATACTGTTGCTGCAAATGCTAATTTTCAAACAGCTATTGAACAAGATCCGGAAAACTACAAAGCCTATATGCAATTAGGTTTGCTGGCTATACCTTCAAGAAATAAAATGGCAATAGATTATTTTACATCAGCTATAAAAGTTGATCCAACAAAAACCGAAGCGTTTTATGGTAGGGCTTATTATTATCAATTAGTTTCGGAGTTTGATAAAGCTATTCAGGATTATACCAAAGTAGTAGAAATTGACAAACGCAATGCATCAGCATTTTATAATTTAGGTATTCTACATTATAATTTAAGAGTGATAGAAATTGCGGCGGCAAACTTTAATAAAGCCATCGAAAATAATCCAAAATATGCAGAAGCGTTTTATATGCGTGGCCTATGTAACGAAGCCAAATCTAATGATGACGCAGCAATAGCAGATTTCGAATACGCATTGAGTTTAAAAGAAAATTACATATTAGCAGCTCAAGGACTCGACAGAGTTCGAAGCGCTAAGCAATCAATAAAAAAATAAAAATGATAAATATTACATTACCTGATGGATCGCAAAGATCATATGAAAAAGGAATAACTGCCTATCAGGTTGCATTGAGTATTAGTGAAGGTTTAGCGCGTAATGTTCTTGCGGCAGAAATCAATGGAGAAGTTTGGGATGCGAGTAGGGCTATTCAAACAGATGTAAATTTAAAATTATTAACCTGGAACGACGATAAAGGTAAAGCTACTTTTTGGCATTCTTCTGCTCACATCATGGCAGAAGCCCTAGAAGCATTGTATCCTGGCACAAAATTCGGAATTGGACCTGCCATAGAAACTGGTTTTTATTACGATGTAGATTTTGGCGATAGAGAATTTTCTTCAGATGAATTTAAAAAAATTGAAGAAAAAATAATGGAATTGGCGAAGGCTAAATCGGAATTTATTCGAAAAGAAATTAGTAAAACAGACGCCATTAATTATTTCCAAGCCAAAGGTGATGAGTATAAATTAGATTTATTAGAAAGCTTAACAGATGGTCAAATTACTTTTTACGAACAAGGTAATTTTACCGATTTATGCAGAGGCCCACATATTCCAAACACTGGATTTGTAAAGGCGGTAAAGCTAATGAGTGTGGCCGGTGCCTATTGGAGAGGAAATGAAAAAAACAAACAATTAACTCGAATATATGCGGTTACTTTTCCTAAACTTTCAGAATTAACAGCTTACCTCGAACTACTAGAAGAAGCGAAAAAAAGAGACCACAGAAAATTAGGAAAAGAATTAGAACTTTTTGCTTTCTCTGAAAAAGTAGGCATGGGCTTACCTTTATGGTTACCCAAAGGGGCGATGTTGAGAGAGAGACTGACCCAGTTTTTACAAAAAGCACAAATTAAAGCAGGCTACGAACCAGTAATTACGCCACATATAGGTCATAAAAATTTATATGTTACTTCTGGTCATTATGAAAAATATGGAGCAGATTCTTTTCAACCCATAAAAACGCCTCAAGAAGGAGAGGAGTTTTTCTTGAAACCCATGAATTGCCCACATCACTGCGAAATATATAAAACCAAACCAAGGTCTTATAAAGACTTACCCGTTCGATTTGCTGAGTTTGGTACAGTTTATCGCTATGAACAAAGCGGAGAGCTTCACGGGCTTACAAGGGTGCGTGGCTTTACACAAGATGACGCGCATTTATTCTGTCGCCCAGATCAAGTAAAAGAAGAATTTAAAAAGGTTATTGATTTGGTTTTATATGTTTTTGGTGCATTGGGTTTTGAGAACTATACCGCCCAAATTTCCTTAAGAGATCCCGAAAACAAGACAAAATACATTGGAACAGACGAAAACTGGCAATTAGCAGAACAATCAATTATTGAAGCTGCAGCAGAAAAAGGGTTACAAACAGTGGTAGAACTTGGAGAAGCTGCATTTTACGGCCCTAAACTCGATTTTATGGTTAAAGATGCCATCGGCAGAAAATGGCAATTAGGAACCATTCAAGTCGATTATAATTTACCCGAAAGATTTGAATTAGAATATACCGGCAGTGATAACCAAAAACATCGTCCAGTAATGATTCATAGGGCGCCATTTGGCTCTTTAGAGCGTTTTGTGGCTGTTTTAATAGAACATTGTGCGGGTAATTTTCCTTTATGGTTAAGTCCCGATCAATATATTATCTTGCCGATTAGCGAAAAATATGCCGATTACGCAAAAAATATTTCAAATTCACTAAATAATTACGATATTCGCGGGCTGATTGACAACCGAGATGAAAAGATTGGGAAGAAAATCAGAGACGCAGAAGTTAAGAAAATTCCATTTATGCTGATTGTAGGCGAAAAGGAAGCAGAAGACGGTTTAGTGTCTGTAAGAAAGCATGGTGAAGGTGATTTAGGCGCCATGAGTACGGAGGCCTTTGCCGAATTAATAAAAAAAGAA
>JAURMH010000103.1 GCA_030830805.1 Bacteroidota bacterium
CATGGTGATTACCAAGAGTCATGGCAACCACATCCTATGTCGGAAAATGCCTTAATGGCAGCACAAGACATTGCCAGCAAAGTGGTAAATGCTTTGGGAGGTAAAGGTTTATTTGGCGTAGAATTTTTTGTAAAAGGAGATGAAGTTTATTTTTCAGAATTATCACCTCGACCACATGACACCGGAATGGTAACGATGATTTCGCAAGACCTTTCCGAATTTGCCTTACATGTGCGTGCGATTTTAGATTTACCTATTCCAAATATTGTGCAACATGGGCCATCTGCTTCTAGTGTAATTCTAGTAAAAGGAAATTCCAATAAGGTTAGTTTTTCGGGCATCGAAAAAGCGCTCGAAAATCCAAACACACAAATTAGACTATTTGGTAAACCAAATGTAGACGGCGAAAGAAGAATGGGTGTTTGCTTAGCCAGAGCAGAAAGCATCGAATCTGCAAGAAAAAGCGCAAATTCTGCTGCTGCAAATATTAAATCTACTTTATAAACAGCTATTAAAAAATATTACTTATCTTGTCTTATATAAAAAACAGAAATCATGGCTAAAGAAAAATCACCCACCAAAGAAGCAAAAAAAGAACCTGCTAAATCTTTAAAAGAAAAACGCGCAGATAAAAAAGCAAAAAGAGATAGCAAAAAATAATTCAAAAAAGGACCTTATTGAACAATAAGGTCCTTTTTTTCAGCATTTATAGGCATTTCAAGAAATATCTACGATTTTTTTAATCTATTTTTAAATATAAATAATTGATAATCAATATATTAAACATATTTTTAAATATATACAAAATCATATTTTTTTATTAAATTAGAGGAAACAAATATCATTGTTATGAAAAGATTACTATCTCTAATCTTGATTGTATGCCTTAGCTTTGTTGTAAACAAAGGCTTTGCTCAATTTCAATCAAAACCACTTGGCAGTTCAAATCCAACAACAAAGCCAGCTCCAAAACCTGCAACAACTACAACAACAGTTGCAGCAGGCCAAGCAACTGCAACTGCAGGAAAATCTGTTCAAAAACTACCTTCACCCTATTTATTGAAAAAAGATTTTGAAGATAGAATTGCAGGTGTAGAAGGCGCAGCCAATTCTGCCAAAAAAGCAACTAATAATTTAAGAGCAGATATCGAAGGTAAATTTGAAGCTATTCAAGAATTAAATAATAAAATGACTAGCGTAGAAGAAATTTTAAACTCTGCGAATTTTAAAATTGCGACTACCAACGATTCTTTAAAACTAACGCAAACTTCTATCGAAGAATTTAGAGTAGATACTGAAGCGAAATTAAAAACCTTAGAAAAAGCAGATGAGCAATTTACCTATGCCTATGCTGGTATAGGCTTAGCGCTTATATTAGCAATTGTAATTTTTGTGGTAATGAATAGCAAAATCAATACTATGAAAGCAATTATAGCAGCGCAAGAAGAAGTAATTAGCAAGAAAATTCATGACGAAATGCATCATGTACAAACAAAATTGAGTAGAGATATTAGCCATGCAAAATCAGATATGAATCACAAGTTGGATGCGGAAAAAACAGCAGTTGCAGAACAAATACAAAGTATACTTGATCAAATTAACAAAGCATAATTTTAAAAAAAACATTATACAAAAAAAAGCCATTGATTCTTTCAATGGCTTTTTTTGATTTAGATGGGCATGAAACCGCTATTTCTGCTATAATAATTAAAAAAATATCCCTATTTTGTGCGAGCATATTTTATCATATAAAACATAACCTTAACCACTATGGCATTACAAGAAGAATTTGAATCACAAGGTATTTGGCTATTTAGATACAGAGGAAGCCTTCCTATTATTATATTAATTATTGCGATTTACTTTTATATTCAATCGCAATTAAACCCAACATTAAACTGTTTTCAAACCGAACAAGCAGTAACATACTTTGAATATTTCTGCTTAGCCATTAGCTTATTAGGCTTATATATTCGAAGCTATACCGTAGGTCATACACCAAACAATACTTCGGGAAGAAATGTAACGGAGCAAGTTGCAGACACCGTAAATACTACCGGTATTTATTCTACCCTTCGCCATCCTTTATATTTAGGGAATTTTTTTATGTGGTTAGGGCCCGCTTTGTTAACACAAAATTGGTGGTTCAATATTGCATTTGGATTTTTCTACTGGGTATATTACGAACGCATTATGTTTGCAGAAGAACAATTTTTAAGAAAAAAATTCGGTACAATGTACACCGACTGGGCTGCTAAAACACCTGCATTTATTCCAAGTTTTACCAAATTTGTAAAACCAAATTTGCCTTTCAGTTGGAAAAAAGTAATTAAAAAAGAGAAGAATGGTTTAGCAGCTACCTTTTTAATTTTCGCCTTATTTAATATCGCTGGAAATTACGTGCAACATAAAACAACCTACAATGGCTTCTTCATTACAGCTGCCGTTTTATCATCTTTATTATACATTATTTTAAAGTACATTAAGAGTAATACTAATATCTTAAACGAAGAAGGAAGATAACGCTTATATTCTATTTACAATACCACAAAATATTTATCAAAAAAAATAGCGCTGAATAAGCGCTATTTTTTTATCTAAATTCTTCGTTGAATGCTTCGAGCGCTTGTGATCCTGGACACAAATGCGATTCATCCATTGTATTTAATGGTGTATCGGAGGTTTTTATCATGGCATGCAAATCGGTGGTATCCGGCTCAATAAAAATTAAGCCTGTTAAAATTTCTCCATCTAATTTTGCTTGTTGCATGGCAGTCATAGCAGACATTCTATCTTCGGGATTCCAATTAGTTGCTAATTTATTTAATTGTAAAGAGGAACCATCGTGTAATTCGATATTTTTAGTAGAACCCGCATCGTAGGCTACACTAATTTCTTCTTGCAAAGGAATAAAATCTACCGTTGAAGTTGCGTCGAGGTGTTCTCTTACATAATCGTATGCTTTAGTCGAGCCCGGATTATTATTAAAAGTGACACAGGGCGAAATAACATTGATGAGTGCAAAACCAGGATGCTTGATGGCCGCTTTAATCAATGGAATCAATTGCGCTTTATCGCCTGAAAAACTTTGCGCTACAAACGAAGCGCCTAATTCTAAAGCTAAACTTGGTAAATCTATGGCATTAAATAAATTAACAGATCCGGCTTTACTTTTAGAACCTTCGTCTGCCGTTGCCGAATCTTGTCCTTTGGTTAATCCATAACATCCATTGTTCATGACAACATAAACCATGTTTAGATTTCTTCTTACTACATGCACAAATTGTCCCATGCCTATAGATGCAGTATCGCCATCTCCCGAAACACCAAAATAAATTAAATCTTTATTGGCTAAACTAGCACCGGTGGCAACCGATGGCATTCTTCCATGCACAGAATTAAAACCATGCGATTGACTTAAAAAATAAGCAGGCGTTTTAGAAGAACATCCAATACCCGAAAGTTTAGCAATACGATGAGGCTCAAGAGCCAGTTCATAACAAGACTGCACAATGGCCGCACTGATTGAATCGTGGCCACAACCCGCACAAAGTGTAGAGAGGGAACCTTCGTAAACTGTTTTGGTATAACCTAAATCATTTTTAGGCAAAGAAGGATGACGAAATTTTGGTTTTATATA
>JAURMH010000104.1 GCA_030830805.1 Bacteroidota bacterium
ATAAAATTGATAGTTATATGATTAGTTCGCTCATTAACCTATCTAGTTTTACGGTTTATTCTACTGCTTTATTTATCGCTACTGTTATTGAAATGCCTTATAGAGCGGTCAGTCAAATTAGTACGCCTATTGTAGCCGAAGCACTCAAGCAAAACGATATGGCTAAGGTGAAAGATATTTACCGTAAATCGGCTATTAATCAAACCTTGGTGGGCTTGGCTATATTTCTTTTAATATGGATTAATACCGATAGTATTTTTGCGATGATGCCGAATGGCGAAGCATTTAAAGCGGGTAAATATGTAATCCTATTTATTGGCCTCAGTAAAATATTTGATTTGCTTACCGGCGTTAATTCTGCCATCTTAAGCAATTCTAAATTCTATTATTTTGGATTGTATTTTATGTTTGTGTTGGCTGCCATTGCCATTACCAGTAATTATTTATTGATTCCACAATTGGGAATTATAGGAGTAGGAATAGCCACTGCATTATCTATTTTAATATATAATAGCTTGCTTACTTTCTTTGTAAATTATAAAATGAATATTCATCCCTTCACGCTACAAACTTTATGGCTTTTGATGATTGGAGCAGGTATGTTTCTATTGAATATGTTTATTCCAACGATTACTAATATTTACCTCGATATTATTTTGCGTTCTGCCATCATCATGGGCTTGTATTTAATTTTAATTTACCGCTTGCATATTTCTGAAGAAATGAATAATACCATGCGCGTGGTACTCGATAGAATCAAGACCAGGCGCATTCGTTAATTCATTTTAAATAGCGTAAATAGATTTAATGGCTGCTACAATTCTTTCGGCAGTATGGCCATCCCACAAAGGTGGAATGCCTCCTTTTTTCCAATTGCCTGCAAATAATTTTTCGAGCGTAGGTTTAATCGCCACGGGATCGGTGCCAATTAATTCGTTGGTACCAATGCTACAAGTTTCTGGTCTTTCGGTGCTACTTCTTAAAGTGATACATGGAATTTGCATCACGGTAGTTTCTTCTGTAATACCACCAGAGTCGGTAATTACGGCCTTTGTATGTTTCACTAAATAGTTAAAAGCTAAATAGCTCATGGGCTCTGTTAAAAATAAATTTTCGAAATTCATATTTAATTGAGCCAACATTTTTGCGGTGCGCGGATGCACCGGAAATACTACTTTATGTCCTTGTGTATGTTGCATTATTTCGGACAATAATTGTTGTAATTGGGTATCGGCATCTACATTCGATGGTCGGTGCAATGTCAATACAAAATAATTTTGTGCGGTTAATTTGGCTTCCTCCCAAAAATCGGGTTGCTTAAAATTGGGCATTTGTTTTAGCAAAGTATCAATCATGGTATTGCCCACAAAAAATACGCTGCTGTCTGCCACCCCTGCATTTTTTAAATTTGTATTGGCTACTTCCGAAGTGGTAAAAAAGTAATCGGTAATCGAATCGGTTACCATGCGGTTAATTTCTTCGGGCATACTGCGGTCGCCAGAACGAATGCCCGCTTCGACATGGGCCACATCAATGTTTAATTTTTTAGCGGCAATGGCGCAAGCCATCGTCGAGGTTACATCGCCTACTACTAAACATAAATTACTCGGTGAGTCTAATAGCAATGCTTCGTAGCCCATCATAATTTTAGCAGTTTGCTCGGCTTGTGTACCCGAACCAACTTCTAAATTTACATGAGGTGCAGGAATTCCTAACTGTTCAAAAAAATCACCACTCATTTTTTGATCGTAATGTTGACCCGTATGAATCAAACGAAAATCAATGGCAGTACCTTTTTGTTTTTCTAATTCAATTGCCGCAATAATGGGAGCAATCTTCATAAAGTTTGGGCGTGCGCCCGCAATTATATCGATGCGTATCATTATGCGTTTGTTGTATTTTTTTTGTAAGCCATAAACAAATTACCAGCAACTAATAAAAGCAATAAGATAGAACTTACGCCTGCAATTTTTTCTCCTAAGAAATAATTTGCGGGTTCAAATCTAAAAGAAACTTCGTGTTTACCTGCAGGTATTTTCATCCCTCGCAATAAATAGTTTACTCTAATATGATCTGTCTTTTGCCCATCTACATAAGCGTTCCAGCCTTTTTCATAATATATTTCCGAGAATACCGCAAAGCTTTCTGCAGCCGTATTACTGGTATAGTTTAAAGTATCGGGGCTGTAATAAGTTAATGCAATATTGGCCGAACTATCTTTTTTCAAATTCATTGCACCTACGCGCTCTTTAAATCTTTGGTCGATAAATACGGTTTGCTTCGGGTCAAAATTAGTTAAAGCCAACATTTCAGAATCTGCACTGGCTACATATTTTATATCATTAATAAACCATGCGTTTCCACAAGCCATTTGGTTTATTTGTGGAATGGCTTGATTGCTACCTTGCGGTGCCGTAATAAAATATTTAGTATTCAGCATACTCAATACATTCATATTACCTTTCGAAATTTGATTTTCAATTAATTCTTGATAGCGTTTTAATTTTGCTGCATGGTAACCACCAATAGATTTATGGTAACGCGAAGTATTGCCATCGGTAAATGGATTTACCGTTAAATTATACACGCGGTAATACATCGCAGGATCTTTCATGATCTCTAGATCTACTGCATTTGGTGGCACTTCGGTATCTAAGTTTTTTACTTTTTTACCAAAGTTGTCATTATTCAAGTATCTTTTATCTACTGCCCACATATCAATGGTTATGGTTAAAGCCAAACCAATTAATAAGTAATTACTTTTTATTTTCTTACTGATAAATGCATAAATTAATCCGGCACCAATTAAAATAAAGGCAAAAGATCTTAGCGCATCCATGCGCAATAAACTTTCGCGGTCGGCACTAATGGCATTAATTAATTGTTCATAAGATTCGCCGAAAGAAGCTTTGTCTCTGGTTTCGTTAATGAAACTACCCGCTAAGCCAGGCATCACTGCAAATAAGAGCGCCAAGCCACCCACTACAAAAAATGCATTGCGTACTTTTTTCAATAATACTTTCGAATTTTCTTTCGTATTAATAATTTCTTCTACAGCAAATGCCGCCATTAAAGGAACCAATAAACTGGTCACCGTTAAAATAGAAGACACTGCTCTAAATTTATTATAGTAAGGGAAATGATTAAAGAAGAAATCCGAAAGAAATAAAAAGTTTTTACCCCAAGATAAAGCCAGGGTTAACACAACCGTTGCTAAAATCCACCATTTTTCTTTTCGTTGTACAATAAAAAATCCTAAAATAAATAAGAACAATACGATTGCACCAAAATATATCGGCCCTGCCGTAAAGGCTTGATCACCCCAATACAAAGGCAATTGCTTGATAATTTGGTTAGCGTTAGGCACATTTCTTTCTTGTAAAAATTTATAGGTTTCTGATTTTTTAGACAATGCGCCCGCAGAAGCACCGCCATTAAAATTAGGAATCAATAAGGTAAAAGATTCGCCTACACCATAGCTATATTCAAAAGCATATTCTTCGCTCAAACCATCTTTGCTAGCTTTTGGATCGAGTGTTAATTCCGATTTTCCTCTAATAGATTCTTTGGCATATTCTTCTGTTAATAATAGCGGCGTAATATTTACCGCAACCGCTAAGGCAGCAGCGCAAGCCAATACAGCCGATGATTTAAAGAAATTAGCAATCGTTTTATCTTTTATCGCATAAATAAATTGCACAATTACATTAATACCAATGGCCATGGCTAAGTAATAACTCATTTGGTAGTGATTCGCTTTTATTTGTAAAGCCAAAGCCAATGCCGTTACCGTAGCACCTTTTAATAATTCGTTTCGATAGGCCAAAATAATACCCGCAATGGTTGGGGCAAACAAACCAATTACAATCGCTTTGTTGGTATGACCTGCCGCAATAATAGCAAAGTTATAAGAGGAGAAGGTAAAAGCTACTGCGCCCATTACACTCAGCCAAACATTCATTTTTAAGGTTCGCAATAAAATAAAGAAACCTACTAAGTATAAAAATATGGTGTTAATCGGGTTAGGTAATATCAAATTGTACCAATCCATTAGTTTTCCGGCAATATTTGATGGGTAACCCAACCACATTAAGTAAGTTGGCATTCCGCAAAACATCGAATTACTCCACAATGCATAGTTGCCAGTAGTCTCTTTATAATGTCTAATTTCAGTAAATCCACCTTTTAAGTTCTCGACATCACTTTGTTTTATTACCTTACCTTCTAAAATAGGGCTGAAATAAAGATAACTGATTGCGAAAAAGACGATAATTGCGAGAAATACGTTTTGGTTTCTCTTAAAGAATGATTGGTTTTCCATTGCGTTTTGAATTGAACTTTCCAAATGTACAAAATTGATTTTGTGATTTTCAATATCTTAGCGCTACAATTGCTTGTATAAACATGCTAAAAATATATTCTAACATACCCAGTGCGCGCTTTGCCTACATTTCGAAATTCTTGCTCGAAACGGTATTGGGTATTGATTTTAAGCATATTAGCCATTTATCCGAATTTGATCCAGCTCAAGATCAGTTATTGAATTATAGTGATCAACGCAGCCAATTCGCAGAATTTTATATCAAGCCGCATGGCTTGCTTTCCGAAACCGAGATTCGAACGCTCGATATTGAAGTAAAAAACGACCAGGCTTTACCTTACTTTTTTCCAAGCAATAACAGCGATTGGCATTTCGATATTTTTTCAGCGGCATTTTATTTGCTCAGTAGGTACGAAGAATATTTACCCAATCAAGCCGATGCGCATGGGCGCTTTGCAGCCGAAAACTCTTTAGCCTATCGCGCCCAATTTTTACAGCAACCATTAATAGACGAATGGGCTATGGCATTTGCCAGCGGATTAAAAAAAATATTTCCAACGCTTTCCTTTAGAGAAAATCATTTTCAGGTAGCCTGTACCATCGACATCGATCAAGTATTTAGAACCAAAGGAAAAAGTAATAGTCGATTCATCAAATCTATTTTGGGTAGTTTATTAAAAGCCGATTTTAAAGATGTAAAAAATAAAATGGCGGTTCGTAGTTTAAAAATCGACGACCCTTTTGATCAATATGATCGATTAGAAAAAATTCATCGTAAAATAAATTGGAAAGCTATTTATTTTATTTTGTTTGCTGATAAAAATACCAAACAAGATATTAATTTAAACATTACGCAAGCCGATTTTCTGCAACGCATTAAAAGGCTCTCGCATACTGCAGACATTGGCATTCACCCATCTTACCAATCGAATAGAAATACAGAAATCATGCAGTCGGAGCGATTTAATTTATCGCAAGTGATTCAACGCAATATCAATAGTTCGCGTCAACATTATTTAAAAATGCAAATACCCAATACTTATTATGATTTAATAAAAATTGGTATTCTGCACGATTATACCATGGGCTATGCCAGTCAAATTGGATTTAGGGCAAGCACTTGCAGGCCTTTTCCTTTTTTTGATTTACAAGCCAACGAAATTACTTTTTTAACCCTGCATCCATTTTGTTTAATGGATACTACCTTTCATGCCTATTTAAAATATACACCCGAACAATCTTTAGCAGCAGCCAAACAATTATTGCAATCGGTGCAAGCAGTAAAAGGAGTTTTTTGCACGCTTTGGCACAACGAGTCGATGAGCGGTTACCAAGAATGGAAAGGCTGGGAAAACATTTACGAAGAATTATTGTCTAGTATTTATGCCTAAAAAATATCAACATTTATTTTTCGACCTAGACCATACCCTCTGGGATTTTGATACCAATGCCAAAGAAACTTTGATTGAATTGTTTGATCGTTATGAATTGGCGCAACATGGTTTATTTGAAGTGCATGATTTTATCGATTTATATACCGAAAACAACCACGCGCTATGGCGGGCTTATCATTTAGGCGAAATCTCTAAAGAAGCTTTGCGCGATACGCGTTTCAAAAAAACTTTTCGAGAATTGGGTATGCCCGAAGCACTTATTCCCTTGCAGTTTGAGGATGATTATGTAAAAGAAAGCCCACATAAAACCAATTTATTTGCTGGCGCGCACGAAGTATTGCAAGCTTTGCAGCCGCATTACCAAATGCATATTATCACTAATGGTTTTCAAGAATCTTCTGAATTAAAATTAAGCAAAACAAATTTGAAACCTTATTTCAAAGAAATTTTTGTGTCAGAGGTAATTGGAAAATACAAGCCCGATATTGCTTTGTTTCAGCATGCTTTGGCCGTTGCGGGTTGCGAGGCACAAGATGCCATCATGATCGGCGATAGTTTAGAGGCCGATATTTTAGGAGCCAAAAATGCGGGCATCGACCAAATATTCTTTAACCCTCATTTGCAAGCCCATACCGTAGATTGTAATTACGAAATCGCCCAACTTTCCGAGTTGCTCGATATTCTTGTGTAATTTCTTAATATTGAATTAACGATTGCGTGACATGCGAATTTTAAGTTTGTATTAAAATTAGGTTATGCAAGTTATTATTCTGTCTGCAAGTATTATTTTATTAATTATTGGCTATTTCGCTCCTTTCGAGGTTGTTTTAGAAGAAGAGCAAGATTAACCTATGCCTAAAAGACCAGTCGAGATTGTCGTATTATCTGATATTCATTTAGGTACTTACGGTTGTCATTCCAAAGAATTGCTTCGCTATTTAAAGAGCATTGATCCTAAAATGATTATTCTTAATGGCGATATCATCGACATCTGGCAATTCAATAAAAGTTATTTTCCCGAATCACATTTAAAAATATTAAGGCGTTTTCTTAAATATGTAAGTGCCGATATTCCGGTTTATTATTTAACTGGTAATCATGATGAAATGCTGCGCAAATTTGCCGATTTCGAAATGGGCACTCTTAAATTGCAAAATAAATTGGTCTTAGAATTAGATGGTAAAAAAGCATGGTTTTTTCATGGCGATGTTTTTGATGTGACCATGCAATATTCTAAATGGCTTGCAAAGCTTGGCGCTATTGGTTATGACAGTTTAATCATGCTCAATACCTTCATTAATTATTTCTTAACCAAGTTAGGGAGAGAAAAAATGAGCTTATCACAAAAAATCAAAGCGAGTGTAAAAAACGCGGTTAAGTTTATTAACGATTTTGAAAATACCGCAGCCGAAATTGCCATCGAAAAAGAATTTGATTATGTAATTTGTGGGCACATTCACCAAGCCGAAAAAAAATTATACAGTAACGAAAAAGGTAGCGTTACCTATTTAAATTCTGGTGATTGGGTAGAGAGTTTAACTGCGCTAGAATACAACAATAAGAGCTGGAGTATTTACCAGTTTAGAGAAGATCAGTCTGCAGAGATTCACGATGAAGAATCCTTTATCAATTTAGCATCCAAGCTAGATGTGAAATCTTTGTACAATTCTTTGATCGCAAAAGCAGAATAATTCTTACTTTTAAGCATGGCTCGAAAATTAAAAATATTGTACGCAATACAAGGCACCGGCAACGGGCATGTGAGCCGCGCCCGCGATTTTATACCTTATTTGCAACAATATTTTGAGCTCGATATTTTAATCAGCGGCACACAAGTAGATGTCGCTTTACCACATCAAATAAAATATAGAAAAAAAGGAGCAAGTTTTATTTTCGGAAAAAATGGAGGAGTAGATTATTGGAAAACAATTAATAGTTTAAGTCCTATTACTTTTCTAAAAGATTTATTCACTTTGCCTATCACGCAATACGATTTAGTGATCAACGATTTCGAGCCTTTAAGTGCATGGGCTGCTAAAAGAAAAAATATTCCAGTGATTGCGCTCAGTCATCAGGCTTCTTTTTTGTCTGATAAAACACCAAGGCCAACACAAGCCGATAAGTTTACCGAGTTTTTATTTCAACAATACGCACCCAGTAATTATCAAATTGCTTTTCATTTTGAATCGTACGATACATTTATTAATACACCCATTATTCGAAAAGAAATACGCAGCTTAAAAACTAGTAACGACGGGCATTACACGGTTTACTTGCCCGCTTATCAGCACGAATTTTTAGTTAATTATTTGAGTAAATGGCCACAAATTAAATGGCAAGTTTTTGCTAAAAATTTAAAGCAAGCTTATCAAATCGAAAACATAAAAGTTTGCCCAGTGCAAAACGAAAGCTTCAATAATAGTTTAGCATCTTGTGCAGGCTTGCTTACTGGCGGTGGATTCGAAGCACCTGCCGAAGCATTATTCTTAGGTAAAAAAGTTTTTTCGGTTCCAATGAAAGGACAATACGAACAAATTTGTAATGCAGAGGCCCTACATAAAATGGGTATACCCGTGGTGCATGAACTCGACGAAGCCGCAGAAATTATACTCGATAATTGGCTTGATGCGCCTCATGGGCCTAAAATTACTTTTCCAGACAATGTAGAACAAGTGGTTGCCCAGCTGCTTAACTTAATTTCAAAAGCCACTAATTATTAGTTAATTCTCTTATTTTTACCACATGAAGCGAATGTTTTTGCTTTTCGTGGTTTTATTTATTGCAGGCCTACTACACAACAGTATGGCACAGCAATTAACTTTTGCCAATACCGACAAATCTTTCAAGCGCATGTATTCGAAAGTTATTGGGCAAAATGAGCAAGGTTATTTTATTCTTAAAAGCAATTATCCATTTAACAATAAACAAAATCAATTGCGTTTGCGCGATAATAATATTTCAATTAGTTTGTTGAATAAAAATCTTTCGCTTGTTTGGAATTTAAATGTGCAATTGCCCGACCCAACCGCCGATATACAAGACATTCAGTTTTTATCAGATAGTTTATTTTTATTTTATACCAGCATCAATAAAGTAAATAGTACTAGCGATTTATACGCGATTAAATTAGATATTAAAAGAGGGGAGTTGAATGCAGCACCTACCAAATTAGTTTCTATTGCCTTCGATAGAAAATCGAATCGTGGGGTATATTATATTCAACAAAGTAAAAATGGCAAACTGTTTTCGACCATGTACAAACAACCCGCAGGCGAAAACGATAAAATGGCTATTGATGTACATGTGTTTCAATCAGATTTAAATTTGGTTTGGCATCATAATTATCCTACCGAATTTTTTGATGGGGTATTACTCCTCAACGACTTTAAATTAGGCAACGACAGCGCTTTGTATTTTTTAACATCTTTAGATTTAGCAAAGAAAACCCTGCGCAATCGTAATTTTAATTTAAGCATTGCTAGCCCACAATCAGCTACTTTATTAAATATTCCAATCAATCAAGACAAATTATACTTGAACGATTTGCACATGGAAATCGATGAATTAAATGGCAAATTGGTTTTTGCTGGTTTTTATTCCGAAATGAATAGTACTTCATCGGCTGGTATTTTTACCGCTACTTTTTCAGTCGACAGTCAAAAGTTTAGTAAAAATACCGAAAGCTTTAAAGCTAAATTTTTAAATGAATTTGTAGCCGAACGAACAGTTAATCGTGGCACCGAACTCATCAATTATTTTATTGATCGTTTGGTTTTGCGTTCCGATGGCGGTGTCATATTAGTAGCCGAATCTAATTATGTAACCGAGTCGACCAATTACAATTCGTATTATCAAATGTACACCACTAGTTATACTTACCATTACGATAATGTATTGTTGTTTTCTATTCATCCCAATGGAAAAATAGACTGGGAACAAATCATCAGAAAAAATCAAGTCTCCGATGACGATGCTGCTTTTTATTCTTCTTATACCATGGCCGTAGATGCCGATCGTATTTATTTTGTGTACAATAAATCTATTAAAAAGGCTTCGGAGCTTGCGGCCTTTTCGGTCAGTAATAAAGGGCTTTCAGACGAAAAAATTATTGCTAAAGAAAACGAAAATATATTATTGATGCCTGCCGGTGCAAAGCAAATTGCAGCAGATCAACTTTTGGTACCTTGTTTGGTAAAAAGTAAATTAAATTTAGTACGCGTCAGCTTTTAATATGATTAAATTATTAAAAAAAATATCGCCCGCTTCTATATTAATTTTATTTATAGTTATGGTATTGTTGCGTGTGCCTTATTTTTTATTTGGTAACCCACTGCCGCCAGTTTATTACAACGATCCCATTTCAAAATTACTTTTCAATCACTTACACTTTATTACCAATCATATTTTATTGAATGGTTTAATTACCGCCCTATTGCATTTAACCATTGCCTTATGGATTAATAAAGTAGCCATCGACTTTAATTTATTATTTAAGAAAAGTTATTTACCAGCATTTTTCTTTGTCATTATTAGTAGTTTATATGTCGAATTTTTTACGCTCGATGCAGTAACATTTACACTTGTTTTTCAGCTACTTATTTTACAGCGTTTATTTAATTTATATAAGACCAATAATGCTTTATCTATTGCCTTTGATAGCGGAATCTATATTGCCATTGCTTCTTTAATTTACTTGTCTATTTTGCCTTGGATATTAGTAGTTTTTATTGCCTTGTTCACTTTTAGAAAGTTTGATAGCCGAGATTATTTAAGCGCAATCGTAGGTATGTTGATACCTTTTTCGATGTTGGCCTTTTATTATTATTGGAATAATAATATGCCGGGCTTTTATGAATTCTTTAAACCCATTCAAACAAATGGTATTAAACTTACTATGTTTACTAATCGTGGCGATTATTTACCCTTAATACCTTTAGTGCTTACTATATTATTGGCAGGCCACCGCCTGGTCGAAAACTTTTATAAAAATGTAGTACATGTGCGCAAATGCTTTCAAGTGTTGGCGGCTAATATACTCGTGGTGCTATTCTCCTTTTACATCCGTCCGAGTTTTGGCATCCATCATTTTTTATTGTTAGCCATGCCTTTATCCATTTTACTTTCCTATTATTTTTTGATAACCACCAATAGGCGTATTGCCGAGGGTTTAATTTGGTTATTTTTTGCTACCAGCATTGTTTTTCAATTGCTTCGATAGCAAAATTCCTTATCTTTGGGGAAAATTATTCAAATGAAATACGGCGTAGTAGTATTCCCAGGCTCCAATTGCGATCAAGACATGATTTATGTTTTAGAGCATATCTTAGGCCAACAAGTAGTTAAATTATGGCATAAAGACACCGATTTGCAAGGTTGCGATTTCATCGTATTACCAGGCGGATTTAGTTTTGGCGATTATTTACGCTCGGGTGCCATTGCACGCTTTTCTCCAATTATGACTTCGGTTATTGAATTCGCCAATAAAGGCGGCTATTTATTAGGCGTTTGTAATGGCTTTCAAATATTAACCGAAGCAGGTTTGGTACCGGGGGCTTTATTACACAATACCTCTCGTAAATTCATTTGCAAAAATGTACACATCAAAGCGGCTACACAAAATAGTTTAATTACCAATAGCATCGATTTAACGCGTGCTTTAAAAATTCCAATTGCGCATGGCGAAGGAAATTATTTTACCGATGCCGATACCTTAAAATTATTGCAAGATCAAGATCAAATATTATTCCATTACTGCGACGAAAACGGCAACATTACGCCAGAGTCTAATGCAAATGGTTCTTTACAAAATATTGCGGGGGTATGTAATGCAAACCGAAATGTATTTGGCATGATGCCGCATCCAGAACGCGCTGCAGACTTAGAACTCAACAATACTGATGGTTTGCAAATATTCGAATCTATTTTGACTTTAATGCATTCTTAAATGTTTAGCCTCGTTATTGATCAAGGCAATACGCTTGCAAAAGTTTATCTTTTTGATCAGGATGAATGTGTTGAACAATTTTTTTCCGAAAATTTAACGCTTCGCGAATTAGGATTATTCTTAGTGCATAAACAATTTGATGCCGCTATAATTGCTGGTGTGAAGGCGCTCAACGAAGAAATTATTCATTTTATTAGCAATATGTGTCGCACGCTTATTTTAAATGCCGATACCGCATTGCCAATTCAGAATGCTTACCAAAGCCCAACTACCTTAGGCTCCGATCGTTTAGCCGCTGCTTGCGCTGCTGCTAAATTATTTCCGCAAAAAAATTGTTTAATTATTGATGCGGGCACTTGTGTTACCTACGATTTTATCGACGCGGAGCAAAATTATTTGGGCGGCGCCATTAGCCCCGGCTTGCAAATGCGTGCTAAAGCCATGCATACTTTTACCGCGCAACTTCCGTTAATTCATTTTGAAAAATTCGAAAGCAATTTTATAGGCCAAAATACCAACGAATCGCTGAGTAATGGCGTAGGTTATGGATTGGCCCACGAAATCAATGGCTTTATTGAATCGTATCAAAAAAAATACCCAACATTACAAGTAATAGCTTGTGGTGGAGATGCGGCGCTATTGTTTCCTCATCTTAAAAATAACATCTTTGTGGAGCCCAATTTGGTCGCCATTGGATTATTAGCCATACTCAAACACCATGTTCAATAAAAAAACATTTGCATTTGCTTTACTTACTTTACTAAGCATACAATCATTTGCGCAAACCATTACAAGTTCGCCTTATTCTAGATTTGGGTTAGGAGAGTTGCAACAAACCAATACAGTGGTGTCTATTGCCATGGGTGGTATTAACAATGGACTTCGATTAGATAATATTATTAATTCACAAAATCCAGCTTCGTATAACAGTGTTAATTTAACCACTTTTGATTTTGGTGTATCTGGAAGATTTGATCGTATTTCTAACGCAAACGATTATATGATTAGCAAGCATGCTGCGCCAAATTATATGAAAATGGCTTTTCCAATTACCAAGAAATGGTCGGCCAGCGTAGGTTTGGTACCATTCTCGGGTACCGGTTACGAATCAAAAATTAAAAGAAATGCCAGCGATAGCATCACGCAAATTTTTAAAGGAACAGGTGGTTTAAATCAATTTTATTTTGGACATGCTTTGCAAATTGCCAAAGGATTATCGGTTGGTATCAATCTTTCTTATGTATTTGGTAGCATCGATAAAATTAAAGCAAATGAATATGCCGATACTTTATCTTATTATAATATCAGACAAACTAATTCTACTTATGTAGGCAGTTTGTACAGTACATTTGGATTACAATACAGCAAAACATTTGCTGGCGGTAATACTCTTGTCTTAGGTTATTCGGGTGCCTTACAATCTAAACTTAACGCTACTCGCTCGTTATTAAGCGAAAGATATTATTATACTTCTACTGGTTTCGAAAGATTAGTAGATACGGTTCAAATTTCGCCAGACGAGTCTGGAAGCATGGTCATGCCTGCCTTTCATTCTTTCGGTTTGAGCTATAGCAAAGTAAATAGTTGGTTAATTGGTTTAGATATTAACCAAGGCAAATGGTCGCAATTTCAAGAATATGGACAAGCGCCAAATCCTAAATTAAATGATACTTATCAATTAGCATTAGGCGGTAGCATCATTCCAAATTATAATGCGGTGGGTAATTATTTTGCCACTATTGAATACCGCGCCGGAATTAATTTCACGCAATCGTATTTAACCATCAACGATCAAAAAATAAATGCTATTGGTTTATCAATGGGTTTTGGATTGCCATTACCTAAGTCGAGTTCGAAAGTAAACTTTGCAGTAGAAGTTGGTAAAATGGGAACCACAGCAAATAATTTAGTACAAGAAGAATATTTAAAATTCCATTTAGGATTTAATTTCTCTGATAAATGGTTTGTGAAGCGTCAATATGATTAACCCTTTCAAAGTATTGTATTTATTGGCTTTGCCCGTGTTTGTATTTTTTACAGCATGCGAAAATGATTTAACAAAAGTCGAAAAAATTTCGAATCTCGAAGTGAGTTTACCAATTGAAACCAGCAAAGAGGTAGAAATTATTTACAGCGATTCTGCATTGGTGCGTGCACGATTAAACAGTCCAGAATTAAAATTTTATAAAGTAGCCAAGCCTTATCGCGAAATGCCGAAAGGATTAAAAGTGGAATTTTTTTCTCCGGGTTTAATTTTAGAAAGCACCTTGCAAGCCAAGTTTGGTCGTAAATACGAAAACCAAGGATTGGTAGAAGTGCGAGACAGTGTGGTAGTGATTAATAAAAAAGGCGAACGCCTCGATACCGAAAAATTAATTTGGAACGAAAAAACTGGTAAAATTTATACCGATCAATTTGTACGCATTCAAACCAAAAACGAAGTGATTTATGGCGAAGGCTTAACCGCAAACCAAAATTTCAGTACTTATAAAATATTTAAAATTAGGGGCGTTTTTAATCTCAACAATGAATAAATCTAAAATAAGTGAAGGCATTTGGTTTGGTATATTTACTATCTGCCTCTTTATCACCATTATGCTCGTTAGTAGCAAAGGTTCTACCAAAGCCGACAAAATACTATTTGGCGTATCCACTTTAATTGCTTTGTACCGTTTCTACATACGTAGAGCAATGAGAATCAATAAGTTAGACAGAAAGTAAATTCCTGCTAAGAAATATTTTCAAAAAATGGTATCTTGCGCATCTTAAAAAATAAAAATTATAAAATAGAATAAGCGATATGGGATTAATGACAACTATGCGTAACAAAGGCGGCTTACTGGTGGGTATCATCGGTTTTGCAATTGTTGCATTTTTAGCTGGAGATGTAATTGTTTCGGGTAGGAACATTTTCGGAGACGGACAAAACGAAATTGGTAATGTAAACGGCGTAAGTATTGAATACACAGCTTTTCAAGCTAAGTTAGACGAAAATACAGAAGCCTATAAAAAGAATTCAGGCCAAGGAGATATCAATCCAACCATGAATGGTTACTTGGTAGATCAAACTTGGAACCAAATGGTACA
>JAURMH010000001.1 GCA_030830805.1 Bacteroidota bacterium
TATTCCGTAATAGGAATATTTCGGTAAAGTGCGGCTGCCATAGATACGCCTTGCGCTCTGCCTAACTTTAGCATGGACTGTACATTTTTTCCAAAAAAGGGAGCTTCAATGGCAAGCTCATCTGGATTATATTGATCTATAATAGCAAGTATGCTTTCAAAAATTACTTTTAATTTCATAGGATGATCGTCGCCCTTGCCTGTTTCAATAACGCCATGTTTGATCAGTGTGATAGCAGATCCGCTCACTTGTATAATTCCATAGCCTGTAACGGCTGTGCCTGGATCGACCCCTAAAATTATTTGATCTCTCAATTGCTGATAATTTTCGTTATTTTGTATAAGTGAAACTATTTCTACAAAGATACAAGAAGCTTTTAGTAAACCTACTCAAAGTTAGCATACTGCTCTTAACAATTGCCTATGTGGCCATTGAATTAATGCACAGAAATGCCTTGGAAAACATAGGGCAAATTACTGCTCAAATACAATCTGGCCAAAAGCTATATCTAATAGTGTTAGTATTTGCATTGATGCCATTAAATATCTTTTTAGAATCGAATAAATGGCGCTTTGCTGCAAGTAAATTTGAAAAGATTTCAATTAGGAGAGCCATTGCATCAGTACTTGCAGGCATGAGCATTGGCATATTTACCCCAAATAATATTGGCGATTATGGAGGTCGAATTTTATATTTAAGAGAAGGTAATCGACTTAAAGGGGTGCTGGTTAATTTTATTTCTTCTATTGCGCAAATGGTGATTACCTTGCTTGCAGGTTTTATTGCTTTTAATTTTTATGCTCCGCAATATGTAAACCAAGACCCGCTGATCAATTACATATTATTGTATTTCGTTTTATTTTTAATAGTAGTGGTCTTGTATTTATTTTTAAATATTGGTCGTATTACCTATTACTTATCTTCACTGGGTTGGTTCAAGAAGCATGCTGAGCTACTTGCTATTTTCGCTTTGTTTAAAAATATTGATTTAATAAAAATTTTGGCTTGGTCCGCCCTTCGTTACCTTGTTTTCTCTTTGCAATATTTATTGTTGTTACATTTCTTTATCCCAAGTATTTCACTTACCGAAACGTATATGATGATTACGTTAATTTTCTTTACGCAGTCTATCTTGCCTGGTTTTGCTATTACAGAAATTGGTGTGCGTTCTGGGGTTGCTGTCTTTTTTCTAGGGCACTTGAGTGCAGATACTATTGGTATATTAGCGGCAGCATTCTCTATATGGAGCGTAAATGTTATCTTGCCTTCTTTAGTGGGAACTTATTTCATCATCAAAGCAAAATTTATCGGTGCAAATTCTTAATATTATTTCGATTGTTTTATTGATGTGCTATTCATGCATATTGCTTTTTTTTATCAAAGGCTGGTGGGGTTTAAAAAACGGACAGCCTTTACAAAGTCAATTTAAAACAAGGGTTAGTGTGTTAGTGCCTGTTAGAAATGAAGAAAAACACATTGCAAATTTATTACACGACTTATTAGCACAAAATTATCCAATAGCTCTTTTTAATATCATTATAATTGATGATCATTCGACAGACCAAACAGCTGCTATTGTTCGATCGTATAGTAATTCAAATTTGCGTTTGCTGAATTTATCGATCGAAAAACCAATTAATTCTTATAAAAAAAGAGCAATTGCTACTGCTATATCGGAATGCGATGCTGAATTAATTATTACTACCGATGGCGATTGTAGGATGGGGCCAGATTGGATTGCAACTATTGTGAGTATGTATGAGCAAGAGCATTGTCAATTAATTTCTTCGCCAGTTGCCTATCATCATGAAAAAAATTTAGCAGAAAAAATACAAACGGTAGAGTTTGAATTGCTCATTGCTGCTGGTGCTGCTTGCATTCAAAATAAATTTCCAAATACTTGTAACGGTGCAAATTTAGCGTATACTAGAGCTGCGTTCCATACTGTAGGCGGATTTAAAGGCATAGATGATCTCGCATCTGGAGACGACGAATTATTACTGCATAAAATACACAAACAATTTCCAGACGGCTTACGCTTTTTAAAAGAGTCGAGAGCCATTGTTTATACCGAGGCCAAAGGGACTCTTCGGGCCTTTTTTCAACAACGAAAAAGATGGGCTTCTAAAAGCGTAAAATATGCCGATAAAAGAATGGTATTATTAGTGAGCATAATATATCTTTTTAACCTAATTATTTTTATTCAAGCAGGTTTATTGTTTTTTACGGGGGCAAACCTAAATATGTTTGTTGTTTTGATAGGGGTTAAATTACTCTTAGACGGAACACTTATATTTCAGAGTTTAAGTTTCTTTAAAAAGCGCAGATTGTTGCTATTGTTGCCTTTGGTGGAAATATTTTATGTAATTTATATATTAATAATTGGTATTATTGCGAATATTGGTGGGGCATACGAATGGAAAGGGCGAACAGTTAATTAATTATGAAGTCAAAAATTCAAACACCATCGGCTAGAATACTTGCTAAATTATTAAAGAATAAATTAGCCTTAGCTGGATTTTTTTTTATTGCACTTACTTTTTTAATGGCATTGTTTGGTTATTTAATTATTCCAGATCATTCGCCTATGGCCAACGAAATGCATTTGGAGCTCAGTACCAAAAAGCCATTTGCAAAGGCACAATTTTTGGCGCTTCGCAAAAATAAAATAATTACGCCAGTTTCTTTTTGGTCTCGATTAGCAAATGGTCAAGAATCCGAGTTTCAATATATCCCCATTCAATCTTATCAGTTCAGCGATTCTGCGATTCAAATAACGCTACTCGATCAACAAAAGCCAGTGAGTTATAATTTGGCATCTATTGTATATCCGATTGCAGACACATCGGCTATATCCTATAGCCAGCAAGCATTTCAGATTCGCACACTCGATGGGCAAACAATAAATACGAGTACAGCTGCTTTGCTTGCGAAAATAAAACAAGATCAAATTTTTACTAGAACCTATATTTTTGGCACCGATCGTTATGGCCGTGATTTATTTAGTCGTATCGTTTTAGGAAGCAGGGTATCGCTTTCTGTTGGTTTAGTTTCGGTTGTTATTTCTTTGTTAATTGGACTCGCACTTGGCGCTATGGCAGGTTTTTATAGGGGTTCTGTCGACGAATTAATTAGTTGGCTTATCAATGTGATTTGGTCTTTGCCCACACTCTTATTGGTTATTGCAATTTCTTTTGCTTTAGGCAAAGGATTTTGGCAAGTTTTTATTGCCATAGGTTTAAGCATGTGGGTAGAAGTGGCGCGTTTAGTTCGCGGTCAAATTTTAAGCGTAAGAGAATTAGAATATGTTGAAGCGGCTAGAGCAATGGGTTTCGGTAACTTTAGAATTATTTACAAACACATATTGCCAAATATTATGGGCCCTCTATTAGTGATTGCTGCTGCAAATTTTGCATCGGCTATTTTATTAGAAGCGGGGTTGAGCTTTTTGGGGTTTGGCGCACAACCACCTATGCCAACTTGGGGTGGTATGGTGAAAGAACATTACGGTTACATTATTATTGATGCGGCATATCTTGCCATTATACCTGGCATAGCCATTATGCTCTTAGTATTTGCTTTCAATATTTTTTCTTCAGGATTAAGCGACGCATTTGAAACAAAAGGGAATAATGTTTCGGTTTAATTGCTTTGGCTAATTGCCTTTTTTGTTTTTGTATCAAGCGAAATGATGATGGCAATACATAATAAAAAGATACCGCCATTCTTATCAACCTCCACCATATCGCCAAGTACTAGGTGTACTAAAAATACCACAAGCGACAAAAAGCAAGCAGTAATAATATGTTGATCTTGTTTTATTTTACTCATTCGAAAAATAAAATAGCAGCGCAGTAGGGCATATAAATACATACCGCTAAATAATAAAAATCCGAAAACACCTTGTTCGCAAAAAGTAAGTAGAAAATAATTATGCGTACTGGCATGCTCGGGGTTATCGCTCACATTGGTTATAAATGCAGGGTTTGCGTAAATTTTATAAGTAGGATAAAAAGTGTTAGTGCCCGTGCCTAACCAAAAATTATGTTGAATTAAATTAACTGCAGCTACCCATCTGTACACTCTTTCCATCCCAGAAACATCTTTCATTTCCATAGTGGCCGACATGTGTTTACTAAAATTTTCGTGGTTAAATACGGTTCGTTGAAAATCGGGGGCATATTTCATGTATCGATTTTGGTCAACTAAATAGTAACAAAAACCAATCGTGCAAATGAGCGCAACCAATATGGCATGTTTAAGATATGCCGTCCGAAACACCAGCAATGCGCCTAATGCAGCCAACAAAGAAAGCCATGTAGTTCGGGTGTAGGAAGTAATGATTGCAAATAATAAAAGCAAGGAACTGCCAATAAGCAGCGTTAAAATTATTGGTTTATGTTTGTACCAACCTATCGCCATAACTACAAAAGGAAGTAATAAGCCTAGCGCGCAAGCGTAAATTACATGGTTTGCGTAAAATGGTCTAGCAGCAATATTAATTTCATCAAAGCCAAAAGATTTTAAAGCATGCCTGGCAACTGTATAGCATACGCTTAGCATTAATGGGATAAAAATCAACCAAAATAATTTCTTATAAATACCATCTTGTTTTAAAATTAAAATTGGAATAAATACAAATGCAGCGTAATACCAGAGCTTAGTGAGTAAATATTTAAAAGACAATAAATGGTTTGGAGAGAGCACCATATTTAAACATAACAAAGCGATGTGTGCTAAGATGAGTAGTACAAGCAAGTGTTTCCATTCTGCATTGCGCTGCAATCTGTTTTGAATAAGCAAAACTACGCTAATACCTAAAAGTGCCATCATTAAAGGTTCTGTGGGCATCGACAAACTAGAGCCGCCAACAGAAAACTCAAACGATAATGGCAATGCGGCAATTAAAAAATAAAATAGCAAGGAGAAATCTTTAATGGCTATATATCCGCCAATGAGTATAACTGGCAGAAAATGAATGTAGGGCACTTCTATTTTTATGGAATACAAGGAAGCCGCCACAAATAAAGCAATTGCGGCAAAGTAAATAAGGAATTGTTTGGATGTAATTGCGTTAAACAATTTAGCTTAATTTTTTACTGATGGCTGGTACGGCTTCGATAAGCGCAATGGCAATAATTGACAATAAAAAAGTAGAAACAAAAACCAATCCTGTTGTCAAACCTCTTCTCGGTCGAGCGGCAATTTCTGGTCTTGTTGCTTGGTTAATGGTAAATTTCATAGGCAATACCTGCTCGTAGTCTAACTTAGTACTTTCGTATCTAGACTTTAAACTGCTCAATTTTTTTCTTTCTAATTCTAATGTGTTAATATTATCCAAGTAAATGCCGCCATATTTTTTTAATAATTCTAACTGCGGCTTAACTGCATTGATTGCCGCTTGGTAGCCATTTACTCTTGCACGCGTTTTAACAATGAGCGTATCTGGTAAATTTACTTTAGAATTTTCGTATACTTTTAAAATGGCAGTCTCTTGATCTAATCTTACTTTGTTAAGGGTATAACTTTCGTTCAATTGTTTAGATTGTTCGAAATAATCGTACACGCCTGCTTCACGTAATTTTAATAAAGTTTTATCCATTAAATCTACCACCTGTAATTCGTTTTGATATTCTTTAGTGATAATTGCTAAAGCTTCTTTGGCTTTACTTCTTTGAATTTCATTTTTTTGGTAACCTGCGAAATAGGCAATAAAATTAGCCATGTCGGCTGCTATTTGCGGGTCGGTATCGAATACGGTAATTTGTATGGCTTTGTATTCTGTTTGTTCTACCTCTACTTGTTTGCTTAGTAAGTTTTTTAAGGTATGATAAGACACGCCACCGGTGGTATCTAATTTATAATGTTTAGCCAAATTAAATTGATGGATGACGGCTAATTTCGTTTCATCAGATTTTAATATTTGCAATAATTGTTCGCCATCTTCGTCGGTTCCAAATTCTAAAAGATTGAAGCGAGCCATACCCGGTTCGGTCATTAAACTGGTAGAAATTTTTGCATTAGAAGTTGGGTAGAAAATTACGCTGGCCTTATACTCTGGCGTAATAAATGCCGGGCCTGTAAAAATAAAAACGATTAAGGAAACTAAAATGGAGCTACCTGCAATTACCCATTTCCATTTCATGACTAATTTTATCAAATAAAAAATATCAAATGAATAGTCGTTTTGTACTTCTTTGTCCATGTTTTATTAATTAATAAGGAAAGCCAAAGGTAAGATTTTAA
>JAURMH010000105.1 GCA_030830805.1 Bacteroidota bacterium
GCAAGATTATCTAAAAAAAATGATTTTTTAGCAAAATAGGGCATTAAAGCCCTTTATTCCTTTCAAAATTCGCGCATTCCCTTATCTTTGCAACATGAGTATGATGAAAGAAGATTTATTTAAAAATGTAACCTCACACGCTAAGGAATACGGCTTCGTATTTCCGTCGAGCGAAATATATGATGGCTTAAGTGCCGTTTACGATTACGGACAGTTAGGCGTAGAATTAAAAAATAACATTAAAACCTATTGGTGGAAATCGATGGTTCAAATGCATGAGAATATTGTAGGCCTAGATGCGGCTATTTTTATGCATCCAAAAACTTGGAAAGCATCGGGGCATGTCGACGGATTTAACGATCCAATGATTGACAATAAAGATTCGAATAAAAGATACCGTGCCGATAATTTAATTGAAGATAAAATTACTGCATACGAAAACGAAGGCGAAACCACAAAGGCAAATGCCTTGCAAAACGCAATGGATACGGCACTCGCAGCCGATGACTTAGTTGCACTTCGACAATTAATTATTGACCATCAAATTAAATGCCCCATTTCAAGTACCGTTAATTGGACCGATGTAAGGCAGTTCAATTTAATGTTTAGTACTCAGTTTGGTTCTATTGCAGAAGATGCAGATGCTGTTTATTTAAGGCCAGAAACCGCTCAAGGTATTTTTGTCAATTTTTTAAATGTGCAAAAAACCGGCAGGATGAAAATTCCATTTGGTATTGCACAAATTGGCAAAGCCTTTAGAAACGAAGTAATTGCCAGACAGTTTATTATGCGCATGCGCGAATTTGAACAAATGGAAATGCAATTCTTTGTAAGACCTGGTACCGAAATGCAATGGTATGCTTACTGGAAAGAAGCCCGACTAAAATGGCATTTGGCTTTGGGAACTTCCCACTTAAAATATCGTTACCATGATCATGCAAAACTTGCCCATTATGCAAATGCTGCAGTCGATATCGAATTTGAATTTCCTTTTGGATTTAAAGAAGTTGAAGGAATTCATTCTAGAACAGACTTCGATTTAAAACAACACCAAGAACATTCAAAAAAGAAATTACAATATTTTGATAACGATTTAGATGAACAAGGAAAACCATATGGTAATTATGTTCCATATGTAATTGAAACATCTATTGGTGTAGACAGAATGTTTTTATTAACCATTTGTAATGCCTATTGCGAAGAGGATTTATCGGAAGGTGATAAAGTAGACAGCAGAGTGGTCTTGAAACTGCATCCGGCCTTAGCCCCTATTAAAGCTACGGTGATGCCTTTGACTAAAAAAGATGGGCTTCCTGAAAAAGCGAGAGGAATTATGGATGCTATGAAATTTGATTTCAATATGCAATACGATGAAAAAGATTCTATCGGAAAAAGATATAGAAGACAAGACGCCATTGGTACGCCTTTTTGCATCACCATAGATTACGAAACTTTAGAAAAAGATACCGTTACGATAAGACATCGCGATAGTATGCAACAAGAAAGAGTGGCAATTAAAGATTTAAAATCATTGATTCAAAATCAAGTTGCTTGGGAGAACTTGTTAAAGTAATCTAACACATAAAGCTTATCTTTATCGAATGAATATTAGAACCGCCGAGTTTGTAATTAGTAATACTAAACAAGATCGATTACCAGCTGCAAATATGCCAGAATACGCCTTTATAGGCCGTTCTAATGTGGGTAAATCTTCCTTAATCAATATGCTATGCAATAAAAAAGGCTTAGCTAAAACTTCTCAAAATCCAGGCAAAACCCAAGTGATTAACCATTTCATCATTAATGATAAATGGTATTTAGTGGATTTACCCGGATATGGTTTTGCAAAAACAGCTAGAACCAATCGTGCTGCTTGGGAAAAAATGATCAAAACTTATTTAGAAAGCAGAGAGAACTTACAATGCGTAATGGCACTTATTGATTCGCGATTAAGCCCACAAAAAAATGATATTGAATTTATAAATTGGTTGGGCAGCAAAGGTATTCCATTCTCGATTGTATTCACAAAAGCAGACAAGCAATCAAAATTAAAAACCCAAGCCAATGTGGAATTATTTACCACCCATTTACTGCAAACTTGGGAAGAATTACCTGCTTACTTTGTTACCTCTGCCGAAGAACAAACAGGCAAAGACGAATTGTTAAATTACATCGATAGCATTAACAGCCAATATGTAGCGCAATCTATCTAATGAAAAATTATTTATCCCTTATCAAGTTTAGTCATACTATTTTTGCATTACCATTTGCTATTATTGGCTTTGTTTTAGGTATGGCCGATCATCAAGGTGTGTTTAATATTCAAAAGTTTTTGCTCATGCTTGCTTGTATGGTTTTTGCCAGAAGCGCCGCAATGGCTTTCAATAGATACATTGACAGAGCTTTCGACGAAAAAAATCCAAGAACAAAATCAAGAGAAATACCTGCAGGTGTTATAAGTCCAAACAAGGCATTACTTTATGTAATTATTAATAGCTTACTTTTTATTTTAGCGACTTATTTTATTAACCCAATTTGTTTTTATTTATCACCGATTGCTTTATTAGTGGTATTAGGATACAGTTATACCAAGCGTTTTACGGCATTGTGTCATTTCGTGTTGGGCTTAGGCTTAGCACTTGCACCAATTGGAGCTTACTTAAGTGTTACGGCAACTTTTAGCATGTTGCCCATTTGGTATTCTCTAGCAGTAATTACTTGGGTAAGTGGGTTTGATATTATTTATGCCATGCAAGATGTAGAGATCGATAGCGAATTACAATTAAATTCTATTCCCAACGCCTTAGGAAAAGTGCACGCTTTGCAACTTTCGAGTTTACTTCATGTACTTTCTTTTGTATTTGTATTGATTCCGATTTTTTTCTTTCCATTTGGAATTTATTATTGGATAGGCTTAGGCATTTTTGCAGCCATGCTCATCTATCAACATAGCATTGTTAAACCAACAGATTTAAGCAAAGTAAACATTGCCTTCATGACTACCAATGGCATTGCCAGTGTTGCTTTTGCACTTTTTTTCTTACTCGATTATTTTATAAAATAATTCCATGAATAATTTACTGATTCCAAAAAAAGAAAGACATTTCTTGCCCAATACCATTGAAATAAATTGGGATGCTATTTTGCCGTTTTTCAATGAGCTTATTAATAGAGAACTTAACTCATTAGCAGATTTAACGCAATGGATGATAGATAGAAGTGAATTAGAATCTGTACTGGAAGAAGATTTCGCTTGGAGATATATACGCATGACCTGCGACACAACAGATGAAAAAATATTACATGCATTTGAAGATTTTGCAACAAACATTGAACCCAAACTTGCCGAATACGCTAATCTGTTAAATAAAAAAATAATGGATTGTGAATTCTTATATGAATTACCAGCTAGCGAATATTTTATTTATATCAGAAGTTTAAAAAAGCAATTAGAAATATTTAGGGAAGAAAATATTTCAATATTCACAGACTTACAATTAGCACAACAGAAATATGGCGCCATTGCAGGTGCTATGTCTGTAACTATTGAAGATAAAGAGTATACACTTGAACAAGCCAGTACTTTTTTAAAAGACCAAGACAGAAACATTCGAAAAAATGTTTACGAAACAATACAAGCCCGAAGATTACAAGATCGTAATCAATTAGATAAATTATTTACAAAGCTTATTGCTATGCGTCAGCAAGTAGCCAGCAATGCAGGCTTTGATAACTTTAGAGATTATCAATTTCAAGCACTTGGCAGATTTGATTATAACGCAAACGATTGCCTAGCTTTTCATGATGCCATAGCAAAAGAAGTGGTTCCCATTTTAAAAGCAAATAGCATAAAGAGAGCCGGTAAAATGGGATTGAATACCTTAAGCCCTTTCGATACAGAAGTGGACATTACTGGTAAGGCGGCATTAAAACCTTTTGCAAACGGTAACGAATTAATCGATAAAACCATTCAATGTTTTACAAAAATTAGTCCTGAATTGGGTAATTACTTAGCCATCATGAAAGCCAATCAATTAGTGGATTTAGATGCAAGAAAAGGTAAAGCTCCTGGCGGATATAATTACCCCTTGGCGGAAACTGGTGCACCATTTATTTTCATGAACTCTGCCAATTCTGTTCGTGACTTAACTACGATGGTTCACGAAGGTGGTCATGCTATTCATACTTTTGTGAGCAGCCATTTATTGTTAAACGATTTTAAACACACGCCTTCCGAAGTAGCAGAATTAGCCTCAATGAGCATGGAATTAATTTCGATGAATCATTGGGATGTATTTTTTGACAACGAAGTTGATTTAAAAAGTGCAAAAGAAGAACAATTAAAAGATACTTTAAAAACATTGCCTTGGGTGGCTACCATAGATTCATTTCAACATTGGCTCTATACCAATCCAACACATACCATTGCAGAAAGAACCGCTGCATGGGAAAAGATTTTCGATTGCTTTGGTGCCAACTTTGTAGACTGGAGCAATTACCCCGAGCAAAAGAAAAATCTTTGGCAAAAACAATTGCATTTATTTGAAGTGCCATTCTATTATATTGAATATGCCATTGCACAACTCGGCGCTATTGCTATTTATAGAAATTATTTAGCAGATCCAGAAAAAACATTAGAAC
Organism: Bacteroidota bacterium; assembly: GCA_030830805.1. GTDB lineage: Bacteria > Bacteroidota > Bacteroidia > Sphingobacteriales > Sphingobacteriaceae > CAIKLP01. The sequence continues at coordinate 4,642 of JAURMH010000105.1, forward strand.
AATATTTAGCGGCATTGAAATTGGGCTATACAAAATCAATAAAAGAAATTTACGAAACAGCAGGTATTCGTTTTGATTTTTCTGCGGATTATATCAAAGAGTTAATGGACTTTTTGAAAATAGAAATTGAAAAGGTCTCGGCAGAATAAAATTAATATTTGTATATTTTTGATTTATATACGCCCATTCTTTGAAAGAAGTAACCGAAGGAAACGCCCAATACGCCTAAGCCATAGGTAATGCTTCTGCTAAAATTAATAGAAGATGCTTCTTCAAAATATTTAGTTGGGCAAGTTACTTCTGCAATTTCAAATCCTTCAAAACAAATTTGCGCAATCATTTGATTATCGAAAACAAAATCGTCGGAATTGGCTTGGTAATTAATTTTATTTAACACCCCGGCCGAAAACGCACGATATCCCGAATGGTATTCCGATAATTTTTGATTCATCAAAATATTTTGCGTCAGCGTAAGTAAGCGATTGAAAAAATATTTATAATAAGGCATGCCGCCTTTAATGGCACCTTTACCTAATATGCGTGAGCCAAATACCACGGGATATAAATCGTTGGCAATGATGCTTACCATAGCCGTTATTAATTTTGGGGTGTATTGGTAATCGGGATGTAACATAATGACAATGTCTGCGCCTACCGCAAGTGCTTTATCATAACAAGACTTTTGATTGCCACCATATCCTTTATTTTTTTGATGCAGGATGACATGACTTATGCCAATTTCTTTTGCCAACATGGCTGTACCATCACTACTTGCGTCGTCTACTAATATCACTTCGTCTACTATATCAAAAGGAATCTCTTGATAAGTTTTTAAAAGCGTTTGCGCTGCATTATATGCGGGCAAAACAACAACCACTTTTTTCCGAAGGTACATATCCAAAAATAAGAGAATTTAACAATAAACCCTTTAGAATAGGGCAAAAAAAATGCCGAATTAAATCCGGCACCTTTTAATTAAATCATTTATTATTGGCAACCTGCCTTCATTTTAATTTTTTCCTCAATTTGATCGGCACCACCAGTATAAGTACGTTTTCTAACGGTGATTTCCATATCAATCAATTTTTTATCTGCAGGCAAGTTTAAAAACTGAGAAGGTATCATCATGATTTTAAATTTACCAGAGGCATCCTTTTTCATGGTTAATTTTGGATTATCTTGTAATTTTAAAAACTTAGCAGGCTCAATCGTTGTTCTAACTGCAGTTGCGGTATCTTCGACGGTCGCTTTTACATACATCAACGCATCTCCATCATTTAATCCTTGCATTGTTGTTTTTGCTTCAATGGCATTGTCGTATATAATTGTCGTTATTTCATCTTGTAAATAAACACTTGGAAAAGTATATAAACTCCCTTTGTCTAATCGAGGTGCATTAATGGTTAAATTAAAATCTTCCGATTTAATATCTGGCGCGCCATAACCTCCGCCATTTTTAGGCTTCACCAAAAACGAAATTCCATCGGTATATACTTTTGACGCAGCAACTTCATAGAATACCGTTGGCGTCATTTCGTAATAATACACTTTTGCGCCTTTGGTTTCGTCTTTAGTCATTTGCAATAAATCATTAGAATTTTGCCAAGGCTTATCGCCCAAACCATTTACTTTTGGACTAGTTGCCGGATGCTCGAATGGCTTCCATGTCCAAATATAAAAAGGACCAGGATCTGCTTGCAATAAAACGTTGTGTTCTTTAGATGGATCTAATTTATCTAAATCGACATACAACCTAATGGGCTTTGTTACATCGGTAGGATCTGGTTCTACCCAAGCTACTTGCGCACTAGATTGTGTAATACCAATAACTATTATTGATAATACCAGTAATATTTTTTTCATATCAATCATTAATTTGATTTTCTAATAAATTCAAAATCGTATCTAAACAATAATTTATTGGTACAGTCATATACCTGTTTGCTTATTTTTAGTTTATTATCTACTGTTCTAATTGGACCATTCAATTTCATGAAAACAGTATCGGTTCTGTTAGTTGGAAACAATAAAACTTGTGTTGGATACAAAGGATGATCGAAACTCCATCTACCCGTAACGGCATTAAAGAAATTCAATTCTAATCCGGCGGTATCTACACTAAACAAAGTATCTGGACCTTCTATAAAGAATTTGATATTCGGTTGCTTAGCCGCAGTTGCAAAGTATTCGGTGATGTCCATCGACTCTTCTACAATTGGCACTTTATCGGTCATTAAAACACGCGCCATTGCCCAGTCTGCAACAATCCCATCAACCTTGCTTGCTGGTTCACCAATTTCTTTGATCTCTTTTTTGCAAGAAATAGCTAGCATCGCTAACATTCCCACTAATAAGATTTTTCTATTTTTCATTTTCTTAAATTTTTAAAAAATTAA
>JAURMH010000014.1 GCA_030830805.1 Bacteroidota bacterium
GATTATACTTTTACTACACAAACTGTTACATTCCCTGCAAATGCAACTGCTTCGCAAACATTTACGATTCCAATTATTGATGATGCCACACAAGAAGGCGACGAAACCATTCAATTGGTATTAAGAAATGCAAGTAATGCAGGTAATGCTGCCATTATTTTAGCAGATTCTATTTTAAACATCACCATTCCATTTAATGATATAAGTGCGCCTGTTTTAGGTTTTGCAACTCCAGTAACTGTCATTAAAAAAGAAGGTACTTCTTATACTTTTGATGTTACTATTGCTACAGCAAATATCAACGCTACCAGTGTTGATGTGGTATTAAAAAATACTTCAACGGCTTCAGCTGCAGATTATACAGGTTTAACCCAAACGGTTACTTTCCCTGCAAATACAAGTGCAAATCAATCTAAAACCATTAGCATTTCTGCAGATAACCTTGCAGAAAATGACGAAAATATTGTGTTTGTTTTAAGAAATGCAACCAATAGTGCAGTTTTAACAGCAGATTCGATTTTAACAATTACCATTCCACAAAATGATCAACCGGTTCAAGCTAAATTTGTACCAACCACTATTAATGTGTTGGAAACTGCTACAACTGCTGGTGTTTCAATCAATGTTTTAGGTGCCAATTCTAATCCTAACCCAACCACTTTCGAAGTTGTTGTAAAAGGTGGAACTGCAACTTCAGGTGCTGATTATAATTTCAGTACCACTACGGTTACCATTCCTGCTTATAAAGATAGCACAGTTAACTTATCAGCAGCAATCTTAAACGATGCGCTCGTGGAAGGAAATGAAACCATCATTTTAGCGATCAGAAATATTTCTAACGCGGGAGTAATTGGTGCAGATTCAATTTTAACCATTACTTTAAATGATGATGAAGTTCCTTTCTATCCTATTTCTGAATTAAGAATAAATGATGCAAATGGAAACCCAACTTTTCCATTAGCAACTCCATTAGCTATTAGAGGTGTAGTTTATTCTCCTAATTTAAGAGCTTCAGGTTTACAATTCTCTTTAGTTGATGCAACTGGAGCAATGACAATCTTTAAAGCAACAGGTAACCTTGGATACACTGTTACATTAGGCGATTCATTAGCGATATATGGTAAATTATCACCATTTAATGGATTAAACGAAGTAGCCGTTGATTCTTTTAAAATATTAGCTACTGGTATAGCATTAAAAGCACCAAAAGTAGTTACACAATTAAAAGAAGAAGACGAATCTAATATCGTTAAAGTTTTAACTGTGCGCATCATTGACCCAGCACAATGGACTAAAACTGGTTCTGGTTTCAATGTTAAAATAACCAATGGTAATGATACATTAGACATGCGTATATTAAACTCGGTAGATTTATATACAATGGATGCGCCAATAGGAGATTTCAATGTAACGGGTGTGGTAAGTCAATTTGATGCAACTAACCCTAGAAATAGTGGATATCAATTATTACCTAGAGGAAGTTCAGATATTTATGTTATACCTGCTCCTCCAATAGATCCAACAGTTTCGATAGCACTAGGATCTTATACTACAGTAGAAGGTGCTGGTACAGCAACAGTACAAATAGTATTAAATAAACCTGCATTTGATACCGTATATGTGAATTTTGATGTTGCTGGTGGTACAGCTACTCCAGGTGCCGATTATTCAATTGCTACGCCAAATCCTATATTCTTTAACATAGGAGACTCTGTAAAAACAGTTACTATCAATATAGTTAATGACATTAGAGTAGAAACACCCGAAACAATCAATGTAGAAATTTCTAACCCATTGGGTGCAACATTAGGTAATAGAACAACTGCTGTTATTACTATTAACGATAATGACACTTTAGTAGGTATTAATGCAAATACTAAAGCTGGTATTTCGGTTTATCCTAATCCAGCTCATGGTTTTGTTAATATTAAAACTGTTGAAACAATCACTAAGATTCAAGTAATCAATGCAATTGGTCAAATAGTTTTAGAGAAAACTAATATCAACAACAACTTTAATTCAATTGAATTAAAAACCATTGAATCAGGAGTTTATACTATTTTAGTATCAACCGAAAATGGTGTTATTGCTAGTAAATTTATCAAGCAATAATTAAGCTTAATTAAATTAAAAAGGGTCCTTTCGAAAGATAGGACTCTTTTTTTGTGTACAATAATCTTACAAATAGATGTTGGTATTGAAAAAAGAGGATACAGAATTGTTTACTTAAACAATCACGAAATTATACAGAAACAAAAAAGGCTCGGAAAATTCCGAGCCTTTTTTGTTTAATGCTTATTGAATAAATTATTTTACTGCGTGTACAATCGCTTTAAAAGCTTCTGGATTGTTCATTGCTAAATCTGCTAATGTCTTACGATTTAAATCAATGTTTTTTGCGTGTAATTTACCCATAAATACAGAGTATGACATTCCATGTAAACGCGTACCAGCATTGATACGTTGAATCCATAAACCTCTAAATTCTCTTTTCTTTACTTTTCTATCACGATATGCATATTGCATACCTTTCTCTAAAGTGTTTTTAGCAATTGTAAAAACTTTACTTCTTGAACCCCAAAAGCCTCTTGCAGCTTTTAGTACTTTTTTTCTTCTGCGGCGGGCCGCTACTACGTTAACCGATCTAGGCATTTTTTTACGTTTTTTGGTTTCGGCGTCTTTCGAACTTAATACCGGGTACCTGGTTAAAAATTAATTAATTATTCGTCTTTCCGAATGTCTGGTAATTACTTACCCATGCAAAGCATTCTTTCAACATTGCCTCTATCTGCATCTGTTACATAAACAGTACCAGTTAAACCACGCTTTTGTTTCGTAGTTTTCTTGGTTAAGATGTGACGTTTGAAAGCGCTTTTTCTTGCAATTTTACCTGTTCCAGTGAGCTTAAAACGCTTCTTAGCACTGGAATTAGTTTTCATTTTTGGCATCGCTTTATTTATTTAGTTGTTTGTTATTTTTTAGCTTTTGGAGCAATAGAAATAAACATTCTTTTACCCTCTAATTTTGGCAATTGTTCTACTTTTCCAACATCTTCTAGCGCTTGGGCAAATCTTAATAATAAAATTTCGCCTTGCTCTTTGTATACAATTGCTCTTCCTTTAAAATGTACAAAAGCTCTCACTTTTGAACCTTCTGTTAAGAAATTGGTAGCGTGTTTTAATTTAAACTCAAAATCGTGGTCATCGGTGTTTGGTCCGAATCTGATTTCTTTAATGACAGTTTTAGCTGCCTTCGCTTTAATCTCTTTTGTTTTTTTCTTTTGTTCGTAAACAAACTTATTGTAATCAATTATTTTACAAACAGGTGGTACAGCATTAGGCGAAATTTCTACCAAATCTAATCCCTGTTCTTCAGCAATAGCTAATGCTTCAGAGATTTTGTAGATTCCGGGTTCTATTCCTTCGGCAACTAAACGAACTTCCGTTACACGAATTAATTCGTTGATTTTGTGTTCTGCCTCTTTTTTTCTACTATTCCTAAAATCTGGTCTAGGTCTGGGTTTATGAAAACTCTGTGCTATTGGGATATCCTCCTATTTTGTTATTAAATTGTTATTTCTTTTTTTATTAATTCGGCAAAGGACTCCGTACTCATGGCGCCTA
>JAURMH010000106.1 GCA_030830805.1 Bacteroidota bacterium
TAATAATTACACTTATATTCAAAATTCGTGTAAAGACAATGTTGATAATTTTTACTTTATTAAAACAACATATAATTATTCTACGAATATTCAAGAATACACATTCTATCAAGTAGACAATCAAGGTAACATAAATATTATAAGTAATAATAATTATAATACATGGATACCATCAATGATCTCAGATAATATAGGAAATCTATATTACAGTTTACCAGAACTACATCAAATCGTTAAATTGAATGTTGGTGCAACTACCTTCATTTCCAAATGGGGCCTTTCCCCCAACGGTCTTAAAACCCAAGACAACACCATCCAACTAGATATTAACGGTAAAAAAGGAACATCTAGTCCTGTAAACGAAAATGGCAAGGTGAATTAAACTTCCCTTGCCAATAAACCATTCATAAAATCGGCCATTATTTCTTTGTTAGAAGCTGTTGCATCAACTTGCTCAAAGGCTTGCCAAGCAAGGTTTGCATAGTATTTTACTTCTTCGTTTAACAAATCTGGAATAGCTAATCGATCAAAAATATTTTTTATGGCGGTAACCTTTTCGCTGGCATTAAAAGTAGTAGCTTGCAACCATTTATTCAATTCAATAGCATCATTATCTATAGCTAATTCCAATGCCTTAATTAACATAAATGTTTTTTTATTGGCAATCACATCACCTCCTACTTGCTTACCAAATTTTTCGGGGTCGGCATATAAATCTAAAAAATCATCGCGTAATTGAAATGCGATACCCATATTTTTACCAAATTCGTATAAGTGTTGCGCTTGCTTTTTAGAAACACCCGCAATTAATGCGCCTACCTCTAAGCTAGCCCCCAATACCACTGCGGTTTTGAGCGTAATCATATGTATGTATTCCGAAAGCGATACATCTATCCTACTTTCAAAATTCATATCAATTTGTTGCCCTTCGCAAACTTCAATAGCACTTTTATTAAAAATATTAAGAATGCTTCGCAACAAATCATTTTCATATTTCATGAGCAAAGCATAAGCTTCAATCAACATTACATCGCCAGATAAAATAGCCGTGTTCACATTCCATTTTTCATGCACCGTAATTTTACCTCTTCTAACCGGCGCATTATCCATAATGTCATCATGGATTAATGTAAAATTATGAAATGTTTCAATAGCCATAGCAGCATGAACCGCCTCTTCCATTTTACCATTCATTAAATCGCAAGCCATCATTACCATCACAGGACGCATACGCTTGCCTCCTAGGGCCATGATATAATCTAATGGCTCATATAATTCTTGTGGAAATTTACTGAATTTATTAGCTGCAATAAATTCGTTTATGGTAATTTGATATTGTTCAATCGCTTTCATGCAATATTTTCGCTTATCTTCTTTTATAATTTTTTTTATATTCAGTATGAATTAAGGAATCGGTGATCAGTTGAAAATCTATTTGCTTTTTGGCTAAATCTACTTTACGCACTTTAATTTTCACTTCATCTCCTAATTGGTATTTTCGTTTTTTACGTTGTCCAATGATGCAATAATTTGCTTGGTCTAAGACATAAAAATCGTCATCGATATCTCTTAAACGAATCATGCCTTCGCATTTATTTTCTACAATTTCCACATAAATACCCCATTCAGTTACACCAGATATAATACCCGCAAACTCTGTGTTTATTTGATCTGCAAGGTATTCGGCTTGTTTGTATTTAACAAATAAGCGTTCGGCATCTGCTGCGCGTTTTTCCATTTGCGAAGCATGCAAACACATTTTTTCATACACTTCCGCATCAACCGATTTTTGTCCATCTAAATAATGTTGCAATAAACGATGTGCCATAACATCGGGGTATCTTCTTATAGGAGAAGTAAAGTGGGTATAATAATCAAATGCCAATCCATAATGACTGGTTTTTTTAGTTGTATAAATTGCTTTAGCCATCGAACGAATAGCCAATTGAGTCAAAACATTTTGTTCTTTTTTGCCTTCTACATCGCTCATTAAAAGATTCAAAGATTTAGAAATCTCTGCATGATTTTTGGTTTGAATTTTATATCCAAAACGAGCAGCAAATTTAGCAAAACCTTCTAAAACCTCTTCTTTTGGGGCATCGTGAGATCGATATACAAAAGTAAGCGGGCTTTTTTTACTGCCTTTTTTGGCAATAAATTCGGCTACTTTACGATTGGCCAATAACATAAAATCTTCGATTAATTTATGTGCATCGTTGCGTTCTTTTACATACACACCAATGGGTTTTCCGGTATCATCTAAATTAAATTTTACTTCGGCACTTTCGAAATTGATGGCGCCATTTTTAAATCGGGCATTTCTTAAAATATGGGCAAGTTCGTTGAGTGTTAAAATTTCTGAAACATGATCGCCACTTTGTGCCTGAATAATTTCCCAAACTTCTTCGTAGGTAAACCTCCTATCCGAATGTATGATGGTTCTTCCAAACCATTCCGAAATTACATTCGCATTTTTATCCATCTCAAAAATGGCAGAAAAAGTAAGTTTATCTTCCTTAGGCCTTAAGGAACACAGCTCATTCGAGAGTTTTTCGGGTAGCATGGGAATAACCTTACCCACCAAATAAACAGAAGTACCACGCTCGTTGGCTTCTTTATCTAAAGCCGTATTCGGACGCACATAATGAGATACATCTGCAATGTGTACGCCAATTTCGAAATTACCATTGGGCAATGTTTGAAAAGAAATGGCATCGTCAAAATCTTTCGCATCAAATGGATCGATGGTAAAAGTTAATATTTTACGCATGTCTCTTCTGCCAGCAAGATCTTTATCAGTAATTTTGGTACTTATGGCATTTGATTCTGATTCTACTTCTTTTGGAAAGGCCAATGGAAAACCATATTCAGCCAGCACGGCATTCATTTCTGTGAGGTGTTCGCCTTGTACGCCAAGCACCGAAACCACTGTACCAAAAGGGTTCTTAGAGGAAGCAGGCCAATCGGTAATTTTAACCACCGCTTTCATTTTATCCTTTGCACCATTTAATTGATCCAACGGAATAAAAATATCGTGGTTCATTTTTTTATTATCGGGCACTAAAAATGCAAATTTTGGCGTGAGTTGAATAATGCCGGTAAATTCCATTTTTGCTCTTTCCAAAATTTCTAGCACTTCGCCTTCTAAATTTTTTCCATTACGTTTGGCATACATAAAAACTTTAACCTGATCACCATGCAAGGCGTTGCGTAATTTACGAGGAGAAATAAACACATCTTCTTCCATCCCTTCTACTACCAAATAAGCAGAACCATTTTGTGCCATATCTATTTTACCAATCACATGGTTTTGGAGTTCTTTTAACTGGTATTTACCTTTCGCAATCTCTTTGATAGTGCCTTTTTCGGCCATTTCCTCGATTATTTCTAAAATGAGTTGCCTGGTCACTAAATCTTCTACATTTAATTTTGCAGCAATCTGTTTATAATTAAAATTTTGATGCATTTGTTCTGCAAATGCGTCTAAGATTAATTGCTGTAATATATTTTTGATTGCGCTATTTTTTTGCTTAGCCATTTCTTTTAATTGAATAATGATTTACCCGGTATTGCGTCAATAAGCTTTTGGGTATAAGCTTGTTGCGGGTGATGATATATTTCTTCGGGAAAGCCGCTTTCCACTATTTTTCCAGCATTCATCACCAACATGCGATCCGAAAAATATTTTACGACCGATAAATCGTGTGAAATAAATAAATAACTCAATTGAAATTTTTCTTGTAAATCAGACAATAAATTTAAGACTTGTGCCTGCACAGATACATCGAGTGCAGATACCGATTCATCACAAATAATAACTTTGGGTTGTAAGGCCAATGCCCTTGCAATGCAAATGCGTTGGCGTTGTCCACCCGAAAACTCATGCGGATATCGATTAAAAAAGTCGGCACTTAAACCCACCTGCTCTAATAATTCAATGGTTTTATTTTTTCTTGCTTCCTTGTTTGCATGAATGCCATGCACTTGCATCGGTTCCATAATGGCATCGCCAATCGTAAATCTTGGATTTAAAGCCGAATAAGGGTCTTGAAATACAATCTGAAGCTCTCGTCTTAAAGAACGAAGTTTTTTAGCAGAGAGCTTTGTTAAGGCTATTTCTTGATAGTTTATATCGCCACTGCTTGGTTCAATTAAACGGAGCAAACACCTACCTAATGTAGTTTTACCACAACCCGATTCGCCTACTAGCCCTAGCGTTTCGCCAGGATAAATTTCAAAAGATACCTCATCTACTGCTTTAAAAAAGTTTTTAGCTTTTGAAAATATGCCTTTTTTTATAGGATACCATTTGGCTAAATTCTGAACAGATAAAATTGGTTTCTGAGCATAAATTAATGCTCTTCTTTTTTTAATTTCTTCTGTAGAAATAGCGTAAGTAGCAATTATTTCTTTTAAATTTTGTGTAGCAAGCGATTTATTTTCATCTTGATGATTGATAAAATCAGCTACTGTTGGTAGTCGCTTGAGTTGCAAATTCATGTTTGGCTTACAAGCTAAAAGACCTACCGTATATGGGTTTTCGGGTTGTTTAAAAATAGCACTAACCGATTTATGTTCTAAAATATTACCTCTATACATCACCATTACTTCGTCGGCAATTTCAGAAATTACGCCTAAATCATGAGAGATAAAAATCATACTCATATTTCTTTCATCTCTTATTCTTTTCAATAATTCGATGATATTTTTTTGCACGGTTACATCTAATGCAGTAGTAGGCTCGTCGGCAATCAGTAAGGCTGGATCGCAACTCAATGCCATAGCAATGAGTACTCTTTGCTTTTGTCCACCCGAAATTTCGTGTGGGTATCTATCGTATAACAGAGCAGGATTAGGTAATTGAACCTCTGTAAACAATTCTATTGTTTTTTGTTTAGCTTCGGATTTTGCTAAACCCTTATGTCTTTGAATGGCCTCCGTAACTTGAGCACCACAAGTATGCACAGGATTTAAAGAGGTCATTGGCTCTTGAAAAATCATTGCAATTTTATTCCCTCTAATGTTGGTCATTTGCGAATCGGGAATGCCTAAAATATCGATTGTTTCGGTAGGTGTATGGAATAATATTTTTCCATTTACCTTCGTATTTTGCGCAGCTAATAAACGCATGATTGCTAAAGAGGTAACAGACTTTCCAGAACCAGATTCACCTACAATTCCAACAATTTTACCTCTAGGAATTTCGAATGATATTCCTTTAACGGCATCATAAATACCCTCTTCTGTTGTAAATTGAATTGCTAAATTTTGAACCGATAAAATGCTTGTGTGCATATGCAAATCTGAAGCCTAAACATACTAAAATTTATCTGATTATAACACCAGGAAGCATTAACAAAGGAATAAGGTCTAAATTTGCTGTAGAAATGGTATCTGGCAAAAAAGTGATTTTTTTATCGAAAACACGATCGCCAATATAAAAACTGAGCCAAAATTCGTTATGGATTGTAAAAAGCGATTCATCTATGATCTCAATAGGCATATAAGATTGAGGGGCTAAACTACCCAGGGAATGCCTAAAAATAGCGGTTTTAACCTCTTCTCCATTCAATAAACCGTAGCCTTTGGTACTCACTAAGATATTACTAATTGTTTCGGATTTGAAATTTAATAAATAGGCTTTCCAATTCCTATTTTCTACTGTTTCGTTTTCTAAAACAATAGCAATGCCAATATCAACTACCTCCAAAAAATCAATGTCTTTTTTCATTCGAAAAAATTACTTTTTGGGTGCAGCTTTTTTAGCCACCGCTTTTTTGGGCGCTGCTTTTTTACTAACTGCTTTTTTCGCTGCTGCCTTTTTAGGAGCTGCTTTTTTAGTGGTTGTTTCTTTTTTACTTGCTACTTTTTTAGTGGCTGTTTTAGCCCCTTTTTTAGCATAAGCTGGTTTGTCTTCTGCTTCCTTGCCACCCGCTAATCTAACGCAATCAGCATAGGTAAGCGTACTTGCCTCGGTGTCTTTTGGAATTTTAACATTGTCCTTACCATATTCAATGTAAGGTCCCCATCTACCATTTAAAACTTTAACTAAAACATTTTCGGTAAATAGTTTAATAATTTTATTAGCGTCTTTTTCTCTTTTTGCTAAAATCAATTCTATTGATCGATCTAGTTCAATAGTATGTGGATCATCCTCTTTTCCAATAGAAGTAAAAATACTATTGTGACGAATATAAGGTCCGAATTTACCAATGCCAATAACTACATCTTTATCTTCAAATAAGCCAACATTTTTAGGCAATTTGAATAATTCCATAGCCTCTTCTAAGCTAATGGTTTCAATCATTTGACCAGTACGAAGACTGGCATATTTAGGTTTAATGTTATTTTCTTCGTCTGCTTCTCCTAATTGTACAAATGGCCCAAAACGACCAATTCTAACAGATACTAGCTTGCCAGAAACAGGATCGATTCCTAAATCTCTATTGGTATTTGCCCTTTCGGCATTTTCCATAGTATTCTCTACATCCTTATGAAAAGGGGTGTAGAAATCTTGGATCATTTTAGTCCACTCGGTTAAACCTTGTGCAATATCATCGAATTCTTTTTCAACTTTTGCAGTAAAATTAAAATCTACAATATGCTGAAAATGCTGTACTAAGAAATCGTTTACCACTGCTCCAATATCACTTGGAAATAATTTAGATTTTTCGACGCCAACATTTTCAATTAATTGGGCTTGCGTAATTACAGCATCTTTTAAATTAAGGACGCGGTAATTTCTTTGTTTACCTTCTCTGTCTTCTTTTAAAACGTAAGCTCTTTTTTGAATTGTTGCAATAGTTGGCGCATAGGTAGATGGTCTTCCAATGCCTAATTCTTCTAGCTTTTTTACTAAACTGGCTTCGGTATATCTTGCAGCAGCTCTAGAGAATTTTTCTGTAGCATTCATTTCTACCAATGTCAAATTTTGCTTTTGGATTAATGGTGGTAGCATTTTATTTTCTGCTTCTGCCTCCCCTGCAAGTTCTAATTCATCATCGGTAGATTCCATATAAACTTTTAAGAATCCATCAAAACGAAGTACTTCGCCTTGCGCAATTAATTCTTCTTTTCTTGTTGAAATAGCAATTTTTGCTGTTGTTTTTTCGAGTTGTGCTTCACTCATTTGAGAAGCAATAGAACGCTTCCAAATTAAATCATA
>JAURMH010000107.1 GCA_030830805.1 Bacteroidota bacterium
CTTGCGCTGAAAGGACTGCAAAGGTAGAAAAAATTCTTGGTTTACAAAATCTAATTTAAATTTTTGTTGAATAAGAAATATATTGACCCAAAACCGTTGTAGTGGGGGTGCAAATGTAGGACGAAATTGTGATTTTACAAATGCTAATCAGCTTTTTTTGAAATAAAAGGGCTAAACGATTGAAAATGATGAGGAAAAAAATAGTGTAAATCATAAAAAAGGTATCAATATCGTTAGAATAGCACCTAATTATATTGAATTGATAATTATGCCCTATATTTGCCGCATGATTTTTAAAAGAGGATCTTTTATTATTGCTGTTCTACTAGTTTTGTCAATTGTTACTCCTGCATGTAAAAGCGAGTATCAAAAAACTTTAAAAGGCACTGATATTGGAAAGAAATACGAACTAGCAAAGAAATACTATAACAAAAACGATTACTTCCGAGCGTTAGAGCTCTTCGAAGAATTAGTGAATGTGTATAGAGGTTCGGATGAAGCAGAGGAAATATATTATTTCTACGCTTATAGTTATTATGGCTTAAAGGATATCGTAACAGCAAGGTATCATTTTCAAAATTTTGCAGAAACTTACCCAAGAAGCAAGTATACCGAAGAATGTAGGTATATGACCGCTTATTGCTATTACTTAGATTCTCCAGATTTAACTTTAGATCAAGCCAGCACCTACAAAGCTATTGAGAACTTGCAATTATTTATCAATCTATACCCGAAAAGTGAGCGCGTAAACGAATGCAATCAGTTAATCGATAAATTAAGAAATAAACTTGAAACCAAATCTTTTTTAAACGCAAAGCTTTATTTTAAGATTGGCGACTACAAAGCCGCTATTTTTGCATTTAGAAATTCATTAGATGATTTTCCAGATAGCCAATACAAAGAGGAAATGGACTTTTTAACTATTAAATCGGCTTTTCTATATGCCCAAAATAGCGTAGAAAGCAAAAAAAATGAAAGATTTTTGGAAACCATCGATTATTATCGGAACTTTGTTGATTCTTATGCAAATAGCAAATATTTAAAAGAAGCACAAAGTATATATAACAATACTTTAAAAGAAATTGAATTAATTAAACAATCAGTAAATTAATAAAATGAATACGAATAACAAAAACAGCACGCCAAACACAACGGTAACAAGAGATGTAAGATCATTGGACGTAGCAACAGAAAATGTTTACGAAAGTATTGTGGTAATTTCTAAAAGAGCAAATCAAATATCAGCTACTATTAAAGAAGAATTAAACAATAAACTTCAAGAGTTCGCATCATCTAATGATAACTTAGAAGAAGTATTCGAAAATAGAGAGCAAATTGAAATTTCAAAATATTATGAGCGTATGCCAAAACCTACCTTGCTTTCAACACAAGAGTTTTTGGAAGATAAAATTTATCACCGCACTGTAACTGAAGAATAGTATTTAAACCCTCTCTTATCGAGAGGGTTTTTTGTATCGCCCTATGTTAAAAGACAAGAAAATTTTAATAGCTGTAACAGGTAGTATAGCGGCATATAAAATTGCAAGCCTTGTAAGACTATTAATCAAAGCAAAGGCCGAGGTGCAAGTCATCATGACCGAAAGCGCCAAAGAATTTATCACCCCTTTAACACTATCTACACTTTCTAAAAAACCTGTTTATTTTTCTTTTTATAAAAGCGAAAACGGGGAATGGAATAACCATGTTGAATTAGGTTTGTGGGCAGACTATATGCTCATTGCACCCGCATCGGCTAACACTCTTGCAAAGATGAGTTCGGGGATTTGCGACTCTTTATTAATGGCAACTTATTTATCTGCTAAGTGTCCAGTAGCCTTTGCGCCAGCTATGGATTTAGATATGTATCAACATCCAAGCACCAAAGAAAATATCGAAAAACTAATCGCTTTTGGAAATGAATTTATTGCACCTGGTACTGGCGAATTAGCGAGTGGATTAAGTGGTGAAGGCCGAATGGCCGAACCAGAAGAGTTACTTGCTTTTTTAGAAAACAAGTTCAACCCGATTAATTTCTATAGTCAAAAAAACATTTTAGTAACTGCAGGTCCAACCCACGAAGCCATTGACCCGGTTCGCTTTATAGGAAATGCATCTAGTGGAAAAATGGGCTACGCATTAGCCGAAGCCTTTGCCGAAAAAGGTGCAAATGTTACGCTTATTAGCGGTCCCACAAATTTAAAAATTAATCATCCAAATATTAATAAAATTGCCATCACTAGCGCAGCAGAAATGTTTGAAGCAGTGAAAGCTAATTTTGCGAACTCGGCTATAACAGTAATGGCAGCAGCCGTTGCAGACTATAGCCCAATGCATCTGGCAACAGAGAAAATTAAAAAATCAACAGACCATTTGCAAATAGCATTAAGTAAAACAATCGATATTCTTCAATATATTGGTGAACAAAAAAAAGCTAATCAGCTGACGATTGGTTTTGCTTTAGAAACAACAAACGAATTGGTAAACGCCCAAAACAAATTGAAATCAAAAAACGCAGACCTCATTATTTTGAATTCTTTAAATGATGAAGGTGCAGGTTTTAATGTAGATAGTAATAAAATTACCATGATTGATAAGAATGGGCAAATTGAAGCGTTTGAATTAAAATCGAAAAACAAAGTTGCCCAAGATATTCTTCAAAAAATAACTCAATTATAAAATGAAATTTAAAATTTCTGCAATCGTTTTATGCTGCCTATTTGCTTTTAAACTAAGCGCGCAAGATATTAATTGCAAAGTACAAGTGCTCACTCCTGCTATTCAAAGTTCGGACAAACAGCGCTATACTGAAATGGAAAAAGCCATTTTTGAATTTGTAAATAACACCAAATGGACCAATGATATTATTCAAATTAATGAGCGAATTGAAATGAATATTGTCATCAATATTAAAGAACAACTTGGACAAGATGATTATAAAGCCACTGCACAAATCCTATGCAATAGGCCTGTTTTCAACACTTCCTATAACTCCACTTTATTTAATTTCATCGACGAAGAATGGACTTTTCGATATATTATGAATCAGCCATTAGAATATAACGACAATGAAACGCGTTCGAACTTAACTTCCCTGCTGGCTTATTATATTAATATAAGTATCGGTTTAGACTACGATAGCTTTTCTAAAATGGGCGGCACACCTTATTATCAAAAAGCAAGAAATATTGTAAACTTATGCCAAGGCCAAAGTGGTCGTGGATGGAAAACCTTTGATGGTACTAGAAACCGGTTTATTTTAGTAGATAACTTACTAGATAATTCTTATAAAAAACTACGAGAAACATATTATACATACCACAGATTAGGCTTAGATGTTTTCTCACAGAATATTGATAATGGTAGAGCAGAAATTGCAGACTGTATTCCTATTTTACAAAAGGTTGCTAAAGACAAACCAAACTCCATGTTGCTCAATGTATTTTTTACTGCGAAAGCAGATGAATTAGTCAATATATTTGGCAAAGCAATTCCAAGTGAAAAAGCAAAAATTGCCCAAACTTTATCCGAAATCGACCCAACAAATAATTCAAAATATCAACAAATTTTGAAATCGAATTAATAATTCTCAATTCCAAAAAAATAAAGTATTTTTAACATAGGAAAAAGGAAGGGGAATTATGTTATCAAAAATAATTATTCAAAATTTTGCAATTATAGATCAACTGGAAATTACATTCCACGAAGACCTGTCGATTATAACCGGCGAAACTGGCGCCGGTAAGTCTATTATATTAGGGGCATTGGGCCTATTACTTGGTAATAGAGCAGATGCAAAATCATTGAAACAATCGGATCAAAAATGCATTATCGAAGGTCATTTTAAATTAAGCGAATTGTACTTAAAGTCTTTCTTCGATAGCCATGAACTTGACTATGATAGCCATTGTATTTTAAGAAGAGAAATTAATACAGAAGGTAAATCGCGGGCATTTATTAACGATACGCCTGTCAATCTAAATATTTTAAAAACACTAGGCGAAAAACTTGTTGACATTCATTCGCAACACGAAACCATTACACTAAACAACAAACATTTTCAATTAAGTGTGGTGGATAGTGTATGCATGCACAAAGAGCTCTTATTGCAATATCATAAAGATTTCAGGGTTTTTCAAGATCAAAAAAATACACTTGCTACATTAATAGCAAACAGCGATAAAGGTAAAGCAGAATTTGATTATTTGCAGTTTCAGTTTGAAGAGCTCGAACAGGCTGGCTTAAAAGCATCAGAAGAAACGACGCTCGAGGTAGAACAAAAACAGTTAACACATGCCGAAGAAATTAAAACGGCGCTCGATCAGGTTTCTCAAATATTATCCGAATCGGATCCGGCTGTTAGCATCCAATTAAAAAATAGCATTCAATTATTAAATTCAATTGAAAAATATAGCGATTCCATAATAGGTTTAAAAGATCGATTAACAGCTTGCTTAATTGAGATCAAAGACATTGCAGCCGAACTTGCTGATCAAGCTGCGCAAACAAGCTTAGACCCAAGCAGGCTAACAATCATAGAAGACCGTTTAAATTTAATATATAAACTTCAACAAAAACACCGATTAAATTCTAGCGAAGAATTAATCGAATTGCAAATGCAAATTGAACAAAAAATGTTAGCCTTTGCAGGTATAGATGATCAAATTGAAAATTTAAAAATTACCCTAGAAAAAAACGAAATAACCTTAAAGAAAATTGCAACTACCCTATCCGAAAATAGAGTCAAAGGTGTTGCATTATTAATTCAACACATTAATGCTTTACTCGTTGATGTAGGCATGCCCAATGCTTTATTTCAAGTATCGCAAGAACAATCAACGCAACTTTCAGAAAACGGCTTTGATAAAATTACTTTCCTGTTTAGTGCAAACAAGGGTTTCAGCCCATCTGAATTAAGCAAAGTTGCATCGGGTGGTGAGCTTTCTAGGTTAATGCTTTGCATCAAAAGTATCATTGCTCAAAACGAAAAATTGGCTACCATTATTTTTGACGAAATTGATACTGGTATTTCTGGTGAAGTAGCCAACAAAGTGGGCAGCATTTTACAAAGTCTTAGTAAAAATATGCAAGTGATTAGCATTACCCATTTGCCTCAAATTGCAGGCTTAGGTGATGCGCATTATTTTGTTTATAAAGATCATCAAAAAGACAAAACCTATACGAATATCAGAATATTAAACATGGAGGAAAGAGTGCTCGAAATTGCAAAAATGTTGAGTGGTGATAATCCAAGTGAAATTGCGATGGGTACTGCAAAAGAGCTCATCAAAACCAAAAAATAACAGAAATAACAAATTACAAGCATTCTTATTAGTAAATATCCCTTAATGCTATTATATTTAACCTTAACAAAATAAAAAAGATTATGTCAAACAACTTATTAGCAGGTAAAAGAGGCATCATTTTTGGTGCGTTGAACGAAAATTCGATTGCATGGAAAGTGGCGCAACAAGCCGTACAACAAGGTGCAAAAATAACTTTAACCAACGCTCCTATTGCATTACGCATGGGCGAAATGAATAAACTTGCAGCAGAATGCAATGCAGAAATTATTGCTGCAGATGTAACTAGTATGGATGATTTAAAAAATCTATTTGAGAAATCGATGGAGATTTTAGGTGGCAAAATTGATTTTGTTTTACATTCGGTTGGTATGAGTATAAATGTTCGTAAAGGAATTCATTATACAGAATCTAATTACGACAACATGCACAAAGGCTTTGATATTTCTGCTATGTCTTTACATAGGGTTTTACAAACAGCTTATAAAATGGATGCCATTAGCGAATGGGGTTCTGTTTTAACCTTATCTTATATTGCTGCACAAAGAGTATTCCCAGACTATAACGATATGGCAGATGCTAAATCATTATTGGAATCAATTACCAGAAGTTTTGGATACCATTACGGAAAATTTAGAAAAGTAAGAGTGAATTCTATTTCGCAATCACCTACCTACACTACAGCAGGTTCGGGCGTTAAAGGATTCGATGGTTTTTATAATTATGCCAATAAAATGTCGCCACTTGGAAATGCAACAGCAGACCAATGTGCAGAATATTGTATAAGTATGTTCTCGGATTATACTAGAATGGTAACGATGCAAAATTTATTTCATGATGGAGGATTTTCTTTCACTGGTGTTGATGCAGAAATTATTGAGGCAATGGGTTCAAAATAATTTTGAATCAAAAGAATATAAAAAAGGCTTCGAAATTTCGAAGCCTTTTTTTATGACTAATTTTTAGAAGAATCTTGATCTTCTTCTTTTTTCTTGCGCTTAGGTTTAGCCGGTTTCTCAGCAACAATAGCTGTTTCAGCTTTGATTACTTTCACCGCTACTTCCTCTGCATCTTTCACAAAATCAACTTCGAGCGTATCACCTTCTTTCAATTCGCCTTTAAGAATTTCTTCTGCAATAGGATCTTCTAAGTATTTTTGAATCGCACGGTTCAATGGTCTTGCACCAAAATTTGGATCGAAGCCTTTTTCTGCAATAAACTCTTTGGCGTTTTCTGTTAATTGAATTTGATAACCCATTAACAATAGCCTGCCAAACAACTCTTTTAATTCGATGTCGATAATTTTATAAATATCTTCTTTTTGTAAAGAATTAAACACAATCACATCGTCTATTCTATTTAAAAACTCAGGCGCAAATGCACGCTTTAATGCGTTTTCGACAACAGACTTTGCATTGCTATCTGCTTGCGCAACTTTTGCAGTTGTTGTAAATCCAACACCTTGACCAAATTCTTTTAATTGTCTTGAACCAATATTAGAAGTCATGATGATGATGGTATTTCTAAAATCAACTTTACGGCCTAAGCTATCGGTTAATATGCCATCGTCTAATACTTGTAATAAAATATTGAACACATCTGGATGTGCTTTTTCTATCTCATCTAATAAAATAACAGCATAAGGTTTTCTTCTTACTTTTTCTGTAAGTTGTCCGCCTTCTTCGTAACCAACATATCCTGGAGGCGCACCAACCAAACGAGAAATAGCAAATTTTTCCATGTATTCACTCATGTCAATTCTAATTAAAGAATCTTCTGATTCAAACATAAACCTAGCTAGCACCTTTGCTAATTCAGTTTTACCAACACCCGTAGGACCTAAGAATATAAAGGACCCTATCGGTTTTTTAGGATCTTTTAAACCTGCACGCGTTCTTCGAATAGCTTTTGCTAATTTAATAATGGCTTCGTCTTGACCAATAATTTGTCCTTTCAATTCGTCAGCCATATTCAATAACCTTTGGCTATCAGTTTGGCCCACTCTTTGAATTGGAATACCAGTCATCATCGAAACAACTTCTGCTACGTTTTCTTCTGTAACAACATATTTTTTATTTTTCGTTTCTGCTTCCCATTCTACTTTTGCAGATTCTAATTGTTCTAATAATTGCTTTTCGTTATCGCGTAATTTTGCAGCCTCTTCGTATTTTTGAGAACGCACTACCCGATTTTTTTCCACTTTTATTTCTTCGATTTTTTGTTCTACATCGATGATGTTTTGTGGTACATGAATATTGGTAATATGTACCCTAGAACCTGCTTCGTCGAGCGCATCAATGGCCTTGTCTGGTAAGAAACGATCGCTCATATAGCGTGTAGTTAAATTCACACAGGCTTCTATGGCTTCTTGCGTATATGTAACATTGTGATGCTCCTCATACTTTTCTTTGATATTATTTAATATGATTACAGTTTCTTCTGGTGTTGCCGGATTCACAATTACTTTTTGGAATCGACGATCGAGTGCGCCATCTTTTTCTATAAATTGACGATACTCATCGAGTGTGGTTGCACCAATACATTGTATTTCTCCTCTTGCTAAAGCAGGCTTAAACATATTGGAAGCATCTAAAGAACCCGATGCACCACCCGCGCCAACAATGGTATGAATTTCGTCGATAAATAAAATAACATCTGGTGATTTCTCGAGCTCGTTCATTACCGCTTTCATGCGTTCTTCGAATTGACCACGGTATTTTGTACCTGCAACTAAAGAAGCTAAATCGAGCGTAACTACGCGTTTATTAAATAAAACTCTCGACACTTTTCTTTGTACAATTCTCAATGCCAAACCCTCTGCAATAGCTGATTTTCCTACACCTGGCTCACCTATTAAAATTGGATTATTCTTTTTTCTTCTAGATAAAATTTGAGAAACTCTTTCAATTTCTTTTTCTCTTCCTACAATTGGGTCTAGTTTGCCATCTTCTGCCGCACGCGTTAAATCTCTTCCAAAATTATCAAGCACTGGTGTTTTAGACTTTGCATCACCTACTGGTTTTTTTGCGCTTGCATAACTATCTTCTTCTTTATAACCATCGTCATCGGATGGATTGCTTGGCATTTCTGAACTTGGATTTAAGCGAAAAGTTTCTAATTGATTTTTAAATACTTCGTAGTTTACATTAAACTGCGAAAGAATTTGCGAAGCAATATTATCTTCATCTCTTAAAATAGAAAGCAATAAATGTTCGGTTCCGATCACTTCACTTTTAAAAATCTTTGCTTCTAAGTAAGTTATTTTTAAAACTTTTTCAGCTTGTTTTGTCAAAGGGATATTACCCAAGTTAACATTGGTTCCAGAAGTGCCTCTTACCGCATCTTCGACAGATTTTCTAAGTCTGGCAGTATCTATTCCTAGTGATTTAACCACTTTAATTGCCACGCCATCTCCTTCTCTGATCAAACCTAAAAGCAAATGCTCTGTACCTATATAATCGTGTCCTAAACGCAATGCTTCCTCTCTACTGTAGGAAATTACGTCTTTTACTCTTGGTGAAAATTTTGCTTCCATAATTATTGATTTCTGGTTTGAAAACGAACTAATGTATCTATTTGTTGGCTTGCTTTCAAAATATATATTATCCACATAAGTCAAAAACTAAGCCAAGCGCCTAAAAACTAGTATTTTCTAGCATAAAATGACAATTTGGCAAAGCAACAAAGCTATTTATCGGTTTTTTTTCAGCGATTTTTAGCGATATTTACCTCATAAAATTTGAAACATGTCGGACGAAAAAATAATATTTTCGATGGCTGGAGTGAATAAGATTCACCCTCCACAGAAACAAGTATTAAAAAACATCTATTTATCCTTTTTTTATGGCGCCAAAATTGGGGTTTTAGGATTAAATGGTTCAGGAAAATCTTCTTTATTAAGAATAATTGCGGGCATCGATAAAGCTTATCAAGGCGAAGTTGTTTTTGCACCCGGATTTAGTGTTGGGCTTTTGGAACAAGAACCACAATTAGATGACAATAAAACAGTTTTAGAAGTAGTTCGCGAAGGCGTTAAATCGGTAACCGACATTTTAGAAGAATACGAAAGCATCAACGAAAAATTTGGTTTGCCCGAATATTATGAAGATGCTGATAAAATGGAAAAATTAATGGCCCGTCAAGGCGAATTGCAAGATTTGATTGATGCGGTTAACGGTTGGGAATTAGATAATAAATTAGAGCGAGCAATGGATGCTTTGCGTTGCCCAGAAGGAGATACTTTTATTAAAACATTATCTGGAGGAGAACGCAGAAGAGTTGCTTTGTGCAGATTGCTTTTACAAGAACCCGATGTTTTATTATTAGACGAGCCCACCAACCATTTAGATGCGGAATCTATCGATTGGCTAGAACAACATTTACAACAATATAAAGGCACCGTCATTGCGGTTACCCACGATCGATATTTCTTAGATAATGTAGCGGGTTGGATTTTAGAATTAGACCGCGGCGAAGGCATTCCATGGAAAGGCAATTATTCTTCATGGCTAGATCAAAAATCAAAACGCTTACAATCGGAAGATAAAACCGAAAGCAAAAGACAAAAAACTTTAGAGCGCGAATTAGAATGGGTACGCATGGCCCCAAAAGCTAGACAAGCAAAATCTAAAGCTCGATTATCTAATTACGAAAAACTGGCTAGCGAAGAAACAAAAGAACGCGAAGAACGCTTAGAATTATTTATTCCACCCGGACCAAGATTAGGAAATGTGGTAATTGAAGCACATGGCGTTTCTAAAGCATACGGGGATAAACTTTTATACGAAAACTTAGAACTTACTTTACCTCCAGCAGGTATTGTGGGTATTATTGGCCCCAACGGTGCAGGTAAAACCACTTTGTTTAAATTGATTACCGGCGAAGAAAAACCCGATAGCGGAACTTTTAAAATTGGTGAAACGGTTAAGTTGGCTTATGTTGATCAATTACACAAAGACATGGACCCAACTAAAACTGTTTTTGAAGCCATAACTGGTGGAACCGACACCATGTTATTAGGTAATAAACAAATTAATTCTAGGGCATATGTTTCGAGGTTTAATTTTTCGGGTGCCGATCAACAGAAAAAAATTGATGTACTTTCTGGTGGTGAAAGAAACCGTGTGCATTTAGCCATGATGTTAAAGCAAGGAGCGAATGTAATTTTACTCGATGAGCCATCGAATGATATAGATGTAAA
>JAURMH010000108.1 GCA_030830805.1 Bacteroidota bacterium
GAATTAGATACGCTTTTAGGTGCAAGTATTATAACTGTAAAAATGGGAGATATTATTGCTTATAGTGGTAATTCTGGTGGTTCTGGCGGCCCACACCTACACTTTGAAATTAGAGACGAAAAAACCGAAGAGACTATTAACCCCTTGCTTTTTGGATTTGAAGTGCCAGATAAAGTAGCCCCAACAATTCAAGCCATTCATGTTTATCCTTTAAATGAAAACAGCTCAATCAATCAACAGAAACAAAAAATAAGATTTGCAACTACCGGCAACAAAAATAATTACACCATTAATAATAATCAAATCATAAATGCATGGGGTAGTATTGGTATTGGCATTGAATGTATCGACTACCAGTCTAACTCTTCGAATCAAAATGGTGTATATTCTATAGAATTAAAACGAAACGGAGAACGGATTTATTTTTCTAAAATGGAACGCTTCAGTTTTAAAGATACTAAAGGAATTAATTCTCACTGCGATTATAAAGAAAGAAACAATACAGGCAGATGGGTGCAAAAAAGTTTTGTAGATGCAGGAAATCCACTAACAATTTATAGGGACCTACAGGATAGAGGCCGCATTACACTTGAGCCTGGCGATATATACAACATGGAATATATTGTAACCGATGCAGATGGAAATGTGACCAATTTAAAATTTACCATTAATTGCCTTGCAAACAATCCATTTAATTTCAATTTTAGTAGCAACAAACCACTTGTCGATTTATTTCCTTTTAATATTCAAAATACTTTAGAAAGAGCAAATGTTAAATTTACTTTCAAGCCGAATACTTTCTTTGATACCACATATGTAAATTACGAAAACAGTAAAGCACCGTTTGCTGCATTTTCAAGCATACATACCATCGGAAATAAAAATATAGCCCTAAATGATTTTTTTGATATCACTATCAAACCTGAAAAAGCAATGACTGATTTTCAAAAGTCAAAAGCTATTATTTTTCAAACATACAGAGGCGCTATTGGTGGATATTACGATAATGGTATGGTAAAAGGCAGAAGTAAAATTATTGGCGGTTTTTATATTGTTGCAGACTCCATTGCTCCAAGTATCAAACCCATTAATATTGCCAATGGCATGCATCTTAAAGGCAGTTCCATTATTTGTCGAATTAGCGATAATTTATCGGGCATCAAAAGCTACAATGCTTATATAGACGACCAATGGGTGCTCATGAATTATGATCAAAAATCTGCTACCTTAAAATATCATGTTGATGAAAAATGTCCAAAAGGAAAACATGTTTTTAGAATAGTCGTTATAGATCAGAAAGACAATAAAAATCAATATTTAGCCACTTTTTACAATTAAAAAAATGAGTAAATTAACTATTGGAAAAAAAGCGCCAAAATTTAAAGGCCTAGACCAAAACGGGAATGCAATTCAATTAGCCGATTTTGAAGGTCAAACATAAGTCATTTATTTTTATCCAAAAGACAATACACCTGGCTGTACCGCACAAGCATGTGATATCAGAGACAACTACAAAGCTTTAAATAAAAAAAAGATAGCCATAATAGGCGTAAGCTGCGATGATGAAAAATCACACCTCAAATTCATTGATAAATTCGAATTGCCTTTCCCTATAATTGCAGATACTGATCAAAAAATAGTGACTCAATTTGGGGTTTGGGTAGCAAAGAGTATGTATGGTAGAAATTACATGGGCATTGCCAGAACTACCTTTATCATCGACGCTAAAGGCACCATCAGCCATATTATTGAAAAAGTGGATACCAAAAATCACACTGCTCAAATTTTAGCCACATTGGCCCAATAAAACGGCATTCTGAATAAATAGTTCCTAATTCTAAAAATGTGTAGAATTTCTCTTGTTTTGGGGAAAATTCTAAACACTCCATTCTTGCCGACTTGCTTTATTTCTATACCTTTGAAGCAATATATATCATAGCATTATGTCAAGTATTTCAGAATTAGAAAAAATTGCCTCTCAAGTTAGAAGAGACATTGTAAGAATGGTACATGGATGCCAATCAGGACACCCAGGTGGTTCTTTAGGCTGTGCCGATTTTGTAACCGCATTGTATTTTCATCAAATGAAACACGATGTCAATTTTTCGATGGATGGCAAAAACGAAGATCTATTCTTTTTATCAAACGGACATATTTCTCCTGTATGGTATTCGGTACTTGCTAGGGCAGGTTATTTTCCAGTTGCCGAATTGGCAAGCTTCAGAAAACTAAATACTAGACTTCAAGGTCATCCTACAACAGCAGAACATTTACCTGGCGTAAGAATGGCATCGGGCTCTTTAGGCCAAGGCTTATCTGTTGCATTAGGCGCAGCCGAAACAAAAAAATTAAACAATGATAATTCTATCGTATATACACTTCATGGTGATGGCGAATTACAAGAAGGTCAAATTTGGGAAGCAGCGATGTATGCGGCACACCACAAAATGGATCGTGTAATTGCAACCATTGATTATAACGGCCAACAAATTGATGGTTCAACCGAACAGGTATTAAGCCTTGGCAATTTAACTGCCAAATGGGAAGCATTTGGTTGGGAAGTATTACATACCAATGGCAATAATATGCAAGAACTAACAGATTGTTTAGCATTAGCAAAATCTAAAACTGGCGCTGGCAAACCAATTGTTATTATTATGAAAACAGAGATGGGCGCTGGCGTAGATTTTATGATGGGCTCACATAAATGGCATGGCGTGGCACCAAACGACGAACAATTAGCAGCCGCTTTAGCACAATTAACAGAAACTTTAAAAGATTATTAATTAAGTGCAGCAGCCAAACTATTATTTAAAAAGCAAATTACTACGCAATTTATTTTGTGTGGCAATTTGCTTTTTATCTATAGGAAACCAGGGCTTTGCACAAACAAAAAAAATACCCACTCGATTATTATTTATCCTCGATGCTTCTGGAAGTATGGCGGGCAAATGGCAAGAAGGAAATAGAATGGATGCCGCTAAAGCAATCATTACCCATATGGCCGATAGTTTAGCAAAAGAAAACATTTCTTTTGCACTCAGAATATTTGGTCATCAATCAGAAAAAGTGGCCATAGACTGTAAAGACACTAAATTGGAATTGCCTTTTGCAAAAAGCACTGCGGCTAATCTCAGCACAACGCTCGCAAATATTAATCCTAAAGGCTATTCGCCGATTGCTTTGTCATTAGAACAAGCGGTAAACGATTTTACACTCACTAAATACGAATGCAAAAATGTAATTGTATTAATAACAGATGGGTTTGAAAACTGTGAAGGCGATGCTTGTATGGCTGCAGAAAAATTACAAGCTGCAGGTATTTATTTTAGACCTTATATTATTGGATTAGGTTTGAATACCGAATCTAAAATAAAATTCGATTGCGTTGGCCAAGTGTTTGAAGCCAACGAAAGTGCAAAAAATTTCAAAGAGCAAATTAGCGAGGTGGTGATCTCTACCATTATGAATCCAACTAGTTTACAAGTTAATTTATTAAGCGAAGCAGAAAAGCCAATCGAGACAAATGTCAACATGACATTTTATGATCGCGAAAATAAAAGTATTAAATATAATATTATTCACACCTTAAATGGGGCAGGCAATCCAGATACTTTATTTGTGGACCCTCAAAGAAAATACGATTTAAAAATCCATACCATACCAGCCAAAGAAATCAACAATATCGAATTAATCCCTGGCAAACATACTATAGCTGCCACAACTGCTGGGCAGGGTTCTCTAAAAATAAACATGGCGGGCACCAGCAAATACAAGAATTTGCAAGCAATTATCAAACAAAAAAATCAAATAATAAATATTCAAAACATTAATAGCACCCAAAATTATTTGACAGGTGTTTATAGCATAGAAGTTTTAACCTGTCCTAAAATTATCATATCCGATGTTAATATTTTACA
>JAURMH010000109.1 GCA_030830805.1 Bacteroidota bacterium
CAATTCAACCAAACTGCTATTGAAACTTTTCAAGCATTTTTAAAGAAATACAAAAAATCGGCACATGTGAACGAAGCCGCTTCGATTTTAGGCGAGGCTTTGCTTTCAACTAAAAACTACAAAGAAGCCATTGTGATTTTAGAAGGGCTTGAAGAAAAATCGACGGCATCTAATTTAGCTTTACAAAAAGTAAATTATTACAGAGGCATCGAACTCATCAACAATAACGAGCTAAAAGAAGCCATTGCATTACTAAATAAAGCAAATTTATTAAATGGCGATAAAACGATTTCGGCTAATGCCAATTACTGGAAAGCCGATTGCTATTATCAATTAGCCGATTACGACAATGCCTTGAAATTCTTTTCGCTATACAACCAATCTGCTGCTGCAGCGCCAGACCTAGCCAATTTAGTGAACTACCAATTGGGCTATACTTATTTCAAAAAAGAAGAATATAAATCGGCTTTATTTTATTTCGATAAATTTTTAAAAGGAATAGACAGAGCCAGCGTAATTGATAATAAGAAAATAAATGATGCTACGCTAAGACTTGCCGATGGTTATTTTGTAATTAAGGATTACGACAAAGCTTTGTTTTCTTACAACAAGATTGCCAACGATCATATTGGCGGAACCGACTATGCTTTATTTCAAAAAGGAATTATTTTAGGTTTACAAGGCAAACAAAACGATAAAATTGTAACACTGAAACAAGTGTTAAACAACTATACCAAATCGGCATACGCCGATGATGCTACTTTTGAAATTGCGAATAGCTATTTCAGTATGAATAATAATAGCGATGCTACTTTATACTTTAACAATTTAATTCAATTGTATCCAAACTCGAGGTATGTAGCCAAAGCGCGCTTAAGTTTAGGTTTGATTTATTATAACGAAGAAAAAGATGAATTAGCTTTGAGTAGTTATAAAGCCATCATAGCCGAATACCCGGGCAGCGAAGAAGCGAAAGAAGCTTTACTCGCCATCAAAAATATTTATGTTGATGCAGGTACCGGCGACGATTATTTAAGTTATTTAAAATCTTTACCATTTGCATCGGTGAGCGCCAATGCACAAGATTCTATCTCTTACCAAAGTGCGAACACCCGCTACTTAAAAGCCGATTACGAAAATGCGATCAACGGATTCAATTCTTATTTGAGCAAATTTGAAGCGGGTATTTTTAGTACCGAAGCGCATGCCAATAGAGCCGAATGTTATATAAAATTAGCGAAAGAAGATTTGGCTTTAAGCGATTTCAATTATATTATTGAAAACAACAAAACTATTTATTTAGAAAGGGCATTGTTATACGCGGGCCGAATTCAATTTAAAAATAAAGAATATACCAAGGCCGCTGCCCTATTTGCTAAGCTAGAAGAAGTGGCCGAATACAAGGAGAACTATGCCGAAGCCATTGGTTCTGCAATGCGTGCATATATGAATTTAAATGATACCACAGCCATTGCCGCTTATGCAAAGAAAATTATTGCTTACGAAAAATCGGCATCGGATGATATTAATTTAGCGCATTTATATTTAGGTAAATTATATTTCAAACAAAAAAATAATAGCGCAGCAGCCACAGAATTTGAAACGGTAACCAAACAAACCAAAACTGCTGTTGGTGCCGAAGCAAAATTTTATTTAGCACAAATTTTATTCGACAAAGGGCAATACCTCGAAGCACAGCAAGCTTGCTTTGATTTAAGTAACCAAGTGCCATCTTACGAATATTGGGTAGCCATAGGCTTTATTTTATTAGCCGATACTTACCACCAATTGGGCAACGATTTTCAAGCCAAGTCTACGCTTCAATCTATTATAGACGAATACGACGGGAAAGATGAAATTGCAGAGGAAGCAAAAAGTAAATTAGCTAGTTTTTTAATTACCAAATAAAAACGCAAGAGATATGAAAAACATCCATAAAAATATATGCTTGGTTGCCATTAGTTTGCTTGGCCATTCGGCTTTTGCTCAAAAAAATGTATCCGAACAAGTAAATGTGGTGCGTTCTTACAAACCCATTTTAGCCGAAGCTTTAAGAATCAATACCAATCCGGAAATAAAAACAGACATGGTACAAATTGCACCATTGACTTATCAAACTTTAATTTTTGGATTAGATAGCTTAACTAAAACCAGTCCTATTGCGGCCGAAAAAATGAAATCGGAAAGCATTACTAAAATATATCCGATTTATTTAAGAATGGCAGGAGGCAATTACGCCAGTAGTTTAGTCGATTTGTATTGGAACAATTTACGCTCTAAAGATATTCAAACTGGTTTTGCTTATAACCACCGTGCAGCAAGCAATAGCGATGTAGCCAACATGCAAAACAGCACGAACGATTTAAGTACTTGGCTTAAAAAAATGAACACCAGCAATACCCTTACTGCAGCTTTAAATTACAATAGAGCGGTGAATCATTTTTATGGTTACGATCATAAAAAATTCGATTATAATAAAGATACGACCAGACAACAATACGATGTAATTAGTTTACAAACTAGCTTGGTAAGTAATATTCAAAATACCGCTAAATTAAAATACGATGTATTTTTTAATGCCTACAGTTTAAACGATGCCTATACTGTAAAAGAAAATAGAATGATTACGGGTGGTAATTTTAGCTACGATGTATATGATTTTAAAGTAGGCTTAGATGCATCGCAATCAGAGTCGAATGCGATTACTAGTAAAAATAATTTAATGGAGTTTAGCCCAAGTGTAAATTTAAAAGAAGGCAACGGCACTTTAACCATTGGTTTAATTTCTTTTATAGAATCGGGTAATCAAAGTTCTTTTCATGCTTATCCAAATGTAAAATACAGTTACGACTGGAAACCCGCATCTTTAATAGCTTATGCAGGTATCAACGGAAAAATGCATAAAAATGCTTTGAATAATTTTGCAATCGAAAATCCTTTTATTGGAAAAGTAGCGATCGAAAATAGCAACGAAAAATTGAATATATATGCCGGTGCTAGAGGAAGTATTGGCACTAAAACTGCTTATTTGTTAAATGCGAATTTAAAACAAACCGAAAACGATGCCTACTTTTTAGTAGACAACAGCGACATGCGTAAATACAATATCATTTACGATGGAAAAAATGCGAGTTCGTTTCATTTATCGGCAGAAATCACGCACCAAAGCAATAGTAAATTAAGGTTGTTTGGTAAATTAGGCATTCACTCCTACCAAACCGATACGATTCGCGAAGCATATCATAAACCAACCTACGAAATTAATGCAGGCGCAACTTATGCCATTGCAGATAAATTTAGATTACAAATGGACCTGCTTTCGTTCTCGAGTATGAAAACAACCGACTACCAATTGGGCGGTATTCAAAGCATTGCGGGTGGTACAGACTTGAATTTGTCTATAGATTATAAATATTCTAAAATTATTTCGGTGTTTACGCAGTTCAATAATATTTTAAATTACCAAAGAGCGCGTTACCTATATTACAATAGCTATGGCTTTCAAGCTATGCTAGGCTTAAGCTTTAATTTTTAAAAAATGACGATGCAAAAAATTGCCCTTGCCATTAGCCATTTGCTAAAACAATCGGATAGCTTGGAAATACCAGGCATTGGTTGTTTGAGCAAACTGTCGCAGCATGCTAATTTTTCTGCAGATAAAGCATTATTAAACGCAGGTAAGCAAATCCTCGTTTTTGAAAAAAACGAAGCCAGTAAAGATTTTCAATTAGCCGAACAATTAGCCAAGCAAGAAAATATTTCTATTCAAGAAGCACAAAATTTCCTAACAGAAACGGTGAACGAATGGAAAATTTTAATCGATAAAGGCGAAAGTATTTTACTCGATAATATAGGCAGCATACAAGCCGAACACGATATTTGGAAATTAAGCCCTATTGCCGAAAGTGCAGTAGATGAAGACTCTTACGGCTTTAGCCCGATTAAACTTCCTACGGTAAAAACTACGGATGAACATTTAATGTCCGATGCTATTTCGGAAACAAATGAAGTAGCGAACGAGGAAACAAATGAGTCGGACAATCACCTTTCTAAAATTGTTAGTTGGAAAGAGCGATTGCTAGCTAAAATAAAAACTTGGAACTGGCGCAACATCAGCATTGCTTCTGTAGTGTTTTTAATTGCCTATACTTTTTTATTCGTGATTTCTAGACCCAGTATTTTTTCAAAACAAAAAACGATTAGCAATACCACTACCGAATTAAAGTTAAAAGACACGCTTGTGAACAATACGGCAAGCCTAGATAGCCTAAACAATGCAGCGGCCGACACCCTTATTCCCATTGCGCAAATTGTAAAAAACAATACAGCCTTTAAAAAGCAATCGCAAAGCATTCCAGCAGCCGATCCTATGGAAGATGCCGAAGTTGATGAAGACATAGCAGACACCGCATCGTTTACCAACTTCGATTCGCTCGAAGCCAGCTCGCTCGAAAATACTTGGTCGCCAAAGAAATATCAGCTCGTTGCTGGCGTTTATAAATCTAAAGTACAGGCCCAAAACATGGAGCTTAATTTAAATTACACCGGCTTTGAAGCCAAATTAATTAAAATTAAAAAAGGCTACCGTGTTATTATTGGCGATTATGATACTATGAAAGAAGCAAAAGAAAATTTATCTTTAGCCAACCAAATAAATCCGATTTTTTACATACATATTCAATAATCTCATCAACATGACCTTATTACAAATAACAGAAACCATTGGCGCAGACACTGTAAAGCAAGTAGTGCAAGCAGTTCAAGCCCTTCCAGAAGTGGCAAAAGCGGTTGTTCCAGAACAATTAAATTTATTGTCGCTTATTTTAAAAGGTGGT
Source organism: Bacteroidota bacterium (assembly GCA_030830805.1). Lineage (GTDB taxonomy): Bacteria > Bacteroidota > Bacteroidia > Sphingobacteriales > Sphingobacteriaceae > CAIKLP01. The sequence goes on from JAURMH010000109.1 coordinate 4,836, forward strand.
TGGGTAATGTATCCTATTGCTGCATTATCTATCATGGGCTTTTATATTTTCTTTGAAAGATATTTCACTTTAAGAAAAGCAAATAAAGATGAATCGAATTTACTTTTTCAAGTAAGAGAGTTTATTAAACAAGGTGATTTAAGTACGGCTTTAACCGTGTGTAAACAATCGAATACGCCTATTAGCAGAATGTTGCAAAAAGGTTTATTAAGAATTGGAAAGCCTATTAAAGAAATTGAAGGTGCCATAGAAAATGTTGGTAAATTAGAAGTAGCTAAACTAGAACGCAACATTAGTATTTTAGGCATTATTGCAGGCATTGCGCCTATGCTTGGTTTCGTAGGAACTATTTCTGGTGTAATTAAAATTTTCTACAACATTTCTTTATCAGATAATATCAGTATTGGCTTAATTGCTGGAGGTTTATACGAAAAAATGATTACCTCTGCAGCTGGCTTAATTATTGGTATTCTGGCTTATATTGGTCACCATATTTTAAATTTAATGGTCGATAAAATTATCTTAAAATTAGAAACCGAGTCGATTGATTTTATCGATTTATTAGAAGAACCTAGCAAATAATGAACCTAAGACGAAGACATAAAATCACCCCAGAGGTAAGTGCTTCCTCGATGAGTGACATCATGTTTTTTTTGATGCTGTTTTTCCTGATCGCTTCTTCGGTAGTAAATCCAAATGTGATTAAACTATTACTACCCAAAGCTGCAAGCGGACAATCGGTAGCCAAAAAAACCATCAGCGTTTCGATTACCAAAGATTTACAATATTATGTTGAAAAAAAGCTCGTACCTGCCGATCAAATAGAAGCCTTATTAAATAGTTATATTCAAAATCAAACTGAATTAACCGTGATACTCTATGTAGACCAAACAGTAGCGATACAAGACATTGTAAATGTAATGGACATTTCTAATAAGTTAAAAGTTAAACTCGTTTTAGCCACCGATCCTAAATGATTTTAGGCTAAAATAATTTCGATATGCAAGAAGAATCACAAAATAGTAAAGCAATTATAAGTACCCTGGTATTACATGCCGTTTTATTGGGTGCTTGTTATTTCTTTTTTATTGCTGGTCAAATTCCAACCGAAACCATTGAGCAAGGTGGTATTGTGATTAATTATGGCACTTCAGACCAAGGCATGGGAAGCGATTATACCAGCACAGAAGAACCAGCCATTGGCGAAACCATTAACAACGAACCGGTCGAAGATCCTAATAGACCCAACAGCACAACGGCCAATGTTGCTACTTCAGATCAACAAGTGCTTACACAAGATTTAGAAGATGCACCGGTTGTAAATTCTGCAACAAATACAAGCAATAGCGCAAATACAACACCTTCTGTAACACCTGTTGCGCCTACTCCTAGCGTAGATAGCCGTGCTTTATTCAAAGGCAAAAAAAATAATGGGACCGGAGCCGGCGATGGCAACGGTAACACACCTGGCAACCAAGGCAGACCCGACGGCAGTACCCAAAGTACTAATTACACAGGTAATGGCGGCAATGGCGGCGGCGGTGTTTCTTTAAATTTAGCAGGTCGTGCATTTATTACAAAACCAAAAATTCAAGACGACGGACAAACGGCTGGTAGCATTACCGTCGACATTACAGTAGATAAAAATGGAAACATTAGAACGGCTAAAGCAGGCGGTAGAGGTACTACCATTTCTAATGCTGCACTTTGGTATAAATGCGAAAATGCCGTATTGGGTTGCAAATTAAATGCCTTAGCCACCGGACCCGAAATTCAAGCAGGTAAAGTAGTATTTACCTTTATCTTAGAATAAATTTTTAATTTCTTTATGAGAAATTACCAAGATACTTTATCTTATTTATTTACCCAATTACCCGTATTTCAACGCGATGGTGCATCGGCCTATAAACCAACTATAGCAAACACCATAGCCCTTTGCGAAGTACTCGGAAATCCACAAGAAAAATTCAAAAGTATACATGTAGCGGGTACCAATGGTAAAGGTTCTAGTAGTCATCAATTAGCGGCTATCTTTCAAGCAGCTGGTTATAAAACAGGATTATATACTTCGCCACATTTAAAAGATTTTAGGGAACGCATTCGAGTAAATGGCGAATGCATACCCGAACAAAATGTGATTGATTTTGCGGCAACACACCAGGCCTTATTTGAAAAAATAAAACCATCTTTTTTTGAAATGACGGTAGCCATGGCTTTCGAATATTTTGCTAATCAACAAGTCGAAATTGCAATTATAGAAGTAGGCATGGGCGGCCGCTTAGACTCTACCAATATTATTAAACCCGAACTTTGCCTGATCACCAATATTTCTTTCGACCACCAGGCTTATTTAGGCCATACGCTCGAAGCCATTGCTGGAGAAAAGGCAGGGATTATTAAAAATGAAGTGCCAGTGGTTATTGCCAGTACACAAAAGGCCACGCAAGCGGTATTTAAAGGTAAGGCTGCTACTCAAAATGCGCCTATTTATTTTGCCGATCAATTGTATCATTTACAAAGAACGGCCGATAGTAACCAACAATATCTTGAGATTGAATACACCGATGCATTAGGCACCGTGCAAAAGTTCCAATCCGATTTAACAGGTATTTATCAATTAAAAAATATTACGGGCGTACTTTGTGCAATAGATTTACTCAAAGAAAAATTTCCAAAAATAAATAACGAAATAATTTTTGATGCTTTAGCAAATGTGAAAAAAATAACTGGTTTAAAAGGACGCTGGGAAGTATTGAGCGAAAACCCGCTATGCATTGCAGATACTGGTCATAACGAAGATGGCATTCAACAAATTTTAACCCAATTAACTTATTGTAATTACGAAAATATTCATTGGGTAATAGGCATGGTCAACGATAAAGACCTTGACGCAGTATTAACTTTACTTCCAAAAAATGCAACTTATTATTTTTGTAAACCAAATATTCCACGGGGATTGGACCAACTTATTTTGCAACAGGCCGCAGCACAATTTGACTTAAATGGTAAATGTTACTCAAGTGTATCGGAAGCTTTTATGACGGCTAAAAACAATGCAAAAAACACCGATTTGGTACTAATTGCCGGCAGCACATTTATTGTAGCAGAAATTATCTAAAATCTATATTTATTCAGTAGATATTATTAAAATACGAAGAAATAAAGTCAAATTTTCTAGCCTTAGAATTAGCTGATTTTCGAAGCAAAATGCTTAATTTTGAATTGTGGAGGCAATTTTAAGCCAATACTAAACTCTATTTTAAGGCTCTACAGCTAATTATGAAAAACAGAACCTATTCGAATTCGGATAGGTTTTTGTTTTTGTTTATCTTTAAGAAAAAACACGAATTGCATTCCTAATTTTTTATTCCATGATTTCCAAAAAGCAGAAACAAAATATCATTTTAATCATGATTGTTTTATTAGGCATTTTTTTAGCCTATTCTTTAAGAATTATATTCTCTGCCATTTTAGGAGCCATTATACTTTATACACTTTTTAGAAATGTATACAACAAGTTAGTTGTTGAAAAAAAATGGCGAAATGTATTTGCCTTTATTTTTATTGCCTTAAGTACTTTCATCATTATCATTTTACCATTTTTTACGCTAAGCTGGATGGTAATAGATAAACTCTCTTATTTTAATAGCAATCCAAAGTACATACAAGACCTTATTAGCCATTTGTCGAGCATTAGCGGTATCGATATAAATCATTCCTCTATACTCGAAACGGTAATAAAAAATATAGAATCATGGGCTTTAGGCTCCTTCCCTACTTTGGTAAATGCCTTATTGAGTGTTTTTCTACTCATTACCATCATGTATTTTTTATTGTACTTTATGTTTAAAGATCATTTAAAATTTGAAGCAGCCATTATTCATTACCTCCCATTCAATAAAGAAAACAGTTTAACATTGGGTACCGAATTAAGTAAAATAACTTTTTCAAATGTACTCGGGCAAGGTATTATAGCCATTGCACAAGGAACGCTGATTGGCATTGGATTTTATATTTTTAATATTACCGACCCTTTATTTTGGGGCGTAGTGGGCGTATTACTCAGTTTTATTCCTATTGTAGGTTCTGGATTGGTATTTATTCCTGCTGCACTTATAGCCATCTCCTATCAAAACTATACATCTGGCTTTGGCATTTTACTTTGGGGCGCATTAATTGTAGCCAACATTGATAATGTAATTCGATTAATTATCAATAGAAAATATGCTAATACGCACCCAATAGTTTCTATTGTTGGGGTCATAATTGGAATTCCTATGTTTGGTGTTTTAGGATTGGTTATAGGACCTTTATTAATTTCTTATTTTATTTTATTGATTAAAATTTACGAATCTGAACAGGCAATAGCAATAAATGAAATTGAAAAATAAATACTTCTTTTTATTTTTTATGTGCTGGTTATCTTTACAGATGCTGCTACCCCATTGCGTCTTAGCCAATGCTAATGCTATAATTAATAATTCTATAAGCGATAGTATTGATAAAAATTACCATAAAATTGACAGCGCCTTATTTAAAGTTGCTAAAAAAAGTAAAGTAACTTATTGGTTGTTTTCCAATATCTACGAAATGCCCTCTAATGATAAAATCATTAAAGATGACGAAGTAATATTAGTTCCAAAAGATGTTACCTATAAATACCAAGGTAAAGTTATTAGAAAAATTATTGTTAAATCGCTCGACCCATTTGGTACAGATGTAGAAGACACTTTAATTAAACGACGAGGACAATTAGAAGACATTGGTAATGCGATTAGTTTTAGCACCAGAACTTGGGTAATTAGAAACTTATTATTATTTAAAACAGGAGAAAGGCTAGATGCCCTTAGTATTAGGGAATCGGAGCGTTTGCTTAGAACACAAAATTACATTCGGGATGCGCGGATATTTATTCCTAATAAAAGTAAACTGACAAACGACAGCGTTGATATTATTGTAGTAGTACAAGAAAGATTTGCATTGAATGCAAGTTTTACCAGCAGCACCAATCAAGGTGAAATACAATTGTATCAAAATAATTTTTTTGGAACAGGTAATAAAATTAGACAAGGTGGCAAATTAGATTATAATAATCTAAATCTTAGTAGCTATAATGGAGAATTTAAAAATGTAAATATTTACAAAACTTATATTGACGCTTCTTTATTTTACGATGTTAATCCATATCGAAAAATACAAGGGTTTTTAATAGATAGAACATTCTTTTCTCCCTTAACCAAATGGGCTGGATCTCTTAGCAGGGTGATGACTCAAGAAAAATCTTATTACGATCAAATATTAAATAAGCAAATTCCAGTGAATATAAGATACAATACCACAGACATTTGGCTTGGTAGAAGTATACCATTGAGCAATGGCAACGACGAAGCATTTCGTAGCAGCTCTTTAGTTATTGCTGGACGCTATTCTAATACGCGTTTTATTCAAAGAGACACCACCAATCTAGCTCCTATTATCAATTTAAATAATAAAATATTTTATTTAGGAAGCATTGGTTTTTCTTCTAGAAGGTATTATAAAGACCGTAAACTCTTTCGATTTGGAAACACGGAAGATATTCCAGAAGGTCGCTCTTTCTCTTTTGTAGGAGGTTTTTTAGACGAAGGCAGTGTGCCATTCTATTATACTGGTATCAAATTTTCATCGGGCCAACACATCGAAAACATTGGTTATTTAGCTGGCAGTATTGAATACGGTACTTTTTATAGTAAATACATTGCACAAAGAGGGGTGTTAACCATTGATGGCAGTTATTTTAGCGACCTATGGAAATTGCATACTAAATGGACTATGCGTCAATTTATTTATGTCAAAATGACCAATGGCCTAAATAGAGAAGCCAACGAATTGGTAAACCTCAACGGAAGTACTAACGACGGGCTGTATGGCTTTCAAAGTAATTTAGTAGAAGGAAGAAATAAATTTATTTTAAAATTTGAGTCTATTATTTATACGCCATTTAATTATGCAGGCACGAATATTGCAGCTGTTGTATTTGCAGGCTTTGGCATGGTTAGCAACCAAATTGCCAGCAATGTATCAGATCGCACCATTTACCAAGCCTATGGCTTAGGTTTTTTAATTAGAAAAGAAAATTTAGTAGTAAACACCATCCGACTGTCGATTGGTTTTTACCCCAACATACCTTTTAATTCGGGAAACGATTACCGTTTTAATCCTTATAGCATATCACAATTTAACTTAAGAGATTTTGACGTATCCAAACCCCAACTAGCCACTTATCGATAATAAAAAAGCAATGGAAATCAAAGATCAGATGAACAGCATTGTCAAAGAAGGAAAAGAATACCTTCAGATTCAATCAAGTCTTGTACAATTACAAGTAAAAAAAACCACGGCAATCCTTTTAGCCAAAAGCGCTACAAGCCTATTAAGCCTTGCTATTTTTCTACTCTTTTTTGTTTTTGCTAGTTTAAGTACTGCTTTTTATTTAGCCGAAATTTACCACAGTTTATTTAAAGGATTTGCCATTCTGAGTCTATTTTATTTTGTGCTCTTTATTATTTTCATCTTGTTTAATCAGCCAATCAAAAAATATTTTAGCAATAAATTTATTGCCTTATTATTTAATAACGAAAACAATGACTAAGATATATAACCACGCAACTTTAGATCAAGAAATAGATCGATTAAAAAATTTAGCTGCTGCTAAAGAAAATAATTTACAAACTGCATTTCAAGAATTGAGTAATAACCTTACACCTGCCAATTTAATTAGCAGCGGATTTAAATCAATATTTAACCGCTCGCCATTAAGCAAACCTCTTATATCTACTGGTATTGGCTTGTTATCGGGTTTGTTTATCGAAAAGGTGATTTTGAAAAATGCGAACATTTTAGTTAAATATGGCATTGCGCAAGTAGCTATGACCATCATCAGTCAATTTGTAGATGAGAATTGGAACCCCAATTTAATTGCAAAATTAAAAGCAAGTATTGCACAAGTAATCGAAAAAAATAATGGAGAATTAGATGTGGATGCAGTTAGCACAACAATAGATGCTAACTAATTTAAGGCAATAGGACCTGTACTGAGTTTGTTACTTACATTTAATGCTTTATCGCGTAAATAATATTCAAACATAATGGTATCGGCTAGCACCACACTGATATTGATATTCAAGGAAACTTCGGCCTGTGCAGCGTTAGCACCGGTAATATTATAATCTCTTATTCTTGAATTAAAATTTAAAGTATCTGTTGTTCCTGGCAAAACTATTTTTTCAAATTTGCCATCTACCTTTTGAAAATAAGCAACAAATAAATTTTTATCGTAAGGTGGAATAGTATCGGCTGCGGTTAATCCTAAATCGCCATCTCCATCGGTAAATTTAAATTTTATCAGCACCGCTGTATCTTGACCAATACTGTTTTTTAATAATTCGAAACTGCCTTCTGTTAAAATAGGTTCGTCTGGATAGAGTGGTACTTTATTACAAGCAGCATGCAACAAGGCAAGGCTTATTAAAGCAATCCATAAAAAGCTATTTTGGTTTCGGTTCATTTATGTAAATTTACAACATCTAATGTAAAACCGCTAACAATGCTTAAAATACAGCCCGAACGCCTATTTTCTATACAACACGAAGCTGATTTTCAAGCGCTTGCATTAGCCATTTTTCAATACCAGGCCAATCATATTCCAGTTTACAAACAATATTTAAACGCATTAAAAATTGATCCGGCTAAGATTCAATCCATTCAAGAGATTCCTTTTTTACCCATCGAATTTTTTAAAAACAATACGATTTGTTCCGACCCTAATCATATTGAAATTACCTTTAGCTCGAGCGGAACAACCGGCAGCGAAACCAGTAAACACCCGGTTAACGATTTACAAATTTACCAACAGAGTTACCGCAAAACATTCGAACATTTTTATGGACCCTTGCAAGACTACTGTATACTAGCATTGTTACCCTCTTATTTAGAACGCAGTGGTTCTTCGCTTATTTATATGTGCGAAGACATCATTGAGCAAACCAAACAAAATGGCAGTGGATTTTACTTAAACGAATTCGCACAAATCAAAAAAATAATTTCAGAAAATTCCAATAACAAAAAAATATTACTGATTGGTGTAACCTACGCTTTGCTAGACTTTGCCGAACAAATGCCTTTTAAAATGGACCATACCATTGTTATGGAAACCGGTGGCATGAAAGGCAAAAGAAAAGAAATGCTGCGAGCAGAAGTGCATGAAATTTTAAGCAATGCATTTGGCCTTTCTAAAATTCATTCCGAATATGGTATGACCGAATTACTCTCGCAAGCTTATTCTAAAGGCGATGGTATTTTTGAATGCCCTGCTTGGATGCGTGTATTAATTAGAGAAACCAACGACCCTTTTACTTTAGCTGAAACAGGAAGAACCGGTGGCGTAAATATTATCGACCTGGCAAACATTAACTCCTGCTCATTTATAGCCACACAAGATTTAGGAAAATTGCATGCCAATCATCAATTCGAAATTTTAGGCAGGTTTGACGATGCCGCGCTAAGAGGCTGTAATTTATTAGTTGACTAACTGAATTAAAAAATAATTTTTCTTTCCTTTTTGAATCACTATAAATTCATTATTGATTAAATGTTCGTTAGTAACTAACATTTCTTCTGATTCAATTTTTTCTTTGTTGATGGCAACGCCACCACCTTGTAACATTTTTTTAGCTTCTGCTTTAGAAGGAAAAATACTTGTATGGCTGGCTAATAATTCGATAATTGGAATACTAGCAGATAGCATTTGTTTAGACAAAGTAAAATGTGGTAAGCCTTCAAACACCGATAATACTTGTGCTGCAGACTGACCTTGTAAAAATGTCAAAGATCCATTCCCAAATAAAAACTCAGAAGTTTTTATAGCTGTTTGCAAAGCTTCTTCGCCATGCACCCTAATGGTAATATCGTTGGCCAAAGCTTTTTGTATGGCACGCAAATGAGGTGCGGCAATTTGTTCTTGCTCTAAAGCTACAATCGCTTCTTGATTTAATAAGGTAAATATTCTGATGTATGACTTAGCATCTTCGTCTGAAGTATTTAACCAAAACTGATAAAATTTATAAGCCGATGTTTGTGCAGGATCTAGCCAAATATTTCCACCTTCCGATTTTCCAAATTTGGTGCCATCTGCTTTTTTAATTAATTGGGTTGTTAGCGCAAATGCAGTACCTGCATCTTTTCTTCTAATAAATTCGGTACCCGTAACAATATTTCCCCATTGGTCCGAACCACCCATTTGTATTAGGCATTGGTGGTTTTTCCATAAATAATAAAAATCGTAACCCTGAACTAATTGATAACTAAATTCGGTAAAAGACATGCCCGTTTCGCCTTCTAATCTTTTCTTCACCGAATCTTTTGCCATCATATAATTAACCGTAATGTGTTTGCCCACATCGCGGATAAAATTTAAAAACGAAAAGTCCTTAAACCAATCGTAATTATTAACCATAACCGCCGCATTCGCTGACGAACCAAAATCTAAAAATTTTGCTAATTGTGCTGCTATGCAAGACACATTATGGTTGAGCGCTTGCTCAGATAATAAATTTCTTTCTTGTGATTTTCCAGAAGGATCGCCCACCATACCGGTTGCACCGCCAACCAAAGCATAAGGCTTATGGCCTGCTTTTTGAAAATGAATTAAGGTCATAATTTGGACCAAATGCCCAACATGTAAGGAATCTGCCGTTGGATCGAAACCAATATAACCACTAATCATACCTTCGCTAAGCTTTTCTTCTGTGCCAGGCATAATATCGTGCAACATTCCTCTCCATTTTAACTCCGCTACAAAATTCGTATTCATTGGTTATTTCCTTAAATTTGATACCAAAGATAGGGATTTTCGATTATTTTTGTCAAACCCTTGGCAATGAAAGCAATATTTAAGCGTTAAATAGCACAAAACAGCATACCCTTGATACGAAAAACCCTTATCTACCCTACTTATACTCTCTTACTTGCCTTATGCTTTGTGAATTTTAACAGCCATGGCCAAAGTAGAAAATACAGTAACGAGTTTTTATCAATTGGTGTAGGTGCACGCGCATTGGCTATGTCTAATTCGGTAATCGCATCGACCAACGATGTTACAGCTGGCTATTGGAATCCTGCCGCATTAAATAGTAACGAAGCCGATCTTGATTTTGCCATTATGCACGCTAATTTTTTTGCAGGAATTGCCAAATATGATTATGCAGGTTTTGCTAAAAAAATTGATGCGCAAAGTTCGGCCGCTATTTCTATTATTCGTTTTGGTGTAGATGATATTCCAAATACGACTGCACTAATTGATGCAGGCGGTAATATTAATTACGATCGGGTAACCAGCTTCTCTGCTGCAGACTTCGCCATTATTGGCTCTTACGCAAAAAAAATAAAAGACAAACCATTTCAAATTGGTGGTAATGTAAAAATTGTACATCGAAAAATTGGCAGCTTTGCTAACTCTTGGGGCTTTGGTTTAGATGCAGCTTTATTGTATCAAAAAGAAAATTTAAAATTAGCAGCTGTTATCCGAGATGCAAGTACCACTTTTAATGCTTGGACTTATAAAATTGATCAAACCACCAAAGATTTATTAACCCAAACTGGAAACGAAATTCCATCAAATGCTTTAGAAATTACTAATCCTAAAATTTTACTTGCGGCGAGTTATCAAAAACAATTTTCGAAAAAAATAAGTGTGATTGGCGAAATAGATTTTGATATGAGTACCGATGGCCCTCGTAACAGTTTGATTGGAAATGAGCGTACCGTATTGAGCATCGATCCACATGCAGGTTTAGAAATTGCTTATCAAAAAAATATATTCCTAAGAATGGGCGTTGGGAACATTCAAAAATCGGTCGATTTTGAAGGTAAAAAATACCTCAGCATACAGCCAAATATGGGAATTGGCATCAAAATCAAAAACTTGAACATCGACTACGCCCTCACCAATATTGGTAATGTTTCGGATGTTCAATATTCGAATGTTTTTTCGATTAAAATGGCCATTTTTAATTCAATTTAATAGTTAAAAATTTCTAGCAAATCTTATCTTCGTATATGAATTTCGAAGAGGCAAAAATCCGTATAGCAGCGCTTTCAACAGCACTCCACGAACATAATTACGCATATTATACTTTATCAAATCCTGTTATTTCAGATTTTGAATTCGACCAATTATTAAACGAATTACTGGCATTAGAAAAACAGTATCCAGATTTAATTAGCGATAACTCTCCTTCGCAACGCGTAGGTGGTAGTATTACTAAAAACTTTCAAACCGTAACACATCGTTACCCAATGATGTCTTTAGGAAATACCTATAACGAACAAGATTTAATCGACTTTGACCAACGCGTTAAAAAACAGATAGAAGATAATTTTGAATATGTTTGTGAGCTAAAATTTGATGGTTTGGCCATTGGCTTAACCTACGAAAATGGCTTTCTTAAACAAGCTGTAACCCGCGGCGACGGAAGCAAAGGCGATGATGTAACGGCTAATGTAAGAACTATCAAAAGTATTCCATTACAACTTCCTATTGGAGGCGATTATCCAGCTAATTTTGAAGTGCGTGGCGAAATACTCATGCACCGAACTGTTTTTGAACAACTCAATAAAGACCGCGATGAATTAGGCGAAACGGCTTATGCTAATCCTAGAAATTTTGCGTCGGGCACTTTAAAAATGCAAGACTCTAAAGAAGTTGCCAAAAGAAACCTCGATTGTTTTATCTATTTTTTCTTAACCGATAATTCGAGTTTTAAAAATCATGCAGAAAGTTTAAATAAATTAATATCCTGGGGATTTAAAGTATCGCCCACTTTTACCATTTGCAAAGACATTGGCGAAGTACAACAATTTATTCAAAAATGGGAAAAAGAGCGCTTCGATTTAAGCTACGATATAGATGGAGTAGTATTAAAAGTAAATAATTACGATCAACAGCAAGAGCTTGGTTTTACTGCTAAATCGCCACGATGGGCTATTTCTTATAAATACAAAGCCGCCGAAGTAGAAACCAAATTGCTTTCGGTTAGCTACCAAGTGGGTAGAACGGGTGCTATTACACCGGTTGCTAATTTACAACCTGTTTTATTAGCGGGTACTACCGTTAAACGCGCTTCTCTCCACACTGCACATCCAATTCAAAAATTAG
>JAURMH010000110.1 GCA_030830805.1 Bacteroidota bacterium
CTTTTAATTCTACTGCAACTATGCTTCCGCCTTTAGTAGAAATAGTCGCTTTAATTTTTTCGTTTTCGATTACGACTAATTCTTCTTTACCAGCTGTTGCTGCACTTAATACGTTATTAGTATCTAGCTTAACAATACTGGAATCGCTTTTTTGAGCAATTGTATCGAGGGCTAAGGTGTTGCTACTATTGACAGTAGCTGCTTTAATGGAATCTTCTTGTTTTTGTAATTGTTGCAATTCCGATTCCGAAGGTTGCATGTAAAAACTAAAGCCAATTAATATAATTGTCATTAGTAAAAGGCCTGTTAATGTATTTCTATCCATTATTATGTGTGTAATGCTGTGTGCAAACCTACGCTAAATCATTGAATTTGTAAAAAAAAAGCACCGAAAGAAATCGGTGCTTAATTATCTGACAATCAATTATTTATTTATTTTTTTTTATTTTTTGACCGTATTTGTGTTCTGCAGCAGCAGTTACAAATTTTACAAATATGGGATGTGGATTGGCCACGGTACTTTTTAATTCGGGGTGAAACTGACCCGCCACAAAAAACGGATGGTTCTTTAATTCTACAATTTCTACCAAGCCCGATTCTGGGTTCATACCCGAAGTAATCATGCCTGCATCATTGTATTGCTTTAAAAATTTGTTGTTGAATTCGTAACGGTGACGATGGCGCTCTGTAATTTTTGTTTTACCATAAATTTCAAAAGCTTTGGTGTTTTTCTTGATTTCGCAATTATAAGATCCTAAACGCATGGTGCCCCCTTTGTTTTTGATTTTCTTTTGCGACTCCATGATATCTATTACAGGGAACTTTGTTTTCTCGTCCATTTCTGTAGAATGTGCGCCTTTTAATTTCAATATATTTCTACCAAATTCTATCACGGCACATTGCATTCCTAAACAAATACCAAAGAATGGAATGTTGTTTTCTCTCACATATTTAATGGCATCTAGTTTACCTTCAATCCCTCTGTTTCCAAAGCCTGGCGCAACTAAAATACCATTTAAGTGACCTAGTTTTTCAGCCACATTATTTGGGTTGATATTTTCAGAATGAATATATTCAACATTCACTTTACACTCGTTGCTAGCACCTGCATGAATAAACGATTCGATGATAGATTTATAAGCGTCGGGTAATTCAACATATTTACCAACTAAACCAATGCGAACATCTTTGGTTGGATTTTTTAATCTACCCAAGAAGTCTTTCCAAGAATCTAAATTTGGTTCTTTATTGCCTGATAATTTTAATTTGGCTAAAACTGTTTTATCTAAATTTTCTTTAAGCATTAACAAAGGCACATCATAAATAGTCGATGCATCGATAGATTCAATAACCGAATTGATATTTACATTACAGAACAAGGCAATTTTTTTCCTGATTTCCATATTGATATGGTGCTCTGTTCTACAAACCAAAATATCTGGTTGAATGCCGTACTCTAAAAGCATTTTAACCGAATGTTGTGTTGGTTTTGTTTTTAATTCGCCAGCTGCAGCTAAAAACGGAATCAAGGTTAAGTGAATTACTATCGCATTATTAGCGCCTAATTCCCATTTAAATTGACGAACTGCCTCGATGTATGGTAAAGATTCAATATCGCCTACAGTGCCTCCTAATTCAGTTATAACGATATCGTAATCTCCGCTTTCTCCTAAAATTTTAAAATTTCTTTTAATCTCATCGGTAATGTGAGGAATAACTTGAACGGTTTTGCCTAAATATTGGCCTTCACGCTCTCTATTGATCACATTTTGATAAATACGGCCAGTGGTGATATTGTTAGCTTGAGAAGTAGGAACATTTAAGAAACGCTCGTAATGGCCAAGGTCTAGATCGGTTTCGGCACCATCTTCTGTCACATAGCATTCGCCATGTTCGTATGGATTTAAGGTTCCTGGATCAATGTTGATATAGGGGTCAAACTTTTGAATGGTTACTCGATAGCCTCTAGCTTGTAATAATTTAGCAAGAGAAGCGGAGATAATGCCTTTTCCTAAAGAAGAAGTAACACCACCCGTAACAAATACATACTTGGTCATTGATTTTTAGCTTAAATTGTGAATCAATAGTCAGAAAAAGACTATTACGTTACGGGATTCAAAAGTAAAAAAAAATCGCTTTTATCTGTTATAGATCGCCATTAATTTTATTCACATTATCGGAATAACTCTATAATTATTCAAAAATACTTTGAAAATAAAGCGATCTAATAGATTTTTCTGAAAGTGCTAAATCGTGCAAACCACCTGGAATAATTTTGATTTTCACATGGCTCTTGAATTGGCTGCAAATTACTTGAATGTCATTAACAGATAAAACGGCATCACCTTTTTGTAATTTTTCAGACCAAACTTTTTCATAGGTTGCATGATCCGAACAACACACTAAAATGTCTTGTTTAATTTGATAATTTTTTTGAATTCGTTTTTGTGCTTGATGAATAGCATGCAGCCAACCTGCATTCACATCATATGCTACTAAAGGTTTCCAATTCATATTGTATTCCCATTCACCATGATATTGTTTGGCAATGCTTTCTCCATAAAGAGTAGAAACGCCATCGGGTACTTTTAAATTTGGAAAAAATCTACCTAAAAAAGACACCATCGGAATGGCAATTTTTTCGTTAAAAGGGGATTGGTTCATATCCACAAAAGGGCTATTTAAAACCAATTTATACAAATGGTTATTTGCTTTTTGACTTTGGGCTTGGGCATAAGATAAAGCGATGAGTCCTCCTGTAGAATGGGCATTGATTTGAATGCTATCGTGACCTTCTTTTTGAATGATTGCCAATGCGGTGTCGATATCTGCAAAATACTCCTTTATATTTTTACAGTTATTTGGAATTTGGTGGTCGAGTAAAGAGCGGCCATATTTACGCAAATCAACAGCATAAAAATCGAAACCGTTGGCTAAATATTCCTTGGCTAATTCTTCTTGAAAAAAATAATCGCAAAAACCATGAATATAAAGTACTGCTTTTTTATGTTGTTGAAGTTTTCTAACAAGCGTAATTTCTACTTTACCTTCGTAATCGGCTGGCATCCTAATTTTTTGTTGTTCGAAACCATTGCCGAGCACATCGATTTGATACTGAGCAAAAGCATTGCAGCTTACGATCAAAAACAGTATAAGTAGTTTAATTATTTTGTTGCTTTCCATCTCTTTTTAATCCAATCTTGTTGTTCTGTTTCGCTTAAGAATGTCCATGCAACAATCCTGCTTTCTTTTTGCCCTTGTGCCATGGTAATTGTTTTTACTTCCACCGGATTTAAGCTGTGCAACATTCTGTAAACACTAGCTAGGTTTGCTTTTTTAGCAACGAGTGTGGTAAACCAAAAGCAATTTTTGCCAAACAATTGGCTTTCCTTAGCCATGTTTCTAACAAAAGTTTCTTCTCCACCTTTTACCCAAAGCTCATTGTTTTGACCACCAAAATTTAATAGATTTTCTGGCCTTTCACTTTTCTTTAATTTTTCCCATTTTTTCTTTGCAGCGTCTTTTGCTTCTTTAGAAGAGGCATGAAAAGGTGGATTGCAGATACAAGCATCGATGAGTTCATCTTTAACTAATATATTTTCGAAAAAGAGTTTTTTATCTTTTTGTAATCGAATATCAATGCGACCTTTTAATTTTTTATCGGCGTCTACAATTTTTTTAGCGGAAATAGTGGCTTCGAAATCGATATCAGATCCAATAAAATCCCAATTGTATTCTTTGAGACCAATAATTGGGTATATACAATTCGCACCCACACCCACATCTAAAATTTTGATAGATTTTCCTCGAGGAATTTTATCGTTATTGACACTAGCAAATAAGTCTGCAACATAATGGATATAGTCTGCTCTGCCAGGAATAGGAGGACATAAATAACCAGCTGGAATATCCCAACTATGGATATCGTAAAATTGTTTAAGTAAAGCTTTATTTAAAACGATGACTGATTCTGGATTTGCAAAATCAATTGTTTTTTCGCCAAATTTATTAGTAAAAACATGGGGTATTAATTCTTTACAGGTATAGCAAAGTTGTTGAAAATTATATCTGCTGCGGTGTTTATTGCGCAAATGCAATTCATTTTTTTCGGTATGGTTGGCATCTAATGTCATACCCTAAAAGTACAAATTTAATTTCGAGAATGGGTTTTAAATAAGAATAAAATAGGATCGTTTAATCGTGCGCTCCAAGCATTTTCAGTGTGTTCGGCCCCATCGTATTTATTGCATTTAAATTGATGTGGTTGGTAGCCATTACGCTGAAAAATTTGATTGATTTGCAATTGATAGGGTTCGTAAATGGCGTCTAAAGTAGCTGTGCCATAATCAAAGTAAATTTGATGAGTGCTTGCTTGAGGTAAATTCAGCGTCAAATAATTTTCAAATGCAATGGGAAATGGATTGTCTGCAGATTCGAAAATACCGGGCCAATGGGTAGATAAACACATGGCTGAACCAAAAATATTCGGGTATTCACAAATGGCATATAACGAAATTAAGCCACCCATGCTGGAGCCTCCAATACTGGTATGCTTTGCATCTGTATGGGTAGCATATTTTTGATCAACAAATGGTTTCAATTCTTCGACAATAAATTTTAAATAACTGTCGGAATAGATTTTTGTATGAAATAATTTTTGCTCGGCAGATCTAGCGGCATTAAAAATAAATTGCTGATCTGATGCAGTCATTTGTTCGAAAGGTTTCTGCGGAAAATAACTGGCATGTCTATTTTTTCCACTATTGTATATGCCAACAACAATCACATTTGTAATTTTTTTTGCAGCAATTAGAGAATCAAGACATTCGTCAATGCCCCATTCTTGTTGGTTCCAGGTAATTTTAGCATCAAACAAAGAGCCTCCATCTTGTAAATATAAAACAGAATATTTTTGATTGGTATCGTAGTTACTGGGCAACCAAATGGCAAGGTCTATGGCAGGAATAAAATTAGATTTAAAACTAGGGTAGAAGTCAATTTTCCCTAGATTAGTTTGGGGTACTTGTGCAAGGCATATTTGTACTAATCCAATAAAAATGAATAGGAATCGAAGCGTTTTCATTTAGCTAATTTTCATTGGAACTTCCATTATTAAAAATTCGGATTCGGTAATGGATTTGATATTAATTTTATTTGTCTCCCAAATTCCATAACCATCTCGAGGTTGCAATATTTGTTCGTTAATTTGCACCTGACCGCTCAAATTGAATATATACAGGCCATTTGAAGGGTCTTTCAATGTATATTCTGAAGTAAAATATTGATCAAATTTAGCAAGATGAAACCAAGCATTTTGATGAATCCAAACGCCTTCATCATTTTCGTTTGGCGAAATTATTTGTTGCAGGTGGTTATGTCTATCTGCTAAATTTAAAGTGATTTGATCGTAGCGAGGTGCCACATTATGTTTATTCGGGAAAATCCAAATTTGTAAAAATTTTACTTCTTGGTCTTTATTCTTATTGTATTCGCTATGGGTAATACCAGTACCGGCGCTCATCACTTGAATATCTCCATTCTTAATAACCGTTGTATTGCCCATACTGTCTGCATGTTCTAGGTCACCGGCCAAAGGAATACTGATAATTTCCATATTATCATGCGGATGTTTACCAAAACCCATACCCGCGGCTACGGTATCATCGTTGAGCACTCTTAACACGCCAAAATGCATTCTTTCGGGATTATAATAATTAGCAAAGCTAAAGCTATGCTTACTATCAAGCCATCCATGATTCGCATGTCCTCTGCTTGCAGCAAGGTGTAAAATTTGTTTACTCATTAACTCTTCTTTTTCAAAAATTCTGTCTTTAATACTAAAACACTTTTATCAACTTTTACCTCTATGGCATCTGCTTCGTCTATTAAACGGATGTTTTTTAATACAGTTCCTTGTTTTAAGGTAAGGCTAGAACCCTTTACTTTCAAAGTTTTGTTCACCATTACTGTATCGCCTTGAGCGAGTAAATTTCCATTACAATCTTTCGTTTCCATTTGTTTGTTGATTAAAAATATTTATTGCTAATGTTAAATCTTCAGGTGTATCAATAGCAATGGTAGATTGATTGGTAATGGCTGTTTTGATTTTAAAACCGGCTTCAATCCATCTCAACTGTTCCAATGATTCTGCTAGTTCTAATTTACTCGGGGCTAATTGTATAATTTGTTGTAGTACTTGCTTTTGATAGCCGTAGATTCCTATGTGTTGAAAATAGGCGTGTTTATTAATCCAATTTTCTGTTTGTTCATTTCTTAAAAAAGGAATGGCTTGTCTAGAAAAATAAATAGCAAATTGATGTTGGTCTAAAGTTACTTTTGGCGTATTCGGATTAAATAATACCGCTGAATCATCAATGGGTTTAACCAACGTAGCGATTTGAGTCAAAGGATCTTTAAAGCAATCAATGATTAATTGTAATTGTGCAGGTTGAATAAATGGCTCGTCTCCTTGTACATTGATAATAACATCTGCTGCTAAATTCAAGCTTTCCACTACTTCCCAAATTCGGTCGGTACCCGTTAAATGGCTACTTGAGGTCATGCATACTTGTCCGCCAAAACGATTGACTTCTGCTGCAATTCTTTCGTCGTCTGTTGCTACAATTACATAGTCTAGCGAAGCCAATTGTTTACATTGCTCGTAAACGCGCTGAATCATTGTTTTGCCTGCAATGGCTGCAAGTGGCTTTCCCGGAAACCGAGTAGAAGCATATCTTGCAGGTATAATTGCCGCAACTTTCATTATTTTTTCGATTTAGTTTTATTCGAGGTTGAAGGGAATAAACCAAAAATTTCGGTGTCAATTCTTTGAATAATTTCTCCTAAATCTTCTGGCTTTTCTGCAAAATTCATTTTATCGACATGAATAGTTAAGAGCTTACCTTCTTTATAGGAATCAATCCAGTTCTCATAACGTTCATTTAATTTAGATAAGTAATCTAAACGTATACCAGACTCATACTCTCTGCCTCTTTTTTGAATTTGATTGACCAATGTTGGCACAGAAGCCTTTAGGTAAATTAACAAATCGGGTGGTTTGATAAACTCTTTTACAGATTCAAAAACACTTAAATAATTATTGAAATCACGACTAGACATTAGGCCCATATCATGAAGATTGGCTGCAAAAATATAAGCATCTTCATAAATTGTTCTGTCTTGAACAATAGGTTTATCTCCTCTTTGAATTTCCACTATTTGTTTAAATCTTGAATTCAAAAAATAGATTTGCAAGTTGAAAGCCCAACGCTTCATGTCTTGGTAAAAATCTTCTAAATAGGGGTTATCATCTACCGCCTCATATTGAGGTTCCCAATGGTAATGTTTAGCTAATAATTCGGTAAGTGTTGTTTTACCTGCGCCAATATTTCCAACTATTGCTATATGCATCTTTATAAAAATTTCAATTGTGTTTAACTATTTATCAAGCTTTGAAAATACAAAAATTAAAAGGATTTAAAACCGATAATTTCTCGTACTTCTTTTATTGTTTTGCTAGCACTTTCGCGCGCTTTATCTGCACCATTTTTGGCTACTTTCTTTAAATAATCGGTGTTAGCACCTATTTCTAGTATTTTTTCTCGAATAGGACTAGTAAAAACAATGATATCTTCTGCTAATTGCTTTTTAAAATCACCGTATCTTATTTGTTGATTATTGTATAATTCGTCGAAATGTTGATAATTACTAGTTGGAGACACCGCTTTCATGATGTCAAATAAATTTTGAATGATTGCTGGTTTAACTTGGTTTGGTTCTGTTGGTCCCGCATCGGTCACTGCTTTCATTACTTTTTTACGAATTTGATCGGGGCTATCTGCTAAAAAAACAGCATTGTTTTCGCCCTCCGATTTTCCCATTTTCCCATTGCCATCTAAGCCAGGTATTTTTACCAACTGCGTACCAAAATTAAAAGCATGAGGTTCGGGAAAATATTCGGTATCATACATTCTATTGAAACGATTGGCAAATGTTCTGGCCATTTCTAAATGTTGCTCTTGGTCTTTGCCAACAGGCACTTTAGTGGCTTTGTGAATGATAATATCGGCTGCCATTAAAACAGGATAAGTTAATAATCCTGCATTGATGTTTTCTGAGTTGTTTCTAATTTTATCTTTAAAAGAAGTACATCTTTCTAACTCTCCTAGATAAGCATTCATATTTAAGAGTAAATAAAGTTCTGCAATTTCAGGTAAATCGGATTGTACATAAATAGTAGATTTTTCGGGATCAATGCCAGCTGCAAGATATTCTACTAGTACATTTTTTACATGAAGATGTAAATTTTGAGGATTTGGATGGGTGGTCAAAGAATGGTAATCGGCAATAAAGAAATAGCAATTGTATTCCTGCTGCATTTTAATAAAATTCTTCATTGCCCCGAAGTAATTTCCAAGGTGTAAATTACCCGTAGATCTAATTCCGCTTACAACTGTTTCCATAGGCCGAAAGTAATAAAAATTGAGTACTTTTAAGGCACAAAAAATCGGTTAAAAATTAATATTTTTGCTGGGCATTCAATTATTCAAAATTCAACGATGAAAATTCTCAGAAAGCTTCATTTTGTATGGTATATGTTTATGGTTGCATTGGTATTTTTTATCATGTATCCCTTATTTTATTATGCTACAAGGAAACGCGAAAGAAATGTATTTCTTGGAGAACTACGTAAGTTTTGGTGTAAATTAGCCTTTAAGCTTGGATTTTACGGCCATCATTTCGAATATGAGCAGCCCATCGATTTTAGCAAGCCTATGGTAATTGTTGCTAACCATTCTTCTTATTTAGACACCCCATTAATTTGTGTGGGAATTGCTGGCGATTACCATTTTATGGGTAAAATAGAATTATTAAAACACCCAGTGTTGAAATTATTTTTTCAAACCGTAGATGTTCCCGTAGATAGAGATAGTAAAATTGCTTCTTATAGGGCCTTGAAAAAAGTAGAACAAAATGTAAAAGAGGGGCAAAGCTTAATTTTATATCCTGAAGGCACGATGTCTTTAATCGCGCCAGAAATGCTCGAATTCAAAAGTGGTGCCTTTAAAATTGCCATAGATTGTGATGTGCCAATTTTGCCCGTTACCTTTTTAAATAATTACGAATTAATGCCCGGAAATGGTAAAACAGCTGGTTCTGTTCCCGGTGTAATGAAAGTTTTTGTACATCAACCCATAGATACCGCTGCCTATAAAGCAGAAGGTGGGCTCGAAAAATTAAGTTCAGAAGTATTTAATATCATCAATCAAAAATTGCAAAACTATGCGAATAGATAAAGATTTAGTAGAAAAAATCGCTCATTTAGCGCGATTACAATTTAACGAAACAGAGAAAGTTAAAATTGAAGCAGATTTAAATCGAATTCTTGATTTTATGGAAACTTTAAATGAAGTGGACACCAGTATGGTAGCGCCTTTGATTTATATGAATGATGAAGTCAATGTATTAAGAAAAGATGAAGTAATTCAAACAATAACACATGAAGAGGGTTTAGCTAATGCACCCAAAAAAGATACCGACTATTTTAGGGTGCCTAAAGTAATTGAGCAAAAATAATTGTAGGATATTTGTTACGAAAATTTCTTTTGATATAGCTGCTATTATGTTAATTTCAGCTTTATAATAAATACAAAAATGGAAAAGCAAGTGCTTATTAAATTACAAGATATTGGTAAACGATATGTAATTGGTTCTGAAGAAATTTTTGCCTTGCGTGGTGTAGATTTAGAGATTTATAAAGGAGAGTTTGTGGCTTTAATGGGTCCATCTGGTTCAGGTAAATCTACCTTAATGAATATCTTAGGATGCTTAGACACGCCAACTAAAGGTACCTATATACTCAATGGCACAGATGTCAGTAATTTAAATGATAACGAATTAGCCGAAATTAGAAATAAAGAAATTGGTTTTGTTTTTCAAACTTTTAATTTATTACCAAGATCTAGTTCTTTAGAAAATGTTGCTTTGCCATTAGTATATGCTGGCATTGCAAAAGAAGCGAGAACAACCCGAGCTATCGAAGTACTAGATAGTGTAGGTTTGGGTAATAGGATGTATCATAAGCCAAATGAATTATCTGGTGGGCAACGCCAAAGAGTTGCTGTTGCAAGGGCATTGGTCAATAATCCTGCTATTATTTTGGCCGACGAACCAACAGGAAATTTAGATACTAAAACTTCTATTGAAATTATGGGACTGATTGAAGAAATTCATCAGAAAGGGAATACCATTATTTTGGTTACACACGAAGAAGATATTGCAAAACATGCACATCGAATTGTAAGAATGCGTGATGGGGCCGTAGAATCTGACGAACTAAACAAAGATATCATTACCATAAAATCAAGATGATTTATTTTAATTAGCAAATTCAAAAAATGAAAATATACACTAAAACAGGAGACCTAGGACAGACATCATTAATAGGAGGAGTAAGGGTTCCAAAGCATCATATCAGAATTGAATCTTATGGTACTGTAGACGAATTAAATTCACACATTGGATTAATTCGTGATCAAGCAATCAACGAGGAATATAAAATTGTTTTAAAAGAAATTCAAGACAGGTTATTTACCGTTGGTTCTTCTTTAGCATCAGATCCCGAAAAATCAAAAATGAAAATTCCTGATTTTCATCCAGAAGATATTCAATTATTAGAAGATCAAATGGATTTAATGAACGAAACTTTACCAGAGTTAAAAAACTTTATTTTACCTGGTGGACATAGCATTGTTTCTTATTGCCATTTGGCGCGTGTAGTATGTCGCCGTGCAGAAAGAATTGCAGTACAATTGTCCGAATTTTCTTATGTCGATCCAATGGTTATTCAATACCTTAATCGTTTATCAGACTACCTATTTGTGCTTTCTCGCAAAATTGCTAAAGATTTAGGTGCAGATGAATATATCTGGATACCAAGAGTTTAACTAATTTTTCTTGATTTTTTTTCCACATTTTTTAGAAACATTTTAACAGCTATTTGAATTTAGCTTTATTATTTTACTTTTGCGCAAATAAGATTATCATTTAAAACACGAAAATATGTATTGGACACTAGAATTAGCATCACACTTAGAAGATGCGCCTTGGCCAGCAACCAAAGATGAATTAATTGATTATGCAATTCGTTCTGGAGCACCGGTAGAGGTTATAGAAAACTTACAAGATTTAGAAGATGATGGCGAGCCTTATGAAAACATTGAGGAAATTTGGCCAGATTATCCTACAAAAGACGACTTCTTTTTTAACGAAGATGAATACTAACAAAAAGCCCTCGAAATTTCGAGGGCTTTTTTTATAAATGTTTCAATATGTTTTCTGCAAGTAAAATATCTTCGGGATAAGTGATTTTGATATTTTGTGTTTCGCCAATCAAAATATGAATTGGAATTCCAAGTCTTTCTACTACCGCGGCATCGTCACTAAATTCATTTCGATAAGCTTGTTGATAGGCTTTGTGTAAAATAGTGGCGGTAAATATTTGTGGTGTTTGAACCAAATAAATTTCTTCACGAGCTAAAGCAGAAGACACTCCATCTTGAACCCTTCTAATGGAGTCTTTAGATGGAATGGCGGTAACAATTGCATCGTGCTTTGTTAACAGCTCAAATCCATTTAAAATAAGGCTTGTACTCAATAAAGGTCTTACACCATCATGAATCGCCACGAGTGCATTTTTAGAAACTTTTTTTAATGCATTTTTTACCGAATGATACCTGGTACGGCCACCGTTTACTAAAGTATAAGGTATGTTGACTTTAAATTTTTTGGCAATTTTGCTCCAGATACCTTGGTGATCAACATTGAGCACCAATATAATTTCCATATTAGGATCTGCTGCAGCAAATTTTTCTAAGGTATGAAGTAAAATAGGTTTGCCATTGATTTCAATAAATTGTTTAGGAATGTCGGTTTGCATACGCGAACCATTACCTCCAGATACAATGATGGCAAATTTTTTCAAGGTATTTTATAATATTAACATGGCATCGCCATAGCTATAGAAACGATATTTTTCTTTTACCGCAATTTTATAAGCTTCCATTACAAAGTCGTAACCACCAAAAGCAGCCACCATCATTAATAGCGTAGATTCTGGTGTATGGAAATTGGTTACCATACAGTTTGCAATGCTAAAATCAAATGGAGGAAAAATGAATTTACTGGTCCAGTCGTTGGCTGGTTTTAAAATTCTGCCTGCAGATACCGAAGATTCGATTGCTCGCATACTTGTAGTACCAATTGCGCAAACTCTTTTCTTTTTTTCATTTGCTTTGTTTACCATGTTCACTGTTTTTTCTGAAATAATAAATTGTTCAGAATCCATTTTGTGTTTGGTTAAGTCTTCTACCTCAACAGATCTGAAGGTTCCAAGGCCAACATGTAAAGTTACTTCTGCAAAATCAATACCTTTTAATTCTAATCTTTTATATAATTCGCGGCTAAAGTGAAGACCTGCAGTTGGTGCTGCAACAGCGCCTTCTTCTTTTGCGTAAATGGTTTGATATCTTTCTTTGTCTTCTGCGGTTGCTTTTCTTTTGATATATTTTG
Source organism: Bacteroidota bacterium (assembly GCA_030830805.1). Classification (GTDB taxonomy): domain Bacteria; phylum Bacteroidota; class Bacteroidia; order Sphingobacteriales; family Sphingobacteriaceae; genus CAIKLP01. The sequence continues at coordinate 12,571 of JAURMH010000110.1, forward strand.
GTAGGGGAGTTTCTCCTAAAATTTCAATGGCTTTTCTAAATTCTTCGTCGGTTCCATCAAATAAGAAACGAATGGTTCTACCTCTAGAAGTAGTGTTGTCTACCACCTCAGCGATTAATAAATCATCTTCTCCAAAATATAACTTGTTTCCAACCCTAATTTTACGAGCAGGATCAACTGATACATCCCATAAACGCATTTCATGGTTAAGTTCTCTTAACAAAAACACTTCTATTTGCGCACCCGTTTTTTCTTTGTTGCCATACATTCTAGCAGGAAAAACCTTAGTGTTGTTCAAAATCATTACATCACCATCATCAAAATAGCCTAAAATATCTTTGAATAATTTATGCTCAATTGTACCTGTTTTACGATCTAAAACCATTAATCTAGACTCATCACGTTGTTTTGAAGGTGTTGATGCGATTAAAGCTTCAGGTAAATTAAAGTGGAATTGTGATAGTTTCATCTGTGTTTATTTTATAATTTTTGGTCCCAATTGACCTTCTGCTTCATATGCCTTTGTTAAGGATATTTCATTAGCCGAGCGCGAATTTAAGAATATATTTCTATAGAATAAAGAATATTACGAATGCATCAATCAAAATTTTTACATGAGTACTGCGTCTTAGCTAAATTAAATGATAATTTTGTAGCATGTTATTTTTAAGATTATTTAAAGAATCCATTTTATTTGCACTTAATGCATTGGTTGTCAATAAATTAAGAACGTTTCTATCTTTATTAGGTATCTCCATTGGTATTTTTACCATTATAACGGTTTTTACCTTAGTCGATTCTTTAGAAAATAATTTAAATAAAAGCGTTCAGAAACTCGGAAACGATGCCATTTATGTTCAAAAATGGCCTTGGGAATTTGGAAGCGATTACCCTTGGTGGAAATATTTTAATAGGCCTTCACCATCATATCAAGATTTCGAAAAGATCCAAAAACGAGCAGGGGCAAATATCAAAGCAGTTGCTTTTCAAATTACTATCAACGATAAGACAGTAAAATTTAGAAATAAGAATGTCGATAATGTGAATGTAATTGCTGCATCTCACGATTATAATCAAACAAGGGTATTGGATTTCGAAAGAGGAAGATATTTTAGTGTTGCTGATTCTAGGAGCGGTAAGAACTATGTTTTATTAGGGTTTGAGGTGGCTAAAGGTTTATTTGAAAACGCAGATCCAGTTGGGCAAACGGTAAAAATAAGCGGAAGAAATTTAAAAGTCTTAGGCGTTTTTAAAAAAGAAGGGGAAGATATTTTAAATAGTTCCATAGATAATGCTGTTTTAATTCCGATTAATTATGCTCGAAATATTGTCGATACAAAGAGTGATAATTTCGATCCAAAAATTATTATCAAAGCGGCATCTAACATTACTTTAAACGAGTTAGCAAATGAGATGAAGGGGCAAATTAGAGCAATAAGAAGATTATCTCCACGAGAAGACGACGATTTCTCTTTGAATCAATCGAGTATGCTATCCTTGCAATTAGATTCTTTATTTGGTGTGGTAAATATTGCTGGTTGGATTATAGGAGGATTCTCTATTTTAGTTGGTGGTTTTGGTATTGCCAATATCATGTTTGTTTCTGTAAAAGAAAGAACCAATATTATTGGCATTCAAAAATCATTAGGGGCTAAAAATTATTTTATTTTATTGCAATTTTTAGTAGAAGCGGTGGTCTTAAGTATCATTGGTGGAATAATTGGATTGATCATCGTATATATTATCACCTTGGTTGCAGCCGCATTCGATTTTGAATTAGTATTGAGTCTTGCAAATTGTATGCTTGGCTTAGGCGTGTCGGCTGTAATAGGCGTCTTGTCTGGGTTTTTGCCAGCTTGGAATGCATCTCAATTGAATCCGGTAGATGCGATTAGGGCAAAATAAATTAGTTTTTTAAGGCAGAAGCTTCGCTCAACAATGCTAATTTATTAATGGGCACAACACCAACTTTTTCGCAAACTAAACCACCTGCAAGATTTGCAATGGCCGCAATTTTATCGTTAGGCATTTCTCCAGCATAGCATAATGCTGCAACACTTATCACCGTATCGCCAGCTCCCGAAACATCAGAAATATTTCGAATGTGCGCCGGAATTTTATAATTTTTTTCGGAGTCCATTAAGAATACACCATGCTCCGAAAGTGTTATCAAAACAGCATTTGCATTGATTTTACTTTTTAATTCATTACTTGCAGCTACTAATTGATCATCAGATAAATGATTGAATTCAATTTTCAAACCTTCTTTTAATTCTTTTAAATTTGGTTTAAAAAGTCCTACATTTTTATAGCTTAAAAAGTTTCGTTTTTTAGGGTCAACAACGGTTTTAATGTCAGCATTATTCGCTATGGAAATTAATTTTTCGATATTATGACTAGTTAATACGCCTTTATCATAATCCTGAAAAATAATAACATCAATTTGATGAGCAGCAATAATATTTTTTACTTTTTCAATAAAATTATTTTCTTCTTGTTGGTTTAATGGTTGGTCTATTTCTTCGTCGATGCGCAATAAATGTTGATGATCTTTAATCACTCTTGTTTTAAGTGTGGTAATGCGATCTTTACTTTTGAGTATACCTTCTGCCGAAATTTTTAAGTCATTTAATAGAGAAATAAATTTTTTCCCGTTATCATCATCTCCTATAACCGAGCATAGTATTGGGTTTGCACCCATTGATTGAATATTTAAAGCCACATTTGCTGCTCCGCCTAATCGATCTTCTTTTTTAGCAACCGAAAGCACAGGCACTGGTGCTTCTGGCGAAATTCTATCTACTTTACCCCAAACATATCCATCGATCATAACATCTCCAATAATCAATACATTCATTTGATTGAATGATTCAAAGATGTTTGTTAATTGTGTCAATTCCATTATACTAATTTTGCTAATTCAACTTTAATTCTTTGCATGGCTGCTATTAAGTTTTCTTCTGATGTTGCATAAGAAAATCTAATATTATTTGGACTGCCAAAAGATTCGCCAGATACAACGGCCACATTGGCTTCTGTTAATAAATACATGCATAAATCTTCTGCATTATTGATGATGCCAGTAGCATGTTTTTTACCAAAATAATAAGTTACATCTGGAAAAAAGTAAAATGCACCAACAGGTTTATTGGTAATAAATCCAGGTATTTCTTTAATTAATTCGTAGACTAAATCTCTTCTTTTTTGAAAAGCAGCTTTCATGGAAAGTGTTGACGTTAAGGGCGAATCTAATGCGGCAATTGCTGCTCTTTGTGCAATTGAACAAGTGGCAGAAGTAAATTGACCTTGCATTTTATCACAGGCTTTAGCTATGGCAAGTGAAGCCCCCATATAGCCTAATCTCCAGCCTGTCATGGCAAATGCTTTAGATAATCCATTAATGACTATACAACGCGCGCTGATACTTTCAAATTCGGCTATAGAAGTATGAGTGGTATCGAAATTGATATGTTCGTATATTTCATCAGATAAAATATATATCGATGGATTTTTTTCAAAAACCGCAACCAATTCGGCAAGTTCTGCTTTCGAATAAACAGATCCAGAAGGATTGCAAGGAGAAGAGAACATAAATAATTTTGTTTTCGGTGTAATAGCATCTGCGAGTTGCTGTGCATTGATTTTAAAATCTGCAGCAACACTTGTTTGCACATAAACAGGTACACCTTCTGCTAGTTTTATCATTTCTGAATAAGACACCCAATAAGGCGCAGGTATGATAACTTCATCGCCAGGATTGACAATAGAAAGCACTGCATTGGCAATGCTTTGTTTTGCACCGGTAGATACTACAATTTGTTCGGGGCTAAAATTTAAGTTATTTTCTCTTTTAAATTTTCTGCAAATAGCTTCTCTTAAATCGAGATAACCAACCACTGGAGTATAGTAAGAGAAATTATCGTCTATTGCTTTTTTTGCTGCAATTTTAATATGATCGGGTGTCGGAAAATCGGGTTCACCTAAACTAAGACTGATGATATCTTTTCCTTGTGCTTTTAATTCGCGACTTAATTTAGCCACTTTTAAAGTTTGTGATTCGGAAAATAGATTAAGTCTATCGGATAATTGCTCCATATTTCTATAATAAGATTCTGCTAAAATACTAAAATTGTTTTAGAGGGTATAGCTAATTCCCATCGAAAGCACTAAATTATAGTATCTTTCCAAAGAATTGTTAAGGTCTAATACAGAAGTAGATAGACGGGTTTGAATTTTAGTTTGAGGGCTTAATTCATAACTTAAACCTCCTAAAATACCATAATCTGTTGCATAAATTTGCTCCGAAACGTCGTAATTCTCTAATCCATCACTATATACAGATTTGATATTTACTGCGGTATATACACCAAACTGTAGATTCAATTTAGGTTTAAATTGATAATGATAACAAAATGGAATTTCAATATAATTGAATTTGAAAATAGAATCTTGAATGGGGTCTCCTAAGGTTACAACATCTTTACTGCCTTTTTCGGAATATAAAAATTCAAAACTCCATTGTTGATTATTACTGATATTGCGAGAAACTCCAGCACCTGCAACTAATCCAAGCTTATTAAATCCAGCTAAGTTATCACCGTTTACTTGTGAAAAATTAATACCTGAACTTAACATTAATTTAAAATTTTGTGCTTTTACATTTGAATGAAAAAGCAAGATGCTTAGGCTGAAAATGAGTAGGGGCTTTAATTTAAAGTGGATCATATCCTAAATTTATTAAAAAATGAAGATATTTGTAGGATGATTGCTAAAAAAGATAGGCTAAACGCTATTATATGGGTATTAATAGCAGGTGTATTTATTACGCTGCTCAAGTTCTATGCCTATTACCTTACGCATTCTAATGCTATTTTAACAGATGCACTCGAAAATATCATCAATATAATTGCAGGCTCCTTTGCATTTTATAGTATTTACTTATCGTCTTTACCCAAAGACATAAATCATCCTTATGGACACGGAAAAGTAGAATTTTTTGCCGTTGGATTTGAAGGTTCATTAATTTTAATAGCTGGTATTACCATTATCTATAAATCCATTGTTGCCATCATGCATCCAAATAGCATCAGTCATTTAGCAGATGGAATTTGGATTACCACAACAGCGGGTTTAGCTAATTATTTATTAGGTACCTTTTTAATAAAAAGAGGTAAAAAATTAAATTCAATCGTATTAACAGCCGATGGCAAACATTTAATGTCTGATGCATATACCAGTTTGGGTTTAATTGTTGGCTTAATTATTATTAAAATAACAGGCTATATTCTACTAGATAGTATTTTGTCAATTTTATTAGGAGGCTTAATTTTACACAATGGTTATCAGCTTTTGCGACATTCTGTTGCAGGCTTAATGGACGAAATTGACCCAAAAGTGGTAGATCAAATTGTTAAAATTTTGGGAGAAGCTAGAAAAGATACTTGGGTTGATGTACATAATTTGCGTGCACAAAAATATGGTGCCGATTTACACATCGATTGTCATCTAACATTGCCTCATTATTGGCATTTAAATCAAATGCATGATGAAGTACATTCTATTGAATTATTAATGAAAGAGCAAGCAGCAACGCAAGTAGAATTGTTTATTCATGTTGATCCTTGTTTGCCTCAATGTTGTTTTTACTGTGCTGTTCCAAATTGTAAAGAGCGTCAAACCGAACAAAACAGTACCATACCATGGACGAAAAAAAACATCATGAAAAACACCAAACACTTTGTAGATTAATAGGCTAGGTATTGTTTAAATACCTGCTGCATATAAGCCCTGCCTTTTTGCAAATTAGTTTCGGGGTTTATTTCAGGCTTATTATTAAATACTATTTTGTTGTTGATGTTGTCTTGCACAATAGTTTGATTCGTATTTACCCATCCAAATCCATTATCAAAACTATAAAAAGCAAAAGGAATTGATTGAGGATTTAACAAATCTTTAGACCATTTGAATTGTTCGTGATTGATGTTTAATTGGTGGAGCAGGGTAGCAGCTAAATCTGTTTGTGAACCAAGTAAATGAATACTTTTTCCTCGATAATTTGGTTTAATTACCTCGCCTGAAAAAATCAATGGAATTCTAAATTTCCTAAAATCAAAAGCAGTGCTATATTCTTTTGGTAATCGATGCCCATGATCTGCTACAAAAATAAATAAGGTGTTTTTATACCACTTTTCATTTTTTGCTTTTTCCATAAAATCCCGAATGCATTGATCGGTATAATTTGCCGATTTTCTGAAAAGTTGGGGTAGGTCTTTTCCTTTAAAGCTAGAAGCAATAGGTATTTCAAATGGTTCGTGTGAACTTAGGGTTAGTGTAATAGCAAAAAAAGGTTGTTGCTTATTTTTTAATTCGGAGTTTAGTTTGTCGAATAAAAAACCATCATGTGCACCCCATTTAGAATTCATTTGATGGGATTCAAAATTATTTTTATCAATAATTTGATGTATACCTCCAGAAAGCAAATAAGATTTAAAATTAGCAAATTCGGATTCGCCACCATAAATAAAAAATGGTTGGTAACCATTGTTAATCATTGATTGTGCTAAAGAAGGTAATTTTTCAAATTTATCGGGTTGGTGAATAATAGATCGTACCGCTTGCGAAGGAAAGCCACTAAGCAAAGCTACCAGACCTTTATCGGTTCGATCTCCCGATGCATAAATAGAATCAAATGCAATACCTTCATTGGCTAGTTTACTGAGGTAGGGGCTCACATTCGCTTCACCGCCAAAACTACCCACTACATCGGAGGTAAAACTTTCTAAAATAACTAATACCACATTTGGATGCTTGGTAGTTAATATATTTTCGCTGTTTTGCTTTTGAATAGTAGGATATAATTCGGCTACTGCTGAAGTAGCAACACTATCAGAAACAAATTGATATGGATTTTTACTATTGAGTTTATTTTGTAGCATAGAGGATAGTAAATTCCAATCGGTATTTACCGTAGCATGATTGTAGCTTGAATTATTGGAAAAATAAGCTGCACTTTGATTAATAGGCGCTAATTGCATTCCACCTCTTAAACATAAAATCATTATAAAAATACTCAAAGGGATGTAAAGCAAAGACAACCAATTAAAGCTTAGAGTTTCAAATGGAGCCGATACATATTTTTTATAAAGCCAAAGCAGGCCAAAGAGTTGGATTAAAAATAAGCTTATTCCTAATAATAATGGGGAAGAAGCACTAGAGGCAAGCGCTTCAGAAGGGGATTGAATTAAAAAATCGATGGCCCTATTGTTAATTTTCGTCCCCCATTCGGTATAAATATGTAAGTCAATAGTATGGGTAATGCTACTTAAAATAATAAATGCATAGTTGATTTTGACATATAAAAATTGAAAAATCGAATTAGATTTTGGAATCAGTAAGGTGATGAAAAACAAAACCATTGGAATGGCTATAAAATAAGCGGCCATAGAAATGTCTAAAGGAAAACTATACCAAAATATTTTTCCAAAATCTATAAAAGTTAAGTCTTGTTTTTTTACAATATGATATAGCACAAAAACAATTCGGTGCAATAAAAAACTGAATAGCCAAAACAAAAATAAGTTTAAAAAATTGCGAATCGCTTGCCTCATACTTTCTTAAAAAATTGTTTAAAGATAATAAAAAATATATCAGGGAAGCAGGATACACTTATATCCATTATCGTAAGTGGAGTAGTATTTATTTGAATTTAAATAGCTAATATTCAGTGTTTTATTGCTTATAATTTGTATAACATTTTCCTTTATTCCTTTTAAATTATAAGCAGCACATAGGAGGTAATTAACCCTTTGATGATTGATTGTAGCAATTGCTCTGTATGGATTGGGTTTTGCAATAAACAAGAAAGTTTTGTCATGGATTCGCACTAAACTTTGGTCTTTTACCCAAACTAATTTAGTTAAATGCCAGCCAATTTTTTGAAAGTTTTGAATCAATTTATTCAAGGCAATTTGATTGCTATTTTGACTACAAACTAAAGTATATTGATTTGCACTTTTTATTAATAAACACGGACTGTCTTTTTGATGGATAAGGTAATGGGTATTTTTGCTTTCTTGATTTCGTATATAGCAACTATTCATAAAAAAAAGCAAACTAAAACCAACGCCATACCAATTCATCCATTTTATATGATGTATTAGGTAAAAACTATAACAAAGTAGCAGCGCTATTAATAAACAGGCAGCTACCGAATCAATATGATAGTAATAACTTAAAGCATAAGGTAGAATGCTGATTTTATGTAAAACATAGCCCATTAACGCAATACATTTACTTAAAACTATACCGATATATTTTGCTAACATTGGGATTGGATTTAGTGCTAATAGCGCAATACCTAAATACAGTGCGATGCTAGAAAGTGGAATGGCTAAGAGGTTTGCTAATAAAAAATAATTAGGAAATTGATGGAAATAATAAAGTGACATAGCTAAGGTGCTTAACTGAGCTGCAATTGACACAGCAATGAGCATCCAAATTTGATCCGCCAATTTATTTTTAAAATAGAGGATTCTGTAGATTGCATCATAAAAATAGATAATGCCTAAAACTGCTAAATAGGATAATTGAAAACCAATATCGAACAGGTAAGCTGGATCAATTATTAATAAAAAAAATGCAGAACCGGCAATCAGATTATATGGATTGCTCTGATGACTGATTTGTTTACCGATTATACTAAACGATATCATTACTGCAGATCTGCAAACAGAAGGAGAAAGCCCTGTAATATAAGCATATAGACAAACAAAAGAAATAAGGATAATTGATTTGAGAAACTGTGTTTTACCCCAATTAAAAAGCGATAATATTTTATTCAGTACCAGAAAAATAACGCTAACATGTAAGCCAGAAACAGATAAAATATGGATAGTGCCTGTTTTTGAATAATCAGCTATTACCTCTTCAGAAATGCCCGATCTACTTCCAAGTAATAGGGCAGATGCTATTTTGTAGCTTTCATCGTTAAGGAGGTGTTTTTTTAAAATGCTGTCGAATTTGTAGGCAATTAATAAACTATTTGTTTTGAGATAACTCAATTGTTTGTAGCCAATAACCGAATCACTATTCTTAAGATAAACAAAATGAAAAACTTGTTTTTTATTCCAATAAGCTTGTGCATTAAATTCGCCTGGATTTCTATTTTTTTGAAAAGAAATAGTATTAGATGTTAAACTTAATATACTACCAAGCGTTAAGGTTTTATCTTTTGTATAAATGAGTATTTTGCCCTGTACATTTTGCTGTAAATCACTAGCAATAACTTTTCCTAAGTACCTGTTATTGAGTATATTATTGCTAAAATTATCCACAATAACAACTTTTAGCTTTTGGTAACTTTTCTTAGCAAAGTGTTCCTTTGATAAGCCTTCTTGATGGGTAATATGTAATAGGAAACCAAAGAAAATAAAAATAATATTTAAGCTCAATCCATTAAGCCAATGAAATGTAAATCTTTTAATTTTTTTAGCATAATAAAATTGAATAAAACAACTTAAAGTAAATAAAACGAACGCTATTGCTACAAATAATAATTTTAATGGTAGATATGTAGCAAGCATGATGCCTGTTAAATAAGCAAGTAATAATCTGCCTAACACAACCGATCGCATATTATTACGAATCATAATTTTATAGCGAGTTGAATGGCATAATCAAGTGCATTATTTTTTCCAAAAACCTTATTTTTATTAGCTTTTAGGCTTAGTGTGCAATTTTTTCTTATTTTACTTTGGAGGTAAAAAAATGCCCTGGTTCCATTCCCAATTAATAAGACACTACTCAAATAATTGGGTAATTGTTGCTCTGCACTATAAATTCTAGTATCAAATTCGCAATTGAAAAAGGTAATTCCATAACCTATTGTTAATTTTAAATCGCTTAGGGTGTATTTTATGGCACATTGGAATGCGTTTGAATTGGTAATACTATTTGTTTTATAATCAAATCTGTGAAGTAAGTATAATTGCTTAGCTATTATTTTTTTAAAAACTAAAGTAGCACTGAAAATGTGCTGATATTCATATTTTCTAATAGTTTCAGCGATTTCTATTTTACTATTATTTTTAATTTGGTAACTGCTTTTTAATTGAATTTCATTTCCTATCCGATTGACATAGATTAAAACTCCTTGTATTTTATTTTCTATGCTAGGAACTTTGATTGTTTTTTCAGCGCCATTAATCAAATGGGTATTACTCACTATTTGATAATAACTTTTTGAATTAATAGCTTGCTTAAATGCGATACTAAATCCAATATCATTATTTGCATTACCTTGTAATAGTTGATTTGATGCAAATTCATTTTGATAATTTTCTGTAAAATAATTTAGTCCAAAAGCAACACTACTTTGCTTGTTTAATATAGCCATACAAGCCAAATGGAAGGCGATTCTGTCTTCAAATACAGCTATTTCGGAACCAATAAGCATGTTTTGGTAATGACTCAACAAGTCTAAAGAAACACCTTTCTTATTTTTAAACTCTTCAATAATGGTGTTGATTCCAATTTGACTTGATTTAATACGATAGGCTATTCTACCATTAAAAATTGCTTGTGAGATTTGGTTTTTACGGCTAATTTCTGTGGCAGTTCTATGCAAACCACTGCTACTGCCACTGTCAATTTTTTGATAAGATTGTGCTAAAAAATAGCTCCAGTTTTTTTGGTCTTTTCGAATCGCTATACCATTTTGATATCCTGATTCCATAGCTGAAGCATAAGGACTAAAGCCATTATTTGTGGCTATTAATGTTGTCCAATCGGCAGCAAACTCGGTACCTTTACCTTGCCCACTTAATAATCCTTGTCCTAAAAAACTTCGAAAACTTCCGACAATTACATTTAAATTATTTTTATTAAAATAGATGCTACCACAAAGATGGTCTAGTGGAAATTGAATGGAGTTGAAATGATATTGTTCTCCTATGTCTTGTTCAGTAGCAATCATCCAAGATATTCCATTGGTGTTTTTATGACTTAATTTATGATATAAGCTAAACGAACTTCCTTGATATAATTTTTCTTGATTGTTAAATTTTATTCTGGTGGTAGCAGTAGTACTTGGAATTTGATAATTTATTTCTGTTAAATGGATACAATATTTAGCTAGATTCAATAAATCTTCTGTTGAAAAAACAGGGATAATTTGCAATTCATAAAGGTCAATTATTTTTCCTGTAAATTCAATGTGAGCAATGATTGCATCGATTTGTTCGGCATTAAATAAGCCGGTATTTTTTAAATCTGTAGCAGTAGCTTTTGACAAATTTATTGGATGATTAAGGAATTGATCTAAATTTTCTAATTGTTCGGTATTGATTTCAGCAGCGCTTTCATCTATTTCGAGGTTGACTCTTTCTAATTTATCTGATTGTTCTAGCTCTTGTGCATGCAAAATACAAGAGTAGCAAAGTAGAATTAGCATTAATTTAAAACGCATAACTAATTTTAATAGCTGGACTATTACCCAGAAAGAAGTGATGGTTATTGCTAAGCCAATAAACAATTCGCTTTTTTTTATAGGCAATCCCATAACCTAGAAATGGCGAACTACTTGCTATTGCGGCTCGAATACTCATTTTTGAATTTAATTCATAGACTAGTCCAGCTTTCAATAAATAGGTTTGAGATTTAGACATACATAATGCAGCACAAATCGCTATTTGATTATTAACTTGTTGGTTCAATCCAATTCTTATTGCACTTGGTATTGAATTTTTATCTTCGCTTATTCCTAAATTAATTAGGTGTACAGCCCAACATAAACGGCGCTTTCGCTCATAAATGAATCCTATTTCTGGTATAAAATTTAAGCTGGCTTGTTCATTCGCAAATTTGCTAAGTACAGCGTTTAAGTTTAATCCAAATCGAATGGTTTCATTTATTAAAACCGCAGCATTTAAGCACCATCTTTGCGAAGTTAAATCCTCAAAATTATTTTGATGAATGGCTAATCCATAAGATTGATGAGCTAAAGGAATGGCAATGGCAAATTGAAAGGAGTTTAAATTGGCAATTCCAAAATCATTTAGTTGCCCTATACTGATGTGTTTATTACTAAGTTTTAAAGTACTAGCAGGATTTTCATCAATAATATTTGCTGAATTTAGCGCAATACCTGCTCCTAGAATTGCTCTTGAATCAGCACTTTGAAATTGTTGTGCAAAGGAATGAATTCCAATAAATTCGAACACAACAATTATCCACCACACTTTCATTTATCAAAAGTGTGAAATAGTAGTTTAATTTAAAACCTGAAAGTAGATGGATTATAAATTGTCCTTAATTTCTAGGAGAAATGCTTTTAAGGTAGCAAGTGAATCAATCACTTTTTGTGTTTCTTTGATTTCCTTTGAACCACCTTTCATGGCTTCTTTTGCGCCTTGTAAGGTATAGCCTTTTTCTTTCACTAAATGAAAAATAACTTTCAGGTTTTCTAGGTCTTCTGGTGTAAATAATCGGTTACCCTTTTTGTTCTTTTTGGGTTGGAGTATATCGAATTCATTTTCCCAAAATCGAATTAGGGATGGATTTACTTGAAATAATTTTGCCACCTCTCCAATGGAGTAATACATTTTTTGAGGTTCGTATTCTTTGTATGGCATAATATCTTTTGAATTCTATGGGCTAATTTAACAATATCTTCAATTAATTACAATCAAATTAATCGAAAGATTGATTTGCTCTAGCAGATATCGTTAACATTTGCTGGTATTCTTTAGGAGATAAATCGTTGTAGTAAAAATTAATTGGATTAATTGGTTTGCCATTTTTTCTTACTTCATAATGGCAATGTGGAGCCGTAGAAGTTCCTGTATTACCAACATAACCAATTATTTCACCTCTTTTTACGCTTTGGCCTTTTCGGCATTTAATTCGACTCATATGGCCATATAAAGTTTGGTATCCATAACCATGGCTTAATACCACATGATTACCATAACCTCTTCCAGAATTATCAGCTAAGCTAACATAACCATCGCCTGTTGCATAAATTGGGGTACCAATTTTTGCTGTAAAGTCCATTCCAGTATGCATTTTAGAGGTTTTATAAATTGGATGAATACGATAACCATATCCAGAAGCCATGGCTCTTAAATTTTTATTAGGGATGGGTTGAATAGCAGGAATAGAAGCCAATAATTTAGATTTATTTTTAACTTCTTTTAATAATTCATCGTATGATTTCGATTGCACATACATTTGTTTGGCAACACGATCTAGCTTTTTAGCGCTTTCTAATACGATATCAGCAAAATCATAATTTTCTAATGCTCTATATTTATTTACCCCTCCATACATACCTTTTCGAACATCACTGCTAATAGGATCTGCTTCAAAAATTACCCTATAAATATTATTGTCACGGTCGGTCAAGTCTTCCATAACTACATCCATAATTTTTAAACGCTCGTTGAGCAATTCGTATTGAAGGTCTAATTGTTCAATTTCTCTCTTTAAGCGCTTCTCCTTGGGCGAATCGATATAGGTATAAGCAAATATCATGACGATGCTGGCAAAAACCATTACCGAGGCCAAATAACCCAATACACGAAGCACCCTTCTGGTTAAAGAAAGCTCAACTTTCTCGTATTTGAGGGTATTGGTATTATAGAAATATTTTATCCTTTTCGCCATAATCTAGGTTACAAAAATAACATTTATTCAAAAAAACCACTCTTTCTACGATTAAACATAGATAAAGGCACAATTCCGATAAAAAATCGCGGTATTATGCTATTTTTGTTTTCTTAGAATAGCTATGAACTCAAAAGAAATTAGACAAGCATTTTTAGATTTTTTTAAATCCAAAGAACATCACATTGTTTCGTCGGCACCAATAGTGGTAAAAAACGATCCAACTTTGATGTTTATTAATTCGGGAATGGCACCTTTTAAAGATATTTTTTTAGGGGTGAGTCCTATCAAATATAAACGAGTAGCCGATACGCAAAAATGTTTGCGTGTTTCTGGTAAGCACAACGATTTAGAAGAGGTTGGAATTGATACCTATCATCATACCATGTTTGAGATGTTGGGTAATTGGTCTTTTGGAGATTATTTTAAAGCCGAAGCCATTGCTTGGAGTTGGGAATTGTTAACTGAAGTTTATCAATTACCAAAAGATAGATTATATGTTTCTGTTTTTGAAGGCGATGAAAAAGAAGGAATTCCTAGGTCGGTTATTGCATTTGAAGAATGGAAAAAAATCGTACCCGAAGACCGTATCATATTAGGAAATAAAAAAGACAACTTCTGGGAAATGGGAGAAACAGGGCCATGTGGACCTTGTTCTGAAATCCATTTTGATTTAAGGCCCGATGCAGAACGCGCGTTAGTAAGTGGAGCAACTTTAGTGAATGCCGATCATCCCCAAGTAATAGAAATTTGGAACAATGTATTCATGCAATACAATCGTATGAAAGATGGTTCGCTGGCTCCATTGCCTATGAGACATGTTGATACGGGTATGGGTTTTGAAAGATTGGTGAGAGTTATACAGGGAAAATCTTCGAATTACGATACTGATATTTTTCAACCATTAATTCAGTTTATTGCTACCGCTTCTAAAATACCATATGGTCAATCTGAAAAAACAGATATTGCGATGCGTGTAATAGCAGATCATATTCGTGCCATTGCATTTTGTATTACCGACGGTCAATTGCCTTCCAATACTGGTGCAGGCTATGTTATCAGAAGAATTTTGAGAAGGGCTGTGCGTTATGCCTATACTTATTTAGATATCAAAGAACCTTTCATTTATCAATTAGTTGCCATTTTAGCAGATCAATTTAAAGGCGTTTTCGATGAAATTGTAACGCAAAAAGAATTTGTGGAAAAAGTGATTATTGAAGAAGAAACTGCTTTCTTAAAAACCTTGGCAACCGGTATTCAACGATTTGATAAATACACTCCAACTAATAATATAATTGAAGGTGCATTTGCCTTTGAGTTATTTGACACCTTCGGATTCCCAATAGATTTAACCCAATTAATGGCATCCGAAAAAAATTGTAGCGTAGATTTGATTGGCTTTAATGAAGCCTTGCAAATTCAGAAAACTAGGTCAAGAGCTGCAACGGCAGTAGATACAGACGATTGGACAGAAGTAAATAACGAGCTAGCGGCAAATTTTGTAGGCTATGATTTACTCGAATCGCAAACATCAATTATTAAATACCGTAAGGTTGCCGCTAAAAATAAAATTCAATACCAATTAGTTTTAGCTGAAACACCTTTCTATGCAGAAAGCGGAGGACAGGTTGGAGATGCAGGTTTTTTAATAGACCATGCAACTAATAAAAAAATAAAAATTTCAGATACCAAAAAAGAGAATAATTTAATTGTTCATTATTGTGATGAATTACCTGCGCAATTAAATGCAGTGTTTACTGCCAGCGTAGATGTTAGCAAAAGATTGGCAACTGAAAATAACCATTCGGCTACCCATCTATTGCATGCTGCATTAAAGCAAGTTGTTGGAGTGCATGTGAACCAAAAAGGTTCTTTAGTAAACGAAGAATACCTAAGGTTTGATATTTCTCATTTTTCGAAATTAACGGCAGAAGAAATTCAACAAGTAGAACAAATAGTGAATGATAAAATAAGGTTACAAATTCCTTTAAAAGAAGAACGAAATGTGCCTTATCAAACTGCTTTGACAAGTGGAGTAACCGCTTTGTTTGGAGAAAAGTATGGAGATTTTGTACGCGTAATTACTTTTGATGATCACTATTCAAAAGAACTCTGCGGCGGAACCCATGTTAAAAACACGGCTCAAATTGGTTTATTTAAAATAATATCTGAAGGCGCTGTTGCAGCAGGTGTAAGGCGAATAGAGGCAATTACAGGCGAAAAAGCATTGGCATTTTATAATGAACAAGTAGAATTAATTACTGCAGTAAAAGAAAAACTGAAAGCACCGCTTGATGTATTAAAATCTGTTGATCAATTAATCGAAGAAAACGCAAAGCTTAAAAAAGCTTTAGAACATTTTGAGTTGGCTGCTGCAGGTAATATCAAAGACGAGTTAAAAAAAGAAATCCAAACAATTAACGGAATTCAGTTTTTAGCTAAAAAAGTGAACATACAAAATGTCGATACTATCAAAAATATATTATTTGAACTAAGGGCTGAATTTGCTCCTGCATTTTTATTATTAGGCGCCGAAATAGACGAAAAGCCTCATTTAGCTTTAATTATAGCCGATCAACTTTTGGCAGAAAAAGGTTTTAATGCGGCGCAAATAATTAGAGAATTAGGAAAAGAAATTCAAGGTGGAGGTGGAGGCCAAGCATTTTTTGCAACCGCAGGTGGTAAAA
>JAURMH010000015.1 GCA_030830805.1 Bacteroidota bacterium
CATGAAATGTCAGGTGTGGTTCTAATGTGAAGGTATGCAAAGAACTTCGTGTAATAAATGAATGACTCTAACTAAGAGCGAATGACTTGGTCTAGATAAAAATTTATATCTTAAAAGACTAACTTTTTAATTTAAACAATGGATGCATTAACACTTTTTTTTAATGGGGCCAGCGTGGTAACAATCCTCATAGCCGCTTTTGGAGCCCTGAAAATGAATCGTAGAAATTTACTTTTGGGCACTTTTCTTTATTCCCTTCTCCCTGTTATTGGGGAATCAAATCAATTTCATGCGACAGGAGATTACGGCAATCTAATAACTGCTGTGGCATTTCTATGTGCGGCCATAATTACTTTTCCTAACCGAATAACCTATAGTTCTGAAAATCAGGCTGCAGTAAAATTAGCACAGAAAATAGGACTTTCTGTAATTGTGTTAAATGTATTACAAGGTTATGTAATAATGAAGTTCAGAACAGATGTACCTATTCAATTTGCATACGCGCATTTGACATTAGCTTTGATCTTTGTTTATGTGATAATAAAATCTAAAAGTGGCGACTTTAAAATGAATTGAATTGCGTAAAGTGTCATAGCAAATAAAACACCCCTCTATTGAGGGGTGTAATTTTAATTAAGAGTTTAAAACAATTACCACTTTCCTAGCATAATTCGTGTGTTGCTTCTTAAAATCGTTACCTCATCAGAGACTGTAGCTATGAATTCATCCCAGGCTTTCTCAGCTGCGGGATTACCTTCTCTGTATTTATTTGGTTCGAATGCGGTTTTAAAGTCATTCACTCCGGTAAGAACATAATGAGTTTCGTGCATTGGGCTTCGTCCTAACCGAAATTGGCCAAGGGTAATTCTTCGATCGGAGGGTGAAAATTTACCGTGGTATTTTTTCCAAGCACGCGCAAATTTTTCAGCATCACGAACATCTAGCCAAAGTACATTTTGGATCGGATGTGTTCCAAGTTCACCAATTGTTAGTAAGCTCTTTCCGGCACCGGCAGAATGCTGCTTTAAATATTGCCCCATTTTTGCTAGATACAGATTCCAACTATCATTAGGGACTCTAGAGTATTGTTCTCCCATTGCATCTAATGTACCTGCAAAAACGAGTTGGTGACTCCAGTTGTTTTCACTATCCTTAAAATGATTTTCGAAAAGGTAAACCGTTACACCGTCTGCCTTGCTTCCGGGCTGACTAAAATAATCGTCAGTTAATTTAGCAGTGATTTCGATATCTTCTGAATCAACATTAAAATTATAGGATGTCCAATAATATTCTTGCGCCATCAGAGTTAGTCCGAAGCATAAAAGAATTGCAGTAAAGAATTGTGTTCTCATTTTGTTTGGTTTTTTGGGTTAATAAGTGATCTTTCGAAAAAGGAGTTTTTTCATTTTTTAAAAACTTTAAATTACCAGCTTTGAATTAATTCGTTTTTTTGATTTAGGTGAAGCACCCTTTTCCAAATAACTCTCTTCCAAAAACCAGGAGTTTTTAATTCGCCTAAAGATGCCATTTCTTCTGGCCAGTTTACATCTTCAGAAATAAATGGTGAAAAGGCATCTCCTATATTATCGTAAAAATCTACTGTATAGGAATTGTAAGGATATTCATAGCCAATAGGAGATAAAACATTTATTGTGCCCCAGCCTTTCATTTTGGTTTTTCCTTGCTTCATCAATTTTTCAAAAAATGGCTTCATAATTCTAGATTCTTCAGCCAAGTATTGGGTTACATTATTCGCGTTCGAATAGTTGTAGACTACGTAATTAAAGCTGGAGTCCTTATCACTCCATATTAACTCTTGGGTGTTAGTGAGTATTGATGCAAATTCAAATTTGTCTTGTTTTAAAGATTCCTCTAAAAGAGCTAACATTTCCGGGTCGATTTGGCTTCGCACCACTTCTTCAGCTGCAGCATAATTCTTGCCTAGATTCTCAAAATTTTCCCAGGAACCTATTCCTATTCTTGTATTTACATTGGGTTCAGAAGCTAGCATGCCGCCGCTTCTAACTTGTATACCCCAACCAGTAATTTGACCTTTTTCTTTTAATACTGCCGCAACTTTACTCCAGTAAAATGCTTCATTTTGCATAAATGTTTTCAATTCATCAGCGGGAACTTTACGAAATGAGTTTAATGCCAAGTTTTCTTGCGCTAAAGCAATATGACAAAAAGCTACTAGCAGGATAGTTGATAATACTGATTTCATTCTATAAAGGAGTTTATGGTTCATACTTTTAAATTTAAATAATATTTATTGCAATTAAAGATAAAGTGCATAATTAATCTTGATTTAATGTCCAAAACAATTCATTGTGGGATTAATAATTCTCTGGATATATTTATGCAAATAGAAAACAGGCTCTATTGAATAGCTAAAGGCTGCTGTGGGACACTAAAATATTATGATCTCTCTAACCTATTTAAGAGGGTTGGATGTGGCTGAATTGAAGGAAGAGGATATGCCTATGATTTAGATGAGACCTCGGCAGGATTACCCGAAGCTAGCGCTTCGTGTTTTCCTTTGCGCTCCGTAGTCTAAATCAAGAAAATGCTGCTGCTGCGCAGCACCTAGTTTTTTTATGCTAGTTACTTTGACAAGCCAGCTTGCCACGCAACTAGACATAAAAAAACTGGCACCCTTCGGTGCCAGCATTTTCTTGATTCTTAAGTGACCTCGGCAGGATTCAAACCTGCAACCTTCTGAGCCGTAATCAGATGCGCTATTCAGTTGCGCCACGAGGCCGATTAGGGGTGCAAATATAACTTATTAAATAATTATCGCAAAAGAATTAAGCCTTGTAGA
>JAURMH010000111.1 GCA_030830805.1 Bacteroidota bacterium
ATCGGGTGGTCAAAGACAACGAATAGCCATTGCTAGAGCATTACTAAAAAATCCTGCGATCTTAATTTTAGATGAAGCGACTAGTTCGCTCGATTCCGAATCAGAAAGATTAGTACAGGAAGCTTTAGAAGAGCTCATGAAGGGCAGAACTTCGATTATCATTGCCCATCGTCTATCGACCATTAGAGAGGCCGATAGAATAGTTGTAATAGATAATGGGAAGGTAATAGAGAATGGCAGCCACGAAGCGCTTATGCAGTCTGAAGGCGGTTTATATAAATACTTAAGTCAACTTCAAACAGAAAAACAATAAATGAAATTTACCAGTTGGGGTGCCGCAGAACAAGTTACCGGTAGCATGCATTTAATCGAATTGCAAGATGGTTACCGCGTGCTCATAGATTGCGGTTTAGATTACGAAAAAGACAGGTCAAGTGTAGAAAACGAATTATTTCCATTTGAACCCAGTAGCATCGATTTAGTTATTTTAACACATGCTCATATTGATCATTCTGGTAATTTACCTACGCTAGTAAAAAATGGATACAATGGTCAAATCCTTTGCACATCGGCAACTGCAGACCTTTGTCAGATATTATTAACCGACTCGGTGAATGTTTTTTTAGCTAAAAACAAAGACAACAAAAAAAACCGTCGAGGTAAAAATGAATTCAAACACGCCCCACTCTATTTGCATAAACATGTAATGGATACCATGGATCGTTTTTTTTGTATTCCATTTCATAAAAAATTTGAAGCACGCGCAAACTTAAGTATTACCTTAATACCAGCTGGACATTTATTAGGCGCCGCAGCCATTTTATTAGAAATACAAGAAGAAGATAGTCTAAAAAGAATAGTGTTTTCGGGAGATATAGGCCGTTACAACTATCCAATTTTAGCCGATCCAGAAACCATTGCAGATGTTGATTACATGATCTGCGAATCAACCTATGGCGGCAGATTACACTCAAAAGATAAAACAGTAGAAGAAGTATTAATAGAAAACATCAAACACAGTTGCATTGATACACCGGGTCGTTTAATTATTCCAGCATTTAGTATTGGCAGAACGCAAGCATTGGTTTATAGTATCAATAAAATATTTGCGGAAAAAAAACTTCCCCCAATAAAGGTTTTTGTTGATAGCCCACTAGGAATGGCTGGAACAGACATCTACCGCAAACACCATCATTTATTGAATGATAGCGCAAAAGCCTTTTACCAAAGTAATGGAGATCAATTTACTTTTGATTCTTTAGATTATATAGAGACCTTAAATGAAAGCAAGCAAATATCGGATTACTTCGAACCTTGTATTATTATTTCATCTGCCGGTATGTTAGAAGGCGGTCGAATCCAAGATCATCTTTATTTTAATTTACAAAACTATTATTGCACCATTTTATTTATTGGCTATTGTGCCAAAGGTACACTAGGCAGGAAACTTCTAGATGGCATTCCCATGGTAAAAATATATGGCCGAGAGCTCTATGTATTTGCGAGTATCAAACAAACCGACCTCTTCAGCGCCCATGCCGATCAAGATGGATTATTAAATTTTATCATGGCCACGCCGCCAAGTAAATTAAAAAAAGTATTTTTGGTGCATGGCGAAAAATCATCGATGCAGCAATTAGCAGCTATATTGAATGAAAAAGAATACCAAGTTTGCATTCCGCAAAAAGGAAAGCAATTTATTTTATAAACAAGCACATGAAAACATTTAAAAAATATTTCGAATTACCAACCAGCCCAGATCAAGTGTATTTAGCCCTTACCAACCCTATTACCATTCAGTTATGGTCTGGCGCAGAAGCGCAAATGAGTACCGAAGTAGGCAGCGAATTCTCGCTTTTTGATGGAGATATTTGCGGTAAGAACTTGGAATTCGAAGAAAATAAAAAAATTGTACAACACTGGTATTTCGAGGGTGAACCCGAAGAATCTATCGTGACTTTTAAATTACACCCAGGCAAAAGACCAGAATCCACTTCTATTGAACTCAGTCAAACAAATATTCCAGACGAAGCATTTGAAGACATGATTGATGGTTGGAATGATATTTACTTTGCATCATTGGAAGAATTTTTTGAAGAAGAGGCCTAATGGAAAGCCAAGCTAACAATCCATTGCACGGAATTACACTTGCACAAATACTCGAATTTTTGGTAGCCAATTATGGTTGGGAATATTTAGACGAAGCCATTCGCATTAATTGTTTTAAACACGACCCTAGCATAAAATCATCTTTAACCTTTTTGCGTAAAACACCTTGGGCAAGAGCCAAAGTAGAAGCACTTTATTTGGAATTAAAAGGAAAGTAAAATAATATTACAAGCTATGAACCACTAAGCCACAGGGCATTTTAGGTTCGAACCAAGTGGATTTAGGCGGCATTACAGATCCCGCATCCGAGACAGCCACTAACTCTTCGATAGAGGTTGGAAATAAAATAAAAGCAGCAGCACTTTCTCCGGCATCTACCCTTTTGGTAATATCTTGAATTGGCACAATGCCGCCCACAAAAGAAATTCGAGGATCTCTTCTAGGATTTGCTATACCCAAAATTGGATGTAATATTTGCGTTTGCAAAATACTCACATCTAATAAATCAATAGGCTCTGTAAGTGTTGAATTTACTTGCTTTGGGGTAATTTTGTACCAAGCATGATCGAGGTATAATTTAAACTCACGAGGGTGCATCGGCTTTGCTGCATCACTTAATATTAACTCAAAATTTTCAGCAAGTTTTGCAAGAAATTCGCTATTGCTTAAGCCATTTAAATCTTTCAAGACACGTTGAAACTCAAAAATTTGTAACTCTTCAAAACTAAAATAAATGGTGCTAAAGAAATTATATTCTTCTCGGCCATGGTGTTTGAAATTATTTTTTCGTTTTTGTGTACCTGCAAGTGCAGCAGCAGCGGCACGATGGTGGCCATCGGCAATATAAGTGGCCTCAAATTTTTTGAATTCGGCAACAAGTTCTTGATTAGTTTGTGGCGATTCTATACGCCATAATTGATGTTGCTGTTCATTGGCATGGTAATCAAAATCTGGTGAAGCAGCCATTACCTGATTCAATATTTCTTTAATTTTTAAACTTCCTTCGTAAGTCACCAAAACTGGATTGGCATCGATGCCCGTATTATCTAAGTATTCAATTAAATCTTTTTCTCTTTCGGTACGGGTAAGTTCGTGCTTTTTTAAGGAATTATTTAAGTAGTCGTCTATTGATGTTAAACACCAAATACCTTGCTGCCATTGGCCCCTATTGAATGTGCGATAAGCATAAATGCTTTCCGATGTATCACTTTGCAACACGCCATCTTCCATAAATTCATCAAAAAACTCTTTAGCTTTTTTGAATACAATTTCTTCTCTTGAACCTTGCTGAAAAGGATTAGCAATTAAGGGTTCTATGGTATGTAAAAATGATATAGGATTATTTTCTAAAATTTGTTTAGCTGCTGTTGTATAAAAAGTATCAAAAGGTTTAGCAACCACTTGTTCTACTAAATCTTTTCGGGGTCTAATACCTTTGAAAGCTTTTATATTTGCCATTGTTATTTGTTAAAGAAATCAATGATCAAACTCGCTAACTCCACACCAATACGCTCTTGCGCTTCGTTGGTTGCAGCGCCAATATGTGGCGTTAAAGAAATTTTAGGATGATGTAAAATGGCATTAGAGGGTGTTGGTTCGTTATCAAAAACATCCAAACCGGCAAATGCTATTTGTTGACTATCTAAGGCAGCTAATAAAGCCGTTTCATCAATTACACCGCCCCTCGCACAATTCACAATAGCCGCTCCTTTTTTCATCATGGCAAATTCTGCGGCACCTATTACAGGCTTACCATCAATTGCTGGCACATGTAAGGTAATAAAATCGGCTCTTTGAAGTAATAAGGATTTACTAGCTACTTGAACCGTTAAGGGTAAAGTGATGTCTCCAGAAAAACGCATTTCTACGGTAGGATTAAATTCAAATAAATCGTAGGCAAGTACATCCATGCCTAAACCAAATGCAATTTTAGCCACTTCTCTTCCTATGCGACCAAAACCTAAAATGCCAATGGTTTTACCTTTTAGTTCGAGGCCTTTTGCATATTGTTTTTTCAAATCATTGAATTGCGAATCTCCATTCAAAGGCATAGACCTGTTGGCTTGCGCTAAAAAACGAACACCTGAAAATAGATGGGCAAAAACTAATTCTGCAACAGAAATAGAAGATGCCGCTGGTGTATTAATCACTGTTTTCCCTACAGATTTTGCGTAGTCCACATCAATATTATCCATCCCCACTCCACCTCTACCAATTAATTTTAAATCAGGACAAGCATCTATTAATTCTTTGCGAATTTTGGTTGCTGAACGAACCGTGATGGCATCGTATTGATTTAATTTTGAAAGCAATTGATCTTGTGGAATTGTCTCTGTATCTACTGTAAAACCAGCATCTTCGAGCATTTTTTTGCCAATTGGATCAATCCCATCATTCGCTAATATTTTCATCTTTTTATTTTTTTAAAGCTTCAAAATTTTTCATGGTATCTACTAAAACTTGAACGCTTGCTAGTGGTAATGCATTATACATAGATGCCCTAAATCCTCCCACACTTCGGTGTCCTTTTAAACCAACACATCCAACCGCTTCAGCCATTTGTAAAAATTCTTTTTCGAAAGAGGCATCATTCATGACAAAACAGATATTCATTTTAGAACGATCTTCTATTGCGCAAGTACCTTTAAACATAGTGTTTCTATCAATTTCGGCATAAAGTAAATTGGCCTTCTCCACATTTCTTCTTTCCATTTCTTTTACACCACCTTGTTTTTTTAACCAACGCAAATTTAACATGGCCACATAAATGGCAAATACCGGTGGTGTATTATACATCGAACCGCCTTCAATATGAATGCGATAATCGAGCATCGAAGTTATTTTTCTGTTAACTTTTCCTAAAATTTCTGATTTTAAAATGACAACTGTATTTCCTGCAGGCCCAATGTTTTTCTGTGCTCCAGCATATATTAAATCAAAATCTGCTATATTAATTTCCCTACTCAAAATATCAGACGACATATCACAAACCATGCTAACAGGTGATTTAGGAAAGGATTGCATTTGCGTTCCGTAAATAGTATTATTAGAGGTACAATGAAAATACTTTGCATCTGTTGGAATTTGATAATCTTTTGGAATGAAGGTATAGTTAGCGTCTTTAGAAGATGCTACTACATTTACATTTCCAAAAAGCTTAGCTTCTTTCCATGCTTTGTTGGACCAAACACCTGTATCTAAATAAGCTGCAGACTCTTCTTCGTTTAATAAATTCATTGGCAACATGCCAAATTGCAAACTTGCACCACCCTGTACAAAAATAACATCGTATCCATCGGGCACCTGCATCAATTCTTTAATCAATTGTACAGATTCTGCAACAACCGATTCGAACTCGGGCGTGCGATGCGAGATTTCTAAAATAGATAAACCCGTGTCACCCCAGCTTAATACAGCCTGTGCTGCTTGATCAAAAACTTCTTGTGGTAAGATGCAAGGACCTGCACCAAAATTGTGTTTGTGTGGCATTTTTTATAGGTTAAAATACCATACAAAGTTAAAAACTATCAACTCTTATACAAGTGTTAAAATTTACCCACTAAACGCAGGTTTATTTGCCTAGAAGTGAGGTAATTTGGCACCGCATATTGTTGCGCATTAACATCCCTTATCCATAGATAAGATATGGTATTGGAGCGTTTAAAGAGGTTGAAAACTTCGGCATAAAACATGAGCGATTTGAAGGGCCCAATTTGTGCAGTTCCGCCATTCTTCTTACTTACAAATTCTTTACTAAATCCTATATCTGCTCTCCAATAGGGTGGCATGCGTAAGGTGTCTTTATACCTCGCAAAATCTGGCGGACCAAAGGGTAATCTTGCACCAAAAACCACATTTAAATGAACTTTAAAACTAGGATCATTTTTAAAATTATCTTGAAAAAATACCGAAAAATTAAATCGTTGATCGGTTGGTCTTGGAATATAACCTGGATATATAGTTGCAGAATCTAATCCGCTTACATTCTTGATATTTATTTTGTCGTTATAAATATCTTCTTGGGTACTCATAAAAGACAAACTAAACCACGATTCTAAATCTTTCACAAACTCCCCATTCACTTTAAAATCAATACCTTTAGCGTATGCCTTTGCTTTATCATTTGCATAATATCGTATACGAACATTGTCAACTTCGTAAGGAATAATTTGATCCATTTGTTTATAATACATTTCTGATATAAACTTAAATTTACGACCACCAAAAGAAATAAATTGTTTATCGGCTGCTAAAACATAATGAATAGATTTTTGTGCCGCTGGATTAGTAGACAAAGTGCCATCGTAATTTCTTAATTCGCGGTAAAAAGGCGGTTGATAATATAAACCAGTAGATGCCCTGAAAACCCAGTCCTGCTTCCATTTTGGATGATATGAAATAGTAATTCTAGGGCTAATATTTAATTCTTTGGTATAATCCCAATAGGTAGCCCTTATACCCGTTGTTAATTGCAAACTTTTATCAGCATTAAACGAAAATGAATTTTGAATAAACCCATTGACACGATTCGTGTTTAATTTTATTTTGGTACGAATTACATCTTTCAACTCAATCATTTGCGCCGAATTAGAAAGTGCATAACCTGCAGAATCTATTAAATTCCATTCACTCAATTGGTCGTTAATTTGCTCGTTTTGATAACGCAAACCCCATAATAATAAATTACCCTTATGCACGTAGCGTCCTTTGTTTTCAATAGATTGAACATTTGCACGCAAAAAATTTCTAGCATGATTTAAGTAGGCACCAACGCCCCTATTTGCTTTTACCTGTCCAAAGGTTTCTTTTCCAAAATTACTTTCTATTTCATCAAAAATATATTGTCCTTCAATATCAAATGTTTCTTGTTCGAAGGAATTATATTTTGTAGCAATGAATTTTATTTTCAAAGAATCTGATGGATTATAAGTAGCCGTTAGCGCGCCCAATGTACTTTGGTATTGATCAATTTCTTGACCTTGAAAAAAGATAGACAAACGCAATACTTCGTTGAAAGTACCAAATGTGGTTTCTCTACTTTGAGGCTTTACGATGTAATTATTACTATTGAAATTTCCCATAAAAGAGAGCTCCCAATCGGTCGAAAGGCTATAGTTTACATAGGTTTGCAGGTCGGAGAAATTAGGCTGGTAATCGCCGTCTATATCTAAAGAACCTAATACATATTTGGTTGATTTTTTTCGATAACCCAACAAATAAGATAATCGACGATTGCGATTGGTACCTTCTAAGTTAATAGATTGATTTAATAAACCGGCAGAAACACTACCCGCAAAGGCCACGGGCTTTTTATAAGTGATGTCTAAGACAGAAGAAAGTTTATCACCATATTTAGCATCAAATCCGCCAGCCGAAAAACTAACCGATTTAACCATGTCTGAATTGATGAAACTCAAGCCCTCTTGTTGTCCGGAACGAACTAAAAATGGACGGTAAATTTCCACATCATTTACATACACTAAATTTTCATCGAAATTACCACCCCTCACATTATATTGCGAACTCAATTCATTATTGGATTGCACACCAGGTAAAGTTTTTAAAATGGCTTCAAAATTTCCAGAAGCAGAAGGTAAGCTTGAAAGTAATTTGGCATCTATTTTCGAAATTCCAGCTCGCCTATCTATATCACTATTTACTTCAACTTGCTTAATGGTAAAACTAGATTGTGTAAATTGATGACTGATTTTTTTTTGTTCAGCAGGTTTTAATCTTAATTCGATTTTATGCGATTCGTAACCTAAAGAATTAAACTGCAATGTAAATGTAGAATCTGCTGGCACTTTTAGTTCGTAATGGCCGAAGTCGTTGGTTTTGGTGCCAATATTGGTTCCAACTATTGAAATGTTTACTAAAGGCATGGTTTTGCCCTTTTCATCGGTGATGGTTCCAAATAAATTGGCATTGCGTTGCGAAAACCCCAAATTAGCGAGGCAAAGCAATAACAATAAAAATGGAAGTTTTCGAAACATGAAATACTTAACGAATTTTTTTCAATTCTGTTATCATTTCCATTGGATTTTGTGCGCCAAATACCGCATTTCCCGCAACTAGCACATCTGCTCCAGCTTTAATCAATGCCAATGCATTCTGTTGTCCTACACCGCCGTCTATTTCTATGAGTACTTCGGTATTTAATTGATTAGCTAAAGTTTTGAGTTTAGTAATTTTTTGGTAAGTGTTTTCAATAAACTTTTGACCGCCAAAGCCAGGATTTACACTCATAATACATACTAAATCTATTTGAGGAAGGATATCTTCTAATACAGAAATTGGAGTATGCGGATTAATTGCTACACCCGCTTTCATTCCTAATTCGTGAATGGCTGCAACTGTTCTATGTAAATGAGTACAAGCTTCATAATGAACAGTCAAAATAGCAGCTCCAGCATCTTTAAATTGTTGTAAATACCTATCTGGATCAACAATCATTAAATGCACATCTAAGGGCTTTTTTGCATGATGTTTTATTGCCGTAATAACGGGAAAACCAAAAGAAATATTAGGTACAAAAACCCCATCCATTACATCAACATGAAACCAATCTGCTTCCGATTGATTAATCATTTCAATATCGGATTGTAAGTTTGCAAAATCTGCCGATAAAATAGAAGGTGCGATGAGGTGTTTCATTTTGAGATGTTTTCTTAGGTAAAAGTAAGAAAAAAACTTTGCGAAATTTGCTATATTAGCTATCTAAATCACCTAATTTTATATCATTATGAAGAAATTTGCTCTATTATTAAGTTTTGCATTCATAGGAATACAAGCTTTTGCGCAAGAAGTATATCAATCGAAAGCGATGAACGTTCGTTTTTTTTCTTCTACCCCAATGGAAGATATTGAGGCAAAAACAGCCAATGCCACTTCTATAATTACCACAGCTAAAAACGATATCTTATTTATGATTCAAGTTAAATCGTTTACGTTTAAAAGTTCTTTAATGCAAGAGCATTTTAATGAGAATTATATTGAAAGTGATAAGTTTCCTGATGCTAAATTTATAGGGAAAATAAACGAAAGCATTGATTGGAAAAAAGAGGGTACCTACAATGTAACGGTAACCGGCAAACTCAATATGCATGGGGTCGACAAAGACAGAACAATACCAGGAACCATCACCATTAAATCTGGTGTTATATCAGTAGCTAGTCAATTTGATGTATCCTGTAAAGACCACAACATTCAAATACCAAGTGTGGTTACTGAAAAAATTGCTGAATATGTAAATGTAAAAGTAAGCGGGAATTACAACTTATATGTAAGACCCGAAAAGAAATAAAAAAATAGCAAAAAAAATCCCCGTTAAAATTTAACGGGGATTTTTTTTGATTGAAAAATTATTCAGATTTTGAATCTTCTGTTTTTTCTGGCTTAGGCAATAATACTTTTCTAGAAAGTTTCATTTTACCTGTTTTCTTATCGATGTCAATTAACTTAACTTTAACTATTTGACCTTCGGTAAGTACCCCATCCATTGTTTCGTAGCGTTTCCAATCAATCTCAGAAATATGCAATAAACCGTCTTTTCCTGGCATAATTTCAACAAATGCACCAAATGGCATAATTGATTTTACTTTACCTTCGTAAATTTCACCTACTTCAGCTGTTGCGGTAATTCCTTTAATTTTATTGTAAACTGCATCAATAGCATCTTTGTTATCGGCGTAAATTTGCACGATACCCATGTTGTCTTTTTCTTCGATGCTAATGGTTGCACCACTTTCGCGTTGCATTTCTTGAATGATTTTTCCTCCAGGTCCGATAATGGCACCAATGAATTCTTTCGCAATTCTCATTTGCACAATACGAGGTGCATGTGATTTATAATCTTCGCGAGGACTTTCTATCGTTTTCATCATTTCGCCTAAGATATGCGCACGGCCTTCTTTTGCTTGATTTAAAGCTTCGGCTAACATATCGTATGAAAGACCATCTATTTTTAAATCCATTTGACAAGCCGTAATACCTTTAGTTGTACCAGTAACTTTAAAATCCATATCACCTAAATGATCTTCATCTCCTAAAATATCAGAAAGAATAGCATATTTTTTAGTGACAGGATCTGAAATTAATCCCATTGCGATACCAGAAACAGGTGCTTTAATTTGAACACCGGCATCCATCAAAGCCAATGTACCCGCACAAACTGTAGCCATTGACGAAGAACCATTAGATTCTAAAATATCAGAAACAATACGAATTACATATGGGTTGATGTCGTCACCTGGTAATACTTTCTTTAAAGAACGCATCGCTAAATTACCATGCCCAACTTCTCTTCTTCCCGGACCACGATTTGGACGAACTTCACCAGTAGAAAAACCTGGGAAATTATAATGCAACATAAATTTGTTATATCCAAAGAACATCGCACCATCAATCATTTGTTCGTCAGTTTTTGCCCCTAAGGTAACCGATGTTAATGATTGTGTTTCGCCTCTTGTAAATACCGCCGAACCGTGAGCAGCAGGTAAATAACCTACTTCAGACCAGATTGGACGAATTTGTTTGTTTGTTCTACCATCTAAACGAATTGCATCATTTAAGATCATAGCACGAATAGCTTCTTTTTCGATATCGTGGTAATATTTTTTCAATAAATACACATAACTCGAATCACTCATTTGCTCTGCAACGGTCGCTTCAAACTCTTTACGAATTGCTTTAAAAGCAACCGAACGCTCGTCTTTACCTAAAGCAGATTTAGCAACTGCATAAATTCTATCATAAGCAAAAGCTTTAATTTGACTTTCTAAAGCTGGGTTTGCTTCTGGTTCGTGCTTGTAAGTTCTTTTTGTTTTTGCACCTACTTTTGCTAATAAATCTAATTGCGCTTGCACTTGTAATTTAATAGCTGCGTGAGCAAAACGAATAGCTTCTGCCATTTCATCTTCCGACACTTCATTCATTTCACCTTCCACCATACAAATATCTTGCGCATTACCTGCTACAATTAATTCGATATCTGCATTGGCTAATTCCGAAATTAATGGATTGACGATTAATTTACCGTCAATTCTTGCCACTCTCACTTCTGAGATTGGACCATTAAAAGGAATATCACTAATGGTTAAGGCTGCCGATGCCGCTAAAGCTGCTAATGCATCTGGCATGATATTTTTATCCGCAGAAATTAAAGAAACCATTACTTGCGTATCGGCGTGGTAATCTTCTGGGAACATGGGTCTAAGGGCACGGTCAATTAATCTACTGATTAAAATTTCGTAATCTGACAATCTTGATTCTCTTTTTAGAAAGCCTCCAGGGATTCTACCTGTTGAAGCATATTTTTCTTGGTAATCTACTGATAAAGGCAAGAAATCTGAACCTTCTTTTGCATCTTGTGAAGAAACAACCGTAGCTAGGAGCATCGTATCTCCCATTTTTACAACAACAGATCCATCGGCTTGTTTAGCTAATTTTCCTGTTTCGATGGAAATCTTTTTTCCATCTCCCATTTCAAACTCATGGGTAATTCCAATTTTCGACATATATATATTATTTTTAAACGGAGCAAAGGTACATAATAAAATGATAATACCACTCAATGATAGAGGCAATTAGAAACGAAAAAAGCCGTTCTGGAAAAATCCAGAGACGGCTCTTAAAACATAAAACATGAAAAATTATTTTCTTAATTCTAATTTCTTCACAATTGCACGGTAACGCAAAATGTCTTTCTTCATTAAGTAATTTAATAAAGCCCTACGCTTACCTACTAATTTAGTAAGTGATAATTGTGTAGAAAAGTCCTTACGATTTTTCTTCAAATGACCAGTCAAATGACTGATTCTGTGTGTAAATAAGGCGATTTGCCCTTCTGCTGACCCTGTATCAGCTTCACTCTTTCCGAATGACCCGAAGATTTCTTTCTTCTTTTCAGTACTTAAATACATTTCTTGAATTATATTTTAGCGGTTAAACAATTGATTTAATTAGACAACAAAAATACAGGAAAATTTGGAATTTGACAAGCCGGCTCGAGAGATAATTTCAAAAAAAAACGATAAAGTTTATTTATCAATCAATTAAGGCGATTTTTTAGTTAAAATATTTTTTTGGTAGCTAAAATATTACGCTTAAGCTGGCTATCCATTTTGCTATTTTATATAAATCTATACTTAAAACAAGTATATAGATTTATCTAAAAATCAATAATATATAAATTTTAAATCTCTTTTTACCTCAAGTTTTGATTGAAATGAATTATTCCATATTTTTTTGTTGATAATTAGCAAAATATTGCTCATCTATGTAAAAAATTAAGCCATGAAATATAGCAAATTTGAAACAGAATTACAAGTGAGACCAGACGATATTGACATGAATCAACATGTGCATAATAGCCGCTATTTTGACTATGTTTTGGCGGCTAGGTACGAGCAAATGGAGCATAACTATCGTTTCCCCATGCAGCAGTTCCTTTCGCTTGGTTTTGGATGGGTAATTACTAAAGCGCTTGTAAACTATAAAAGGCCCTTGGGCTTAGGCGATCATTTTATTGTAAAAACAGGAATTACCGATTTAGCGGCTAAAGGCTGTACGGTTGGATTCGAAATTACCAATAAGAAAACCGGTAAATTATGCTGTGATGGCGAGTTTGAATATACTATGGTGAATGTAAACACCGGAAGATCCGAAATAATTCCAGATTGGATCATCGAGCATTATACTATTTAAGGGCTTCTGTTACTAATAAGCCATAAAAAGTTGTCATATCCATGCCTGTTGCGCGCACTTGTTGAGGTATAATGCTATTTTCAGACTGTCCTGGCACCGTATTAATTTCTAATACATAGATCAGTCCTGTTTCGTTAATGATGTAATCGATTCGAACCACGCCTGCACAATTGAGCCTTTCATAAATGGCTGCAGCCATGGTTTGTACCATGGCCATTTCGGCTTCAGACATTCTTCCAGGGGTAATTTCTTCGGTTAAGCCTGTGGTGTATTTTGCTTCAAAATCAAAAAACTCTTTAGAAGATATTACTTCTGTAGCCGGAAGAACCCAAATTTTTCCATCTATTCGCACAACTCCTATCGTAAATTCTCGACCGCTAATAAACTCTTCGATGATTAATTGATCGTCTTCTTTAAATGCTTTATTTAGTGCTGGTGCCAATTCAGTCGGTGTATTGACACGACTCATGCCAATGCTACTTCCCCCAAAATTTGGCTTGACAAATAAAGGCAATGTTAAATTTGATAAAATAGTTTCTTCGCTTACCCTACGATTCGCAAAAACTTGCATCGATTTGGCAACCGACACATTGGCTAAATCGGCAATTACACTTTTTGTATATGCCTTATTCATTGTAATTGCAGAAGTAATGGCATCACAAGTTGTATAAGGCAAACCAATCATATCTAAATAGCCTTGTAATTTACCGTCTTCGCCTGGGCTTCCATGAATACAAATAAATGCCACATCAAATTGAAGCCTTTGTCCATGAATTGTAACTGTAAAATCGTTTTTATCGATCGCAAACTCTTGTTTTTGCTCATTGATATAAACCCACTTTTCTTGATTAATAACTATTTGATAAACCTCGTAAAGATTCCTATCTAAGCTATTAGCAACCATTGCAGCACTCTTCATAGACACAACAGATTCGCCGGTATAACCTCCTGCTAACAATGCTATTTTTTTCTTCATATTGGTTTTTCTATGCGCGGTTATCGTTTAACAATTCAAATTATAAATCAAATTTGTAAAAAAATGCTGATTTAATATAATAAGTAGGTAAAATGATTTTCTAATTCTTGAATTTTAGCTTAAGTTTGAACATCCGATGAAAATTATACAATACCTTCAGACTAAAGCTTTTCGTAAGCAAATGCTCCTCATTGTGGTAGCTTTAGTGATCACGCTATTTGGGGCGTACAAATGGGTAGCCTATTATACGAAACATGGTCAAAGCGTGCCTGTTCCGGTATTAAAAGGACTTGAGCTTTCGGATGCCACCGATTTATTAGACGAACAAAACTTTAAATACAGCATCGATTCTATTTATACCAGTTTAGCTCCTGCCGGAACGGTCTACGAACAAGAGCCCGAACCCGGTGCAGCAGTAAAAGAAAATAGAACCATTTATTTAACGGTTGTTTCTAATACCCCTCCTATAGTAAAATTACCAGACTTAATTGATGTTTCTTTAAGAGAAGCCACTTCCATTTTAGAAAGCTATGGCTTGAAAATTGGACAATTAATTTACAAACCAGATTTAGCACAAAATGCAGTTTTAGGAATTGTTTATAATGGCAAAACCGTGCAAAAAGGATTTGCCATTCGAAAAGGAGCCACAATAGACCTTTTAGTAGGCGACGGATATGGCAATGTAAAAGTTGACATTCCTAATTTAACAGGCCTTAATTTTGAAGAAGCTCAATTCGTGCTCAACGCTTCTAAATTAAGACTAGGAGCTATTATATTTGAAGGCAATAGTACCGATACATTTAATACTAAAATATATAAGCAGAGTCCAGCGTTTAGTACAGATACCGCTATCAACAAAATTGGGCAAGGTAGCGCCATCGATATTTATGTTAAAGAAGATTAATCGCCGCTTTTTAATTTTAAAATTCAACATGTTTCAAAAACTGTTATTCGCTATAGTACTTTTTCCGACTTGCTTATTAGCGCAAGAAGTAGTGACTCCACTCACTTACAATCCAATTTTAAAAGCGCATTACCAAACACTGCAGCAAAAAAGCAAAGCAAAAACAGACACGCTCAACCTCCCATATTTCGATGATTTTTCTTACGATAAAATTTATCCGAGTACAAAATATTGGACAGATAGTTTTGTCTTTATAAATAACTCATTTGGCCAAGATGCCATTTCTAAAGGCGTTGCAACCTTCGATGGTTTTAATAAAGATGGGCAACCCTATACTACCTTAAGCGGAAGTTATGGTATTTGCGATACGCTCACTTCGCAAGCCATTAATTTAAATTACACCGCAGCCGACTCTATTTATTTAAGATTTTATATTCAACCCCAAGGCAATGGTAGAAACCCGGCTATAAAAGACTCTTTGCTTTTAGAATTCAAAAATGGAATTACTCAAAAATGGGAACAGGTAAAACGCTTTGCAGGCAGTACTTCCAAGCCATTTCAATTAATTTCTATACCTATTACGGCAAACAAATATTTATATAAAGGCTTTCAGTTTAGATTTAAAAAT
Organism: Bacteroidota bacterium; assembly: GCA_030830805.1. Lineage (GTDB taxonomy): Bacteria > Bacteroidota > Bacteroidia > Sphingobacteriales > Sphingobacteriaceae > CAIKLP01. Next base: position 15,322 of record JAURMH010000111.1, read on the forward strand.
AAAGGCTCTCAATTTGGAGGAGACGACCATTGGAACCTTGATTATGTAAAATTAACGATCAATAGTTCGGTTAATGATACCATACAAAATGATGTTTCTATAACTGGAAATGCTACCTCCCTACTCAAACCTTATTCTGCTGTGCCTTTCAATCAATATAACGAATCGATGCTAGCAGAAAACCATTTTGTTTCGATTAGAAATAACTTTGTTAATACCAAAAGTGCTAGCTTTACTTATACTGCTCGCCTAAAAAACAACAATCAAAAAATAGATTCTGCGACCCGAGGTTTTGATTTATTAGGCGAACATACTACTGACAGCATCAGTTCAAATAAAATTATTATTCCTGCACAAAACCAACCATTTGTTTTAAAAACAAGGTATACCTGTAGCACAGGCGGTGATTTTATCAAACAAAACGACACTTTGTTGCACGAACAAATCTTTAGTGATTACTTTGCCTACGATGATGGTACAGCCGAGAATGGCTATGGCATTACGCCTTCATCGGATGGTCGATTTGCCATGCATTTTAATGCGCCGGTAGCAGATACTTTAACTTCCATTGCTTTCTTTTTTACTCAAAAAGAAATAGACAATCATCAAAATTTATTTACCCTTACAGTTTGGAAAAGTTTAGTCCCCGAAGTAATTCTTTATCAAAAAACTTCGTTGAATACTAAACAAGAAATTGGTATTAATGATTTTGTGAATTATGAATTAGATTCTACCCTTATTGTTTCGGGCGAATTTTATGTAGGATGGATTCAAAGCAGTAATTTTTTAATGAATGTGGGTTTAGATAGAAACTACGCCAATAACGACCAAATGTTTTATAAGGTAACCTCGGTAGGCTGGCAACAAAGTGCTATCAAGGGTTCGGTCATGATAAGACCCGTTTTTACTGATGCAATTAAAGGCACTGGAATTGCACAACAAACCCCTAATCAAAATGATTTTCGCATATTTCCAAATCCTGGAAATGGCGATATACAAATAGCCACATTGGGCCTACACAACCTAGCAGATTACCAAGTTTCGGTAACAAATTTAATGGGCAGCAACATTGCTTTTGAAAAAAACAACAATGGCATTCAACTTTTATCTGCACCAAATGGTATTTATTTTATTCGCTTGCAAGCTAAGAACGCTAGCCAATGCATCAGTTTAAAATATTATAAAAATGAATAAGATAATCACATTGTTCATCGCATTGGTCGTTTTATTGCTGGAAATAAAATGCAGTTCCAACAGTAATACCAATCAAAATACCAGCGTATATTTAAACCATGCCGACTCTGTAAAATATGTAGGTATGAATACTTGCAAAGGCTGTCACAGCAATATTCACGAGACATTTATCCATACAGGAATGGGCCAAAGTTTTGGTATGGCTAATGAACAAAAAACAGCAGCAAAATTTAATGCACATGCCATTGTATACGATAAATACCTAGATTTTTATTACCAGCCCATTTTAAAAAATAAAGAAATATTTATTCTTGAATTTAGATTAGCCGGAAAAGATACCATACATAAAAGACTCGAAAAAGTAAACTATATTATTGGTTCGGGCATGCATACTAATTCGCATTTGTCTCAAACAAACGGCTATATTTTTCAAATGCCCCTCACCTTTTATACTCAAAAAGGACAATGGGATTTACCGCCAGGATTTGAAAATAAACATAATTCGCGCTTCAGTAGAACCATCGAATTAGAATGTATGAGCTGTCATAATGCTTATCCTAATATAATGCCCGGGTCTAAAAATAAGTTTGTTTCTATACCACAAGGTATTGATTGCGAACGATGCCATGGACCAGGCAGCATACATGTAAGAGAAAAACAATTGGGGCATTTAGTCGACACGGCTACCATGATTGATTATACCATTGTCAATCCTAAAAAATTACCTTACGATTTACAAGTAGATGTTTGTCAGCGCTGCCATTTACAAGGCGATGCAGTATTAGCCGAGGGTAAATCTTTTTTCGATTTTAAACCCGGACAAAAACTCTCCGACTATATCAATGTTTTTCTACCAAGATATAAAGGCGACCAACAAAGTTTTATTATGGCTTCGCATGCCGATCGATTAAAACAAAGTAAGTGTTTTGTAGAAAGTACTCGATTAAAAATAAATACCGATAATAAGCAATACAGCAATAGTAAATTGAGTAATAATAACGTGAGTTCCCTGACCTGTATCAGTTGTCACAATCCACATGTTAGCATTAAAAATACGGCTAATACCCAATTTAATAATGCTTGCAAAAGTTGTCATGGCAATCAAAAATATGCAAGCCTACCGCTTTGTTCAGAGAAATTGAGTATCAGAAAAACAAAGGAAGATAATTGCTGGAGTTGCCATATGCCCAAATCTGGTACCGAAGACATTCCACATGTAACCGTTCATGACCATCGCATACAAATTCCTGTTAAACAAAATGCAGTAAAACAAATTAAAGAATTTATTGGATTAGCAGCAATCAATAACCCAAATCCAAATGTACACATCATTGCAGAAGGCTATTTAAATTATTTCGAGAAATTTCAAAACAATAAATCTTATCTCGATTCTGCTAGTTATTACTTTGCTAAAAAAGGAAATTATTCCGAAAGACACTTATTTAACAACCTTATTAGATTAGCCTTTTTAAAACAAGACTTTAAGGCTTTGGTGCAATTAGCAGAAAAAAATCAAGTAACTTATAGTAAAGATCCTTGGACATTATATAGAATCGGAGAAGCTTATAGTAATTTAGAGAATCGAGAAAAGGCCATTGTATTTTACAGATTAGCTTGTCAAGCAGGCCCCTATTACTTAGAGTTTCAAAATAAATTAGGCAGTACTGCCTTACAAATGGGCAATCAAACAGAGGCTAAGAAGTGCTTTGAGTTTATTATACAAGAAAACCCTAAGTTTGCACCTGCTTTGTCAAATATGGGCTACATTTATGCCTTAAATAGCAATTTTGATAAGGCTATGGAATTATATAACCAAGCGATAGCCTTAGATCCAGATTACGAACAGGCCTTAATTAATAAATCGGCACTGCTCGTTAATATGAATAAAAAGACCGAGGCCCTGGTTTTAATGAAAAGAATTATAAAAAATAATCCAAATAATGTATTAATCAAACAAGCGATGAAGGAAGTTGCGCAGCATAATTAATGAAAATGAACAAAAAAAGAATCTATATCATTTTAATTGTCTGCTTGGTTTTATTACTCGGTACCGCTACTAATTTTTCATTAAAATTATTTCGAAGTAATACAAACAAGCAATTCGAACAAGGTTATTTATACATCCCTACTGGTAGTAATTTAGATGATGTTGTTGCCATTATTAAAGCACAACAAATTTTAAACAATACCGAATCATTTAAATGGGTTGCTAGCAAAATGAATTTCAAAAACATCAAACCTGGCAAATACAAGATTACAAAAGGTTTGAGCAATATTGAATTAGTAAGATTACTTCGTTCGGGTAAGCAAGAACCCATTAAATTAACCTTTCAAAACATTCGTTTAAAAACAGACTTTGCAGGCTATATTGGTAAAAACTTTGAAATAGATTCTTTAGCGTTTTTAAATATGCTAGATAGCATAGATTTAGTCAGACAATTTGGATTTGATGAAGAAACTATTTTCTGCATGTTTATTCCAAATACCTACGAATTATATTGGAATACTTCTAAAGAAAAATTCTTTGAAAGAATGCAAAAAGAATATATTAAATTTTGGAATACCGAACGATTAGCTCAAGCTAAAGCAATTGGACTAAGCCCAGTGCAAGTAAGTATCCTAGCCTCCATTGTCGATCAAGAAGCCCTCCTCAACAGAGAGATGTTTAAAATTGCTGGCGTATACATGAATCGCTTAAATAGAGGCATTAAATTAGAAGCAGACCCAACCGTTATTTTTGCTAATGGCGATTTTACGGTAAAAAGAGTTTTATATAAATTATTGCAAAAAGACTCTCCATATAATACTTACAAATATATAGGATTGCCACCAGGGCCAATCTGCATGCCTTCTGTAGCCGCTATAGATGCTGTATTACATTTCGAAAAACATAATTATATTTATTTTTGTGCCAAAGAAGATTTTTCGGGATTACATAATTTTGCAAGCAATGTAACCGAACACCAAATGAATGCCAGAAAATTTCAACAAGCGTTAAACAATAGGGGAATAAAAAAATAGATGTATACTTTTGAAACTAAACTAAGGGTAAGATATTCCGAAACAGACCAAATGGGTTATGTTTACTATGGAAACTATGCTTCTTATTTTGAAGTGGCTAGGGTTGATATGCTCCGAAGCATTGACCTAAGTTATAAAGCCATGGAGGAGTCGGGTATTATGATGCCAGTATTAGAATTAAAAAGCAAATATATTAAGCCCGCTTTTTATGATGATTTATTAACTGTAAAAGTAATTATTCGAGAAATACCACAAACTCGTATTTTATTTAATTACGAAATTACCAACGAAGCCGGTTTGTTAATTCACTTAGGAGAAACAACTTTGGTATTTGTAAATATGGAAACCAAGCGACCATGTAATTGCCCCGAAATATTACTTTCTAAAATTATAGCAAACTTTAAAAACTAAAAATGAGCTGGTTATACCGATTTCTAATTCGCTTTAATTGGTTTCAACGTTTAGTTGAATGGAGCCAAAGGATTATTCCTATTGGCTTTGACGGTTTACCGCTTTTTACTGTTTTAGAATTTTTTTTCAAAGAAATACGCAAAGAACAATTAAATGCAAAATCATCTTCTTTAGCCTATAGTTTTTTATTAGCCATATTTCCAGCAACCATATTTTTATTTACCCTTATCCCCTACATACCTGTAAAAAACTTTAAAGGCGAACTTTTTAGCATTCTCGTACAAGTATTACCTAAAGATGCATATCTTGCCATTCAATCTACTATTACCGATATTATAGAAAACCAAAACGGCAGTTTATTGTCTTTTGGATTTCTTACCGCCTTATTTTTTGCGACCAATGGAGTGATGGCATTGATGCGTAATTTTAACAAAGCCTCATTAATTTTAGAAACCCGAAAGCCTTGGAAACAAAGGCTAGTAGCTACTTATTTAACAATGGGTTTATCCTTATTATTGGTAGCTGGCGTTGCGTTAATTATAACTGGCGAAAGTATATTAAGGAAATTAAAAATGATGGGGATTATTAAAGGACCATTAGCCTATTATGCCATCTTAGGTACCAATTGGATAACCATCATTACCTTATTTTTCTGTGTGATTTCTTCTTTATATTATTTTGGACCTGCAACAGCAAAAAAATTTAAATTTGTTTCGGCTGGTTCGACATTAGCTACCTTATTATCTATTATCACCTCTTTAGGCTTTGCCTATTATGTCAACAATTTTAGTAGCTATAATAAACTATACGGTTCTATTGGAACCCTTATTGTTATTATGATTTGGCTCTATTTAAATTCCATGATTTTACTCATCGGATTTGAATTAAATGCCAGCATTAATATTATCAAACGAAATTTGCCAGCACCTAAAAAAGGCAATAGACTAAAAACAGAAATAAATAATTAACTGTTTTCTATTTGGTATCCCATTCTAATGTGGTACATACTCATCAACATTTCTTTAAACAATTGCTTAATGATATAAATTTCTTTAAAAGAAATATCGCTATTTATGAATTGTTGTTGATTGATTTTATAATCAATAATCCTTTCTACCAACTCGCTAATGGTTTGCTCAGATGGTTCTTTTAAGCTCCTAGAAGCCGCTTCTACGCTGTCGGCAAGCATTAACACCGCTTGTTCTTTTGCAAAAGGAATTGGCCCAGGATAACGAAAAACATTTTCGTTGATTGATTTTTCGGGATAGTTTTTCAAGAAAGATTGATAAAAATAATCGACCCTGGTATTGCCATGGTGTGTACGAATAAAATCAATGATTTCTGATGGAAGTCTATTTTTAGAGGCAATTTCTATGCCTGCATAAACATGTCGAATAATAATTTTTGCGCTTACTTCGTATGCCAAGTCATCGTGTGGATTAATACCACGCTGTTGATTTTCAATAAAAAATTCGGGCGTTTCCATTTTTCCAATATCGTGGTAAAGCGCTCCGGCCCTAACTAATAGTGCATTTCCTCCAATTTTAAAAATAGCGGCTTCTGCTAAATTAGCTACTTGTAAAGAATGCTGAAAAGTTCCAGGTGCTTTATAAGACAGCTCTCTCAATAATTTATTATTGATATTGGTATACTCCATTAAGGTTACCTCTGTAGTAATTCCAAATAATTTTTCAAAGGCATAAATAACAGGATAAGCCACTAAAGACAAAATCACACTCACCAAAAACCACAATAAATGATCCCAATCAATTGGAATAAATGAACCTTCGTGAATAATGGAAATGCCTATATAGCCTATCACATAGGTTGCGTAAATTAAAATGGCAGAAATTAAAAACTGAGAACGTCTGAGTAAATTTTTAATACTATTAATGGCTACCATTCCGGCGGTTAATTGCAAGAAAATAAATTCATAGCCGTTAGGCACAAAAAATCCAGCCAAAACCACCACTAATAAATGAATATACAATGCCAATCGGGTATCAAATATCACCCTAATAATAATGGGTACAATACAATATGGAATGAAATATAAGGAAGGCAAGTTTAACCTCAAAGCCCACGATAACACCAACAACATACCGGTTACAATACTTAGAATTAAAAACATCTTACGCAGATCGGCATAAATATCTTTTCTAAACATAGATAAGAATACCATCAATAAGGTGATGATTAAAGATACGAGCAGTGTTTGACCCAATACCACTAAATATTTATTACCTAAGACCCCTAAACGCCTATCATATTCATTTTTCAAAGACTCAAGCACCCTGAATTTTGCTTCGTCAACCATGGTGCCATTTTCAATAATTAAATCGCCTTGGCCAACCATTCCTTCATAGGTGCTGATATTAACAAGGGCATCATTGTTTATTTTAATACTTAATGTTTCGTCATAAATTATATTTTCGGATAAAGCATTTTGTAATGCTGAAAATATAATTGTTGTATCTGTAGATTTAATTTCACTTAATTGTTGATGCAATACTTGATAGGCATTGGCTATGGTATAATGCGAGTTGGGCTCTGAAAGGCTTGCTTGATTACCGTTCAACAAATAAAATTCATTGGCATTTGTTTTTTTAATACTGGCATGCTCATTAGCCATTATGCCAATGGCTAAAACTGCAGTCAGTTTTTCTTTAACAATGGCACTGTATTTATTTTTTGCAAGTTTATTTTCGTTTAAATACTTTTGTTTCCATAGTATATAAAATTCTCTTTCAAATTGCGTTTGTATTTCTTGACTTAATGTTTGATCTAATTGAAAATAAGGAAGTGCATTTTTATTAATTTTATTTTTCTCCAAGTCAATTTCTTCCTTAGATTTTTCGATAGCAAAATCAAATGGGGCATTTAAATTTTGATGCATCCAAGGTTTACCCTTATCAAATTCATATTTAAAAGTTCTTCCTTTAGGTAAAACGGAAACAATGATGGCTACGCATAACACCACTAAAGTGTATTTAGTGAAGACAATGCTCCTGAAGTAGTTTTTATTAGATTGAGTCATGTGCCGTGAAATTAAGAAAAAACATAGTTTTTACTGAATAAAATAAAGAATTTCGTTTAGCTCAATGAATTAAATTCTTAAATTTGTAAAAAATCTAAACCTATGAAAAATGTTGTCATTGTATCTGCCACTCGTACCCCAATGGGTAGTTTTGGAGGATCTTTAAGTGCTGTATCGGCTACCCAATTAGGCGCAATTGCGATCAAAGAAGCAGTAAAGCGTGCTGGAATAGCAAATGAGCAAGTGCAAGAAATATATATGGGCAATGTGCTTTCTGCTAATTTAGGACAAGCACCAGCTACACAAGCAGCCAAATTTGCTGGCTTATTAGATATTCCAAGTACCACTATTAATAAAGTTTGTGCATCTGGAACCAAAGCAGTAATGCTAGCAGCCCAAAGCATTGCCATGGGCATTAACGATGTAGTGGTAGCCGGAGGAATGGAGAGCATGAGTAATGTGCCATTTTATTTAGACAAGGCAAGACAAGGCTATAAATTAGGTCATCAACAAGTGACCGATGGTTTAATTAAAGATGGCTTATGGGATGTTTACAACGACTACCATATGGGTAATGCAGCCGAATTATGTGCGAGCACTTGTAATATTAGCAGAGAAGAGCAAGATACTTTTGCCATTGAAAGTTACCATAGAGCACAAGCCGCTTACGAAAAAGGATTATTCAAAGAAGAAATTGTTGCTGTTGAAATACCGGGCCGTGCAGGTGCAGTTAACATCGTAGCAGAAGACGAAGAATTTAAAGCAGTAAAATTTGATAAAATTCCTGGATTAAAACCAGTATTTAAAAAAGATGGTACAGTAACTGCAGCCAATGCATCTACCTTAAATGATGGTGCATCTGCAATGGTTTTAATGTCTGAAGAAAAAGCATTGGCATTAGGTTTAAAACCTTTGGCAATTATAAGAGGTTATGCAGATGCACAACAAGC
>JAURMH010000112.1 GCA_030830805.1 Bacteroidota bacterium
CTATATAAGGCCTATTTTTGATTTGCTTGAAGTTTCGATTTGATCAAAGGATAGCTAAAAACAGCTACTAAAATGAGTGCTGCACCCTGGTAAAATCCAGCCGACATGAGCTCTTTTGAGCCAAAAATGAGGTAGGCCAGCACAATTCCATAGAGTGGTTCGAGGTTAGTTGTGAGCACAACAGTATAGGCACTTAGCTCCTTCATTACTGCAACTCCAAACACATAAGCAATTGCGGTACAGACAGTTCCGAGTATAATTAAGTAAAATAAATCAGCATTCGATATTTGCATCTGAAAATGTTCTGCACCTGGATTAAGCGACATATACGCGCTTAAAAAGGCCAATCCTCCCAACATTTCGTAGAAAGAGATGCTTGCAGCTTCGATTTTTTTTACTGCTTTTTCGTTTAAAATGGTAAAAATACTTGCCATTAAGGAGGCTAATAAGCCATAAATAATGCCCGATGTATAATTGGTTTCGAAGTGAAAAATTAAAATAATCCCAACAATAATGACCAATCCGATAATTAAATCAAGTGCTGAAGTTTTTAATTTAGTATAAAAAGGAGACAATAAACTAGTAAATAATGCACTCGAAGAAAGGCAAACTAAGGCAACAGATATGGTCGAAGTTTTAATAGAATGATAAAAAAAGAACCAATGTAAGGCCACAATTCCTCCAATTCCTATTAATTTACCGAGGTCTTTTCGGCTAATTTTTAAAGATTTTTTGGTCCAAAGATGGTAAATCAAGAGCGAAATACAAGCAATAAGCATGCGATACCAGACCAATTCTAGGGCAGCAATACTAATTAATTGTCCTAAAATTGCCGTAAATCCCCATATAAAAACGGTTAAATGGAGTATAATTAGGTTCTTATTTAGGTGCAATTTTCAATAAATAAAGTCCGTAAATACCAAATAATAGGTTGGGAATCCATACTGCAACCATCGGATGCAGGCCACCTTTTATGGCAAAAGTGGTAGTAAATTGCATCAATAAAATATAGGCAAAACTACTACCTATACCTATACCTAATTGTATACCAATGCCTCCTCTAACTTTTTTAGAACTCAGCGAAACCGCAATTAAAATTAAGATAAATGTGGAGATTGGCATAGCATATCGAGTGTATTTTTCTATCTCATATGCGACTAAATCGGCTGCGCCTCTTTTCTTTTCTTTTGCGATATAAGCATTTAGTTCTGTGAGTGTTAAGGTTTTTATGCTATTGTCTTTTCTAGCAAAATCTTCGGGGCTCATAGCTAAAGTGGTATCCAATAAACTACCCCTTATAATAGATTCGTTTAAGCCATTTATATAACGAATAGAGTAGTTTTGAATGCGCCAATTTTTAAGAACCGAATCCCAGCTAATTTGGTCTGCAAGCAATTTATAATGTAAATCTTTGCCTTTAAATTTTTCCAGTGAAAACAAATAACCCACATTATTGATATTGCTATAGCTCTCTAAATAGGCATAGGTGCTATCATCAAGCTGCATATGGATATTTCTTTCTTTATAGACAAACTGGTTATTGATGTATTTATTTTCAAAATCAACCCTAACTTTATTGGCATTTGGGATAATAAAGGCATTAAATACAAAACTCACAATGGCCAAAAAAAGCGCAACTATAAAGTATGGATAAAGTAACCTGCGAAAACTGATGCCTCCGCTTAAAATGGCTACAATTTCGGTGTTATTAGCCATTTTTGCTGTAAAAAATATAGCGGCTATAAATATCAATAATGGGCTCAACATGCCCGCATAGTAAGGAATGAAGTTGATATAATACAAGCCAATTATTTCGGAAAGTGGGGCTTTTTTGGCGATGAAATCATCCACTTTTTCGGAATAATCAAACACCACCGCAATGGCTAAAAATATAGCGAGCGTGAAGAAAAAGGTGCCTAAAAATTTCTTAATTAAATACCAATCGAGTGTTTGTAACTTCCATTTCATCCTTTACGAAGATAATTTTTTGGCTTCATATTAGCTAAATTTATTACAAACGGGCGGCCATTTGTTTTACCATTTGTTCTTTCCAAGGCATAAAACTTCCTTCTATGATCTTTATTCTAGCTTCTTTAACCAACCATAAATAAAAATGGAGGTTATGTAAACTGGCAATTTGCGCACCTAAAAGTTCTTTGGAGATAATTAAATGTCTTAAATAGGCCTTAGAATAAGTTAAATCGGCATACATATCACTACTTGCATCAATAGGAGAAAAGTCGTTTTTCCACTTTTCATTTTTGATGTTTATAAATCCTTCGGCAGTAAAAAGCATCCCATTTCGGGCATTTCGGGTTGGCATTACACAATCAAACATGTCAATTCCTAGGGCAATACATTCTAAAATATTGATTGGTGTACCCACACCCATTAAGTAACGAGGTTTATCTTGAGGCAATATTTCGGTCACAATATCGGTCATTTCGTACATATCTTCTGCAGGTTCACCTACAGATAATCCACCTATTGCATTGCCTTCTCTTTCAAAACTAGCAATTACTTCTGCCGATTGTTTTCTTAAATCTTTATAAGTGCTCCCTTGAATTATAGGAAATAAAGTTTGTTGATAACCATATAAAGGTTCGGTTTGATCAAACTGTTGACAGCATCTTTTTAACCATCGATGGGTCATTTCCATCGATTTTTTAGCATATCGATAATCGCAAGGATAGGGCGTACATTCATCGAATGCCATAATAATATCTGCTCCAATAATGCGCTGAATATCCATTACATTTTCGGGCGTAAATAGGTGTTTAGATCCGTCAATATGAGATTTAAAAGTAACGCCTTCTTCTTTTATTTTACGTACACCCGATAAGGAATACACTTGGTATCCGCCGCTATCTGTTAGAATTGGCTTTTCCCAGCCATTAAATTTGTGTAATCCACCAGCTTGTTGTATGGTTTCTAAGCCAGGTCTTAAATATAAATGATAGGTATTGCCTAATATAATATCCGCCTTAATATCGTCTGCAAGTTCGCGTTGGTGTACACCTTTAACGGTTCCAGCTGTTCCAACTGGCATAAAAATGGGCGTTTGAATGGTACCATGATCAGTAATAACTTCGCCTGCTCTTGCTTTAGATCGACTATCGGTTTTTGTTAAATTGAATTTCATTGTTTGCAAAGATAAATTTAATTCTATAAGTAGAATCCAAAAAAAGATGCTTGTTTTTTAGCTTTTAAATGATAGTTTCGCATAGCATTTAAAATATCGCTTGTGTTAGTTTATATCGTATTTATCTCGTTTTTTGGTCTTGTAACCCTTATTCAACTTTATTATATTTTAAAGTATTATTGGAGATTGGCATTTAAAGCCTTACCAATTGCAAATCAAGCAAGCTTATTGCCGGTATCTATAATTATTGCAGCACGCAACGAATCTGAAAATTTGCAAAAATACCTAGACAGTATATTACAACAAGATTATCCAAATTTCGAAGTAATTGTAGTAAACGATTGTTCATATGATAATTCGACCGATTTATTAAAAGGTTATAAAGAAAGATATGCACATTTAAAAGTATTAGAATTAGCAGAAGACGACCGATTTAAACATGGTAAGAAATTTGCTATTACGCTTGGCATAAAATCGGCACAGTATGAGCATTTATTGTTCACAGATGCAGATTGTATGCCGGTTTCGAACCAATGGTTAAGAAATATGCAATCATTTTTTGAAGGAAAAGAAATTGTATTGGGATATTCTCCATTCGAAAAATCAAAAGGCATATTAAATAGAATAGCTCGTTTCGAAAACTTTCAAACGGCATTAAATTATTTATCATTTGCATTAAAAGGCAATACCTATATGGGAGTAGGTAGAAATTTAGCCTACGAAAAATCTTTATTTTTTAAGCATAAAGGATTTGCATCACACATGCATTTGCAATCTGGCGACGACGATTTGTTTGTTAATCAGGCAGCAACCAAAAGCAATGTTTCGGTTTGCTTACACCCAGATAGTTTTGTTTATACGCCCGCAAAGCAAACATGGTCGGGCTATTTCATACAAAAACTAAGACATTATGGCGTTGGTTCGGAGTATAAAAAATCAAACAGAATCGCTATTACCATGCAATCTTTGTCTGGTATGCTCTTTTATATTGTTGGTATTACGTTGGCTTGTTTGAACATTATGCCAATTTATGTTGCCGCAATTGCAGCCCTAAGAATACTGCCTTTGACATTTATTTATTTTAAAGCAATGAAAAGATTGCAGGTAATAGATTTGTATTGGTCATGGATTATTCAAGATTTTTTATATTATTTATTTATTCCATTTTGGAGTTTATTAGTGTTATTTAGTTCTAAAAAAAGATGGAATTAATTCAAGGCTATTTTCCAAACTTAAACGACTTACAATATAAGCAGTTAAAGGCTTTGGGCGAGTTATACTCTGATTGGAATGCTAAGATAAATGTGATTTCTAGAAAAGACATGGAGCATTTTTATGAGCGTCATGTATTGCATTCTTTAGCCATTGCAAAAGTAATTCAATTTAAACCCGATACCCAAATATTAGATGTGGGTACAGGTGGTGGTTTTCCTGGATTGCCTTTGGCTATTCTTTTTCCAGACGTTTCATTTCATTTAGTAGATTCTATTGGCAAGAAAATAAAAGTGGTCCAAGAAGTTTCAAATGCCATTGAATTAACTAATTTAACCGCCGAACATACCCGTGCAGAGCAGGTTTCGGGGCAATTCGATTTTGTAGTTTCTAGGGCAGTAACTAGATTAGCCGAGTTTTATCCTTGGGTTCAAAATAAATTTAATAAAAAATCTTTCAACGATTTAGACAATGGTATTTTATACCTAAAAGGTTTAGACCTCATGGAAGAGTTCGATCAATTAAAAAAACCATATCAATTGTTTTCTTTAAAGGATTACTTTACAGAGGAATGGTTTGAAAGTAAAGGCGTAGTTTTTGTGCCGCGTTTTTAATTCAATTTTTTTAATAATGCCTTGCAATCTTGCACCCTGTATGGATCATCGGGTGTTAGCATAGGTAAAGAAAGAGCCTTCTCTAAATATTTTTTAGCTTCTGCATTCTTGTTCATGTAGCTTGCATTTAAAGCAGCATCATAATAATACAAAATATAATTAGACCTATTGGCAATTGCTTTGATAAAATAATTTTCGGCTTTTTCAAAAGTGCAATTCTCTGGAACGCCACCAAATAGTGCTTTCGCAGCCATTACCTTAATGCTCGACATATTGGCAATTTCTCTATTTAATCGTCCTAAAACATGAAAAGAAGGCGCATGTTTTGGATTGATTTTTATAGCAATTTCTGCTTCAGATTTTATCTGTTTTGCATACCTTAATTTTTCTTCGCTGCCAGACAGTAAACTTATTTTTCCAAGGGCTAATGCTAGATTATAGTGGTTCTCCGCGTTTTCTGGTTCTAAAGACAAAGCTTTTTCTGCATATTTTTTAGCAATAGAAAAGTAACTTCTTTTTTCGGTCTCTGTTTTTTTTCTTTCGCCTTCAATAGAATATAAATAAGATGCATGTTGTAAGGCAATCATATTTTCTGGATCTTTTCGAATGATATTGTCAAATTTTTGAAGTGCGATACTTTCTTTATATTGTTCTTGTAATCGAATGGCTTCGTTTAATTGTGCAGGAATATCTTGAGCAAATAACAAGCTGTTTACGAATAATAGCGCCAATAAAATGATTTGATTTTTTTTCATGATGTTTAATTTTAATACAATATAAAGCATGTAAATTTAAATTCAAAAATTTCTTTGTATAAATAATCCATCAAATAAATGGTTGATTACATTAGCTTAAATAGGCACTTTGGCTTTATGAAACCCGATTTTTACTACGAAATTGCCTTAAGTTCCCTTTCTCAAATTGGTGCCAGAACAATCCATACTTTATTTGAGTATTTCGATTCAGCAGAAGAAATACTTAAAGCAAATGCAAAAGCATTCGAAAATATTCCCAAAATAACCCCTAGAATCATCGAATTATTAAAACAAAAACCAAACGAAGCAGCTATTTACGCAGAAATTGATTTTGTTCATAAGCATCAGATTGAGGTGCTTACTTATTCGCATCAACAATACCCTGAACGTTTAAGGAACTGTATTGATGCTCCATTTATAGTGTATTATAAGGGAACGGCAAATTTGGCAAAAAAGAAAGTGATTGGTATTGTAGGATCTAGAATGGCAACTGAATACGGTAAAAATTTTATTAAAAATTTAATGCAAGATTTAGCCCCTTTCGACCCATTAATTATTAGTGGTTTAGCTTATGGCATAGATATTACAGCTCATAAAGAAGCCTTGAACAACAACCTCGAAACCATTGGAATATTAGCCCATGGATTAGACATGATCTATCCAAAGGCACATGTTTCTATTGCAAAAGAAATGCACATACAAGGAGGTTTGCTCACGGAGTATCGCTTTGGACAAATGCCCGAAAAAGGTAATTTTCCTTCTAGAAATAGAATAATTGCGGGTTTATGTGATGCAATTATTGTAGTAGAGGCTAGGCAAAAAGGAGGAGCACTAATTACAGCAGATTTGGCCAATTCTTATGATCGCGAGGTCTATGCATTGCCTGGTAGAATTTACGATACCCAAAGTATGGGATGTAATCAATTAATCAAAACCAATGCAGCCCAATTAATTCAATCTGCTGAAGATTTGATTATCGGATTGGCTTGGGATGCTCCACAATCTAATAGGCAAATTCAAACTAAATTATTAGCCAATTTAACACCTTTTGAACAAGAAATTATCTGTCAATTACAAGAACAACCCCTTCAAATTGACAATCTCATGTTGGCTTTAAGTTGTTCTACTGCAGCACTTTCCATTGGCCTAACGAGCTTAGAAATAAAGGGTGTTATTACCTATTTACCAGGTAAATTTATTAGGTCATATTATTAAATTGTGAATAGCATAATTTCTATTTAAACCTATTTGATTAATGAGTAAATTGCGTGCATAAACCAAACAAAAAAATGAAAAGAAATTCAACTATCCTTTCTTTAAGTTTAATCTTATTATTAAGTATTACTTCTTTTGCACCACCCAAAAAAATGGATGCAAGACCAACCAATATTATTTTAATGATTGGAGATGGAATGGGATTAACACAAATTAGTTATGCCTTACTAACGGCTACTCAAAAAATGAATTTTGAGCGCTTTAATTATATTGGATTTAGTAGAACATCTTCAAGTAGTCATAAAATTACAGATTCTGCTGCAGGTGCAACGGCAATGTCTTGCGGTAGAAAAACATATAATGGCGCAGTTGGGGTGTTTACGAATAAAAGACCGATGACCACTATTTTAGAGTTGGCTGAGAAAAATGGATTAGCAACAGGTTTAGTTGCAACCTGCGACATTACACACGCTACACCTGCTGCATTCATTGCACATCAGCCTTCGCGAAACATGTACGAAGAAATTGCTAAAGATTTTTTGGCAACCGATATCGATTTGTTTTTAGGTGGAGGAATAGATAATTTCAATAAAAGAAAAGATGGGGATGACCTTACTAGACAATTACGCGTTAGAAATTATGATGTATTGACTTCCTTAGCTGAACTATGGAATTACGAACCAAGTAAAAGGAAAGTGGCTGGATTATTTGCCCCAAAACATTTGCCTAAAATGCAAGAAAGCAGGGGAGATTATTTACCCTTTACTACTAATTTTGCAATTGATTATTTGAAGAAAAACAAAAAAGGATTTTTCCTAATGATAGAAGGTTCTCAAATTGATTGGGGTGGACATGATAATGATGCAGAATATATTAGAAGAGAGCTCAACGATTTTGATATTGCGATTGGACGGGCTCTTGATTTTGCGGAGTTAAATGGCAATACCCTAGTGATTGTTACAGCCGATCACGAAACAGGTGGTTTTGCATTAAGCGGCAACGAAGACGATAAAACAAAAGACGAGATAGAACCAAAATTTAGCACTAAAAATCATACGGCAACCATGGTTCCTGTATTTGCTTATGGTCCAGGTGCATCAAAATTTACAGGTATTTATGAGAATACAGCCATATTCGATAAAATGGTTCAACTATTTAATTTTTCGAGGTAATAGTTTGATTATATTCTTGTAACAAATTAGTGAATAATGGATTATTTTAATTTCAGATATTAATATTGTTTATTGAATTTTAAATTGGAATATGAAAAACAAGCTCGCCATTTTTCTACTATTATTTTCGTTAGTTTTTATAAGTTGTAAAACCCCCAATATTTTAATTGCTGATAATCTACAAAAAGCAGCTACAACGCTTGAAGTTAAAGGCCGCAATGGATTAAGAATTCACCAAGTGTTGAGTTATGGAGGATTTAAAACTGGTAGGGTTAAAAGAGGTTGGATTCATTCAAGCAATATTCAATTTATACTCGATTTTCAAAAAGCTAAAGAAAAATTTCAATTTAAGCAGTTTACACCAGATTCTACTGTATCAGCAATGGTATATGCGGTTGGCAAATTTGAAAGTACCAATTTTGATTTTTTCAGAAGCAGGTCAAATGTTAGATTTAATATGGCATTAGATTATAAAAATACTTTTGCAGGTACTATTATTCCAGATCAATCAAAAGATAATGCTTGGGAGTTTATTGTATATAATCCAGAGAGCAGTTTTGCAAACAATGGTGATTGTGGTTTTGCAAAAGATAAATTAGGAAACGAAATCAAAATTATACCTGTTAAAAAAATAGAAGGCCAAAAAAACTGGATCAACTTTGCCAATTTTGGATTTGAATTTCAATATAAAAACAGCGCAATTGCAGCAGTAAGTATTTTAAACAACGGTAGGGTCTGGATAGATCCAAATATTCCAGCTACACTGCAAATGGTTTGTTCTAGTATGGCTAGTGCTATATTGTTGAGAAGTAATTTGGAACAAGTAGTAAATAATAATTCGCTGCATAACTACCCCAATGATATTCCTCCGCGTCCACAAAAACACCGTTAACCGAGTTGGTTAATTAACTTCGTAATGTCTTGTTGATTCATGCAATGGAAATGACCTTTAGGGCATTGTTGAAATCCAATTTTACTGCAGGGTCTACAATTTAAATGGGGTACTTCGTAATGATATGCATTTTCAATAGCATATGGACCCATGCCAAATGCTGGAATGGTATTTCCCCATAATAAATGAATTTCTTTTTGGAATGCGGCTGCAATATGCATAAGGCCGGTATCGTTACAAATTATTTTTTGTGCTTGTTTAACCAACGAAGCCGATTGGTTTAAGTTGTATTTTCCGCAAGCATTGTAAATGCGATTGGGGGCTATTTTACTTAGTTCTTCTGCTAATTCAGCATCAGTTGGTCCACCTAAAATTACTACTGGCTGTGTGAGGCGTTGGAGTAATACATTTAACTTTTCTTTAGGTAATCTTTTTGTGAAATGTTGCGCGCCAATAACTAATCCGATGTAGCCATTTTGAAAGGCAAGGGGTAAAGAACTCAACGAAACCTCATCATTAGTACCAATAAAGTAATCGAGCCCTTGTAAGTCTTTATTTACACCTATTGATTTTACGCAAGCTAAATATCTGTCTACAATATGAAAAGCGGGCATTCGATTGATTTTTAAATTAACCAAAAGCCATTTTTGAATATTTAATTTATCGAAAGAAAAAGCTTTCACTCCTAATGCTAACTTGAGTTTTAGCGTTCTTACATTATGATGTAAATCGATGATATAATCAAATTTTTCGGCTTTTAACTTCGAAACAATCTCTGACCAATTGGTATGATTTAATAAATGTATTTGATCGATATATGGATTAGCAGCGAGCACTTCTTGAAAATTTGATTTAGTGAGGTAATGCACTTCGGCACCCAGTTGTTTTTTCAATCCACGGATTACAGGTGTGGTTAACACGATATCACCGATTGAACTAAAACGAACGACTAAAACCTTCATTAAATTTTATTTTTTCTTTGTTGAAAATAGGTATAAATAGCTTCTCTCGAAAATGTGTTTAAACAATTTGCCTTACTCATCCCACCTTTTCGAGCCACGGCTATACCGTAAAACATATCTAAATAACCTTCTTTACGATGCGCGTCGGGATTGATAGCCAGCATCACGCCCTTAGAAATGGCATAGTCTATATACCGCCAATCTAAATCTAAACGCAATGGATTAGCGTTTATTTCAATAGCCACACCATTAGCTGCACAAGCATCTATTACTTTAAAGTGATCAATTGGATAGCCCGCTCTAGCTAATAAAAGCCGGCCAGTTGGATGACCAAGAATAGTGGTATAAGGGTTTTCGATTGCTTTCAATAATCTGGCAGTTGCTTTAGCTTCTTCCATTTTTAAATTGGAATGAATGGAGGCAACAATAAAATCAAAGGAGGCTAAAATTTCTGATGGATAATCTAAAGAACCATCAGATAAAATATCAGATTCGATACCCGAAAAAATGGTAAAATTAGCATTTGCTGCATTGATTTTTTTAATTTCTAATTGCTGAGCTAATACACGGTCGGCCTTTAATCCGTTGGCATAAAATGCTGATTGTGAATGGTCGCAAATACCTAAATAACTATATCCTAGAGATTCGCAATAATCTGCCATTTCTTTTAAAGAATGAATGCCGTCGGAATAAGTACTGTGGTTATGTAAAGAACCTTGTAAATCGCTCAGCTCAATTAGGGTAGGTAGTTGACCCGATTTGGCTTTATCTATTTCGTTTAAGCCTTCTCTTAGTTCGGGCGCAATATAGGGTAATTGAAAATGTTCGTAAATGGCTTGCTCGTTTTCGAATGCTATTTTCGTAAAAATGGATGCATTAAAATTTTCAATTTTTTGAAGATGATTTGCATGAGCAGTTAAGTTAAATTGTCGATTAGCAAATTGTTGTGCATCGCTAAAATAACATAAAATAATTGTTTGGTTTTCGGTGATAATTTTCCACTCCAATTCAGAAATAATCTGTAATTCGTAAGCCAATTTTTCGGTTATAACTAATTGCAAATCAGACTTATTTGCAGTAATTAATAAGAATTCAATTTGATGAATGATCTCGCATTTTCTGCGCATTTCGCCAGTGCATTCAATAGCAATATCTTCGATTTCTTTTTTCAGAAATGCTTCGAATTCGTTAGCAATCAATAATGCATTCGCATATAAATTTTTACCCGTATTAGACCAGAAAAACTCAATTTGTTTTTTTACATCCTCTTGTGTTTTATAACCAAAACCTTTGGCCTCCACTAATCTATTTTCGTTGCAGGCATAATATAATTCGCCTATGGTATCAATGTTTAATTCCGTCCAAATAATGCGGATTTTTTTTGGTCCAATGCCCTTAATTTGTAGCATATCTATGATGCCAGCAGGAGTGATTTGCTTGAGTGCTTCTAACTCTGCAATTACACCAGTATCGAGTAATTCCATAATTTTTGCAGCAGCACTTTTACCTACGCCTTCTATTTTAGCTAATTCGTCGGATGACTTATCTGCTAAGGGTTCTGCGTATTTACTGAGCTTAAAATTAGCGTTGGTAAAATTCTTTATTTTGAAAGGATTTTCTTCATGCAATTCTAGTAATTGCGCAAATAATTTAAGCGTTTTTACAATTGATTTATTATCCAAGGGTAAATTATTGAATGTTTAAGTTAACAGGTAGTCTAGTTTGAATACCATTGATAGATTTGATTCTTGAAAATTCTTGGTAATAGGTAAAACCTTCACCATATTCTGATTTCAAATATTCTGTTTTTATTTTACTCGAAATGCCAGTCAATATTTTTTCAATAGTATTTGTTTCTTCTGGTAAATTAATAATGCGATAGTTTTTTAGATTTGCTTTTTGCGCAGCAATATTTATCGCATCATTTAGGTTACCTAGGCTGTCTACTAAGCCAATTCTAATTGCATCTGTTCCACTCCAAACCCTACCACCTGCTATGTTTAATACCTTATTAATTGGCAATTTTCTACCTGCTGCAACCTTTGTTGTAAAGTCGGTATAAATTTGATTTACGGAACGCTGAATAATATTTTTTTCGCTAGGACTCATGGCTCTAGTATAATCTCCAAGGTCGGCGTAAGCGGAAGTTTTTGTTCCATCGAAAGTAATGCCTAATTTATTTTTGAAGAATTTTTCGGCATTAAATAACACCCCAAACACACCTATAGATCCAGTTATGGTATTGGGTTGCGCAATAATTTGATCGGCTGCACAGGCAATATAATAGCCACCAGATGCAGCTACATCGCCCATCGAAGCAATGACTGGTTTTGCTTTTTTGGCCAAAATTACTTCTCGCCAAATTACATCAGAAGCCAAAGCGCTTCCTCCTGGTGAATTGATTCTTAATACAATTGCTTTTACTTGATCATCTAATCTTGCTTTTCGAATAGCTGCTGAAACCCTTTCAGAGCCTATGTTGTCTTCATTTCCATCGCCAGAAACAATTTCGCCTGCAGCATAAATAATGGCAATTTTTTCGGTCTCAGTTGATATAGGAATTGGATTAGATTTTTGGTAATCTGCAATACTGACTAAGGAAAGATCTTCGATATTTTTGCGCTTTGTTTCATTGACAAGAATGGCTAAAACTTCATCCTTATATTTTAAGGCATCTACCATTTTGTATTTTAGTGCATCTTGAGCCGATTGTATTTTAAGTTCATTAGCCATTGTATTTAATTCTGCAACATTTATTTTTCTTTCTTTTGCAATTGCAGTTAAGAAATGTTGATAAATTGAATTCAATAAAACAGATGTTTGTAATTTACTCGAATCGCTCATATGGTCTAGCATATAAGGCTCTACGGCACTTTTAAAACTGCCAACTCTAATAATTTCTGGTTCGATATCTAATTTTTCTAGTGCACCTTTAAAGAACATTACTTTACTACTAAAGCCTTTGAATTCTAGCAATCCAGCTGGGTTAAGGTATATTTTATCCGCAACACTGGCTAAATAATAGGCCTTTTGTGTATAAACTTCGCTATAACTATAAATCGTTTTTTTAGATTTTTTAAAATCAATTAATGCATTTCTGATTTCTTCTATACTAGCCAATCCCCCCGAAATTTCATCGATATCTAGATAAATTGCTTTTATTTTTTCATCTGTTGCAGCAGCATGAATCAGTGCAACAATTTCTGTTAAACCAGGTTGTTTTTCCTGATCTAAATTCATGATGTCGAAATTTTTGAAAGGATTATCAGAACTGCGTTCTACAATATCATTATTTAAAACGAGGTGTAAAATGCTCTGATCTTTAATATTGGTTGTTGTATCTTTGCTTGCATTAGCAACTAATCCAACAATAATTAAAATGCCAATAAAGAGTAAAGCAAAAGCAGAAAGTATAGCGCCTAACATTGAGGCAAAGACCATTTTAAAAAATTGTTTCATTTTATTGTAATATTTGCAATTATACTAATTATTTAGAGTAGAAATAAAAGCATGAATATAATCATTTTATTGGGTTCGAATTTAGGCGACCGTTTAGCAAATTTAAAACAAGCAATTGCCTCCATTGCTTCATTTTCAAGAATTTTGCAGCATTCAAACATATATCAAACAGCCGCTTGGGGTAATACCGATCAGGCAGATTTTTTAAACCAAGCTATCGAAATTCAAACCCATCAAACTGCCGAAAATTTAATGCATTCTTTATTAGCTATTGAATCGCAAATGGGCCGTGTTCGCTTACAAAAGTGGGAGCCTCGTATCATCGATTTAGATATTATTTTTTATGAAAGTGCTATTCATACCAGCGACTTTATTCAAATTCCACATCCCGAAATGCAAAAAAGGGCATTCGTTTTGAAGCCTTTATTAGACATCATCCCAAATTTTGAACATCCAATTTTGAAACAATCCATCACTCAATTATGGGAAAAATGTCCAGATAAATTGGAAGTTGGCCTATTTGTCGAATAAATCGCATTTTTTACCCTGTTTTTGCCGTTTTTTACTATCTTCATTGCATCAAATTTTGCTTATTTCAAACTATGAAGAAAATATTAGCCCTGGCTTTTTTTATACTGGCCTTTCAAATACCATTTGGATTTGCACAAAATAATAACATCACATTAAAAAGTTTTTTACCCTTTAACAATAGTGGAACGGCAAATATTTGGGGTTTTGTAAAAGGTAGTAACGAATATGCGTTAGTTGGTTTAACGGGTGGACCCGGAAATAATGCAGCTTGTGCAATTGTAGATATTACCACAGCAACTAATCCAGTTTTAAAATTTACAATTCCAGGCCCAAATAGTATTTGGAGAGAAATCAGAACATGGGATAACTATGCATACATCACCACAGAGGCTTCGGACAATACATTTGGTATAACAATAGCAAATCTCAGTTATTTACCAGATAGTGTACCCACCAAACAGTTTACCCTAGGGGGTGTCATCTCTAATGTGCATGCATTACACATAGATGCAGGTTTTTTATATTTATATGGAGCAAATAATAATTTATCCAATGGCGGCGCTTTAATCTTAGATTTAACAGACCCTTGGAATCCAACTTATGCAGGTGCTTACAACTTGCGCTACATTCATGATGGCATTGTTAAAAACAATAAATTGTATGCAGGAGAAATTTTCTCTGGTCAATTTAGTATAATAGATGTAAGTAATAAAATGTTGCCAATTGTAATTAATTCACAACAAACGCCTTTTCAATTTACTCACAATACTTGGCTTTCTAGTAATGGTAATATATTATATACTACTGATGAAATAACTGACGCCACTGTTGCTGCTTACGATATTTCTGATAACTCGAATATTAAATTTTTAGATAGTTATAAGCGGACATTTTCAAATGGCGCGATACCTCATAATACCTATGTATTAAATAATGCATCGGTAACCGGTTTTAACACTGATTTTTTGCTTACATCCTATTATAACGAAGGGGTTACCGTTGTTGATGCTTCGCGTCCGGCTAATTTAGTAGAAGTTGGTAATTACGATACCAATAACCTTTCTGGCTCAAGCTACGATGGTACTTGGGGTGTATATGGATTTTTACCATCCGGTAATTTAATTTTATCAGACATGACATTAGGTTTATTCGTGGTAAAGCCAACTTATAAAAGAGCTGCTTACTTAGAAGGAACCATCTTAGATGCTTCAACAGGATTAGCTATACCCAATGCAAGTATTGAAATTGTTTCCAATTCAAAAATAAAATTCTCGGGATTAGATGGAACTTTTAAAACAGGGACCGTAGATACTGGAATGCTAAACGTGAGAATAAGTAAAACAGGTTATAGAACAATATCTACTTCATTTAATTTTACTTCTGGAGTAGTAAATAATCAAACTATTAATTTGTATCCAGATGGCACGGGAGTCAATGATTTCAACAATAATAGCCAGTGGAAAGTTTATCCAACTACCTTCGATGCGAGTATTAATATTCAATTAAATGAGAAAGAAAATGGAAACATTAGCATAAAAGATATTACAGGCTGCCAAGTATTCCAAGCGAAAAGCAATGGAGCTGCAGTTCAACAATTAGATTTATCAAATTTAGCAGCAGGGATGTATGTGATCAAATACACCAATCAATCAAACCAAACATTTCAACAAAAAATCTTTAAAAAATAAATATAAATATGAATTTTAATTTTAACAAAACGAAAGCATTCGCAATTATCTTATTTATGGGTGCAATATTCACCCAACATGCAGCTGCACAAAATACCAACATTCAATTTCGTTCAAACATTCCATATGCATTGCTTTCAAATATTTGGGGCTATGTTGATACCACGGGCAAAGAGTATGCACTTGTAGGGGCTAATAATGGCCTCTCGGTAGTCAATGTGACTAATCCAGCTCAACCATTTAAAAGATTTTTTGTACCAGGTCCTACATCTTCTTGGAGAGAAGTTAGAACATGGGGTAAATATGCTTATGTAACAACAGAAGCTGGCACAGGTGTAAAAATTGTAGACATGAGTTATTTTCCAGATACCATTTATTCTAAAAACTATACAGGTGATGGTGCTGTTGCTGGTTTTATTGATCAAATTCATGCATTGCATATAGACAATGGTAAATTGTATTTGTATGGAGGTAATCATCAAAATGGTCGTGCCAAGGTGTTCAGTTTAACCGATCCATGGAACCCACAATATTTAGGAACTGTTTCTAATTTTTATGTACACGATGGCTATGTGAGTAACGACACATTATATTCGGGACAAATTTATAATGGTACTTTAGAAATTATTGATGCGCGCAACCCTTCGGCTCCAGTAGTCATTAATACACAATTAACACCAAAACAATTCACGCATAATACTTGGATGTCTACCAATCGAAAAGTGATTTATACAACCGACGAAGTAGTGGGCGCTTGGGTTACATCTTACGATATTTCTGATTATTCGAATATCAAAGAATTAGATCGTTATCAATCACCGGCTAGTGAAGGTTCTATTTGTCATAATACTTATGTACTCAATAATGCAGCAGTAACTGGACACAATACCGATTTTTTATTGACCAGTTATTATACCGATGGCGTTACCATTGTGGATGCAAGTCGTCCAGATAATTTAGTGCAAGTAGGCAATTACGATACTTCACCGGCCTATACGGGCGGAACTTTTAATGGTGCTTGGGGAGTATATCCTTATTTACCTTCAGGAAATTTACTTATTTCTGATATGGAAAATGGATTGTTTGTATTAACCCCAAGCTACCGCAGGGCTTGCTTTTTAGAAGGAGTAGTAACTGATCAAGTAACTCAAAATGCCATTGCTGGTGCAACCATTACCGTATTAAACAAAGCAGAATTAAATAGTATCACTAAATTAAATGGGGTATTTAAAACAGGCACCGTAGATTCAGGAACTTACACAATTCAAGTTTCGGCACCTGGTTATATTTCGCAAACGATTAACAATGTAGTTTTGAAAAACGGGGTTGTTACTAATCTGCCTATTTTACTTTCAGAGAGATTGAATTTTAATTATATAAGTTATGTTCAACTAAAAGACAGTGCAAATATCAAAATTGCAAATGCCCAAGTGATCTTAAAGAATGCTGAGTTCAATATCAAAGCAAGTACCGATGCAAATGGGATGTTCTCTGTAATGCCATTCTATGCTGGGGTTTACGCGGCATATATTGGTAAAGCAGGTTATCAAACTGCATTCTACGATTCAATATTATATACCCCAAGTACAGGTGTATTAGCTTATGAATTGGAAAAGGGTCTTTATGATGATTTTATTTTTCAAAATAATTGGACGGTGAGCGGAAATGCGCAAAGAGGTGCTTGGGTAAAAGGCGAACCAGTTGGTACCTTATTAACTGGTCAACAAATTGCACCCGAATTTGATGCTGCAAATGATTTTGGCGATGAGTGTTATGTAACAGGCAATGGAGGCGGAGCAGCAGGCACAGACGATATCGATAATGGTTATACTACTTTAACTTCTCCAACTTTTAATTTGAGTAATTATATTGCTCCTGCTATTTCTTATCAAAGATGGTTTGCCAATTCTGGTGGATCGGGTAATCCGAACGATTCCTTAAAAGTTATTTTATCTAATGGGACGATTCAAAAAATAGTAGAAGTAGTCACTGCTAGCACTGCTAAAAATAATACTTGGGTAGAAAAACAAATTTTAGTGAACGATTATTTTCCTTCAACAGCTAATAAATCTCAAATGCAAATTTCATTTGTATCAGGAGATGACGCAATCGGACATTTAGTGGAAGCAGGGGTGGATAAAGTATATGTTATTGAAACTGCGAAAGTGGGAGTTGTCAATCCTTCAGCTACAGTATCTTCTATATCGGTATATCCTAATCCATTAGCCGATA
>JAURMH010000113.1 GCA_030830805.1 Bacteroidota bacterium
TTCCTCAAAATGTGAGCGAAACAAGTATGCAAAACTTTTCGTTCGACTTGCCAAATCATACTACACGCTATGTAAAATTGATTGCTAAAAAAGTGGATAAATGTCCCGAATGGCACGAAGCGGCTGGGAGTGAGGCTTGGTTGTTTGTAGATGAAATTAGTATTTATTAAATAAATCCATATGAGAATTAGGAACCTAATCTTTTCGATTATTTGCATGTTTGCAGCTATTGCTTGCCAAAAAGAAATGCATTTAATTACCGACACTAATTATTTAGCAAAAGTAGATAGTCAGTTTCAAAGACAAAAAGCGCTTTATATAAATAAAGATTCGGCACTCTTTCATGTATTTAATAAATCCTTGAGTCCTTTTGAAACCCAAGCTTTGAAGTTTTTATATGCGTATATGCCCTTGTCTGATTTAGCAGATTACGATGGCGAATTTTACTTGAAAAATATCCAATCATCTGCTCAAGCAAAATTGACCATGCCATGGTCTGAAAAAATACCAGAAAATATTTACCGACATTTTGTATTACCTATTAGAGTGAATACTGAAACATTAGATACAGCTCGTTTAGTTTTTTACCAAGCGCTCAAAGATAGGGTAGCCGGTTTATCCATGGAGGCAGCTGTTTTGGAGGTGAACCACTGGTGCCACGAAAAAGTTATTTACCGATCTACAGACGATAGAACTTCCTCTCCTTTAAATTGTGTAAAATCTACTTTTGGTAGGTGTGGCGAAGAATCGACATTATTGGTTACTGCATTGCGTTCGGTTGGCATTCCAGCTCGTCAATGTTATACACCTCGTTGGGCTCATTGCGACGACAACCACGCTTGGGTAGAAGCTTGGGTTGATGGAAAATGGAAATATTTAGGGGCATGCGAACCCGAAGCGGAATTAAATAAAGGGTGGTTTACCGGCCCATCTAAAAGGGCTATGTTGGTTAATACTACTGTATTTGGTGATTATCAAGGACCCGAGGCTGTTTTAGAAAAAACGCCTTGGTATACCAAAATAAATGTTTTATCAAATTATACGAAAACAAAAAAAATAGTTGTTCAAGTTATTGATCAACAAAATCAACCAATTGAAAATGCGAATGTGGCTTTTAAACTATATAACTATGCGGAGTTTTATAGTTTAAGTAATCAACTAACCGATAAAAATGGTTTTTGTAATTTCGAAACGGGCTTTGGCGATTTATTAATTTGGGCTAGCAAAGGGGATGCCTATTATTATCAAAAAATTACAGTAGCCAATATCGATACATTGGTCTTGTCAATTGCGAATAAACCGGTTTTTATGAGTACTCCTTTTACTCCTCCGGCAGACACCTATCAAGAACCTAAAACAGCTAATCCAAACCAAGCTAAACTAGCGCGAAGATTAAAGCAAGATGATTCGCTAAGAGCCAATCAATTAGCAACTTTCCCAGATAGTGCTCAAATAAAAAATTGGGCAATAAAAAATAATTTACCAGTCGAGCAGAGTATTCATTTTATTACTATATCGGCAGGAAATTACCAAACTATTCTAGCATTTTTACTCAGCTACAGTAAACACCAAGATTGGAAATTTGAATTACTTCAGCAAATATCAGAAAAAGATTTAAGAGATATTTCTTTAACGACCTTGTTAGATCATTTAAATAATAGTCAATCCTTGGCAGTATTAAATCCTCGAATAGGAAATGAAATGTCTTCTGCTTACAAAAATTATTTTCAAAAACATTTTGACACACAATTTCAACAAAAAGCAAAGGCAGACATTTCTTTTTTAGTACAATGGTTTCAGCAAAACATTCAAATCGAAAAGCAAGCCAATTATTATAACATACCCATGAGCCCGATTGGAGTTGCTCAACTAAAACATGCCGACCTGCCATCAAGAAATATTTTATTTGTGGCCATGTGTAGGAGCTTTGGTATACCTGCGAGAATAGAACCCGAATATGCTCAAGTTCAAGTAAAATCTAATGATCAGCTTAATTGGCAAACAATTAATTTTGAAAAAACAAGTAAAGAAATTGCTGCCAATGCCACACTAAAATTAATTTACCAAAATCCTTCAGCAATTGCAGTGCAATATGGATTGAATTTTAGCATTGCTAAAGTTAGTAATGGTAAAGCACTAACAATTAATTTCGAAAACAATCCCATCTTCGCACAGTTTCCTGTAAGCCTATCTTTAACACCAGGAAACTATATCGTTATTACAGGCAATCGATTAAGCGATGGAACCGTTTGCAGTAATATATATCCTGTTACTTTAGCTGCTAATCAATTGGTAGTTCTTCCTTTCGAAATGTTTATTCCTAAAGCTCAAAATAAAATGCTGGGCAGTTTAGATGCTACTCACCAAGTGTTAATGAATCAACAATATAAAAGCATTGCCAGTTTTAAAAATACAAATGGCTTGGCAATTTTGTGTTTAGATTTACCCGCAGAGCCATCTAAGCATGTAATTGTAGAGCTACAATCTTTAAAACAGCAATGGCAGAACATGCAATTTCCGCTCTTGGTTTTATTACCCCAAGAAAGCAAATTACTAGATATCAAGAAAAAATATCTTAGTTTTTTTCCTAAAAATACTTCATTTGCATTAGACCCCCAATTTTCTGTACAAAAGCGTTTAAAAATCGTAAAAAGCAAAACAAATGCTCCCTTATTGATGTTGATAGATACAAAAGACCAAATAAAGTTTATCTCTGCTGGTTATGCCATTGGTAATATTGATTTAATGATTCAATCAATGCAAGCAGAAGCACTTTGTTTAAAAAATTGTACAAAATAATATGAACGAAAATTTCGACACTTTAGCAAATAAGATTGCTCCCCTTAGAGCGCAGATTATTCAACATGCTTTATATCAAGAAATAAATAATCTTTGTGATTTAAAAATATTCATGAAATACCATGTGTTTGCAGTTTGGGATTTCATGTCTTTATTAAAATCGCTCCAAATTAACTTAACTTGTGTAGAAACACCATGGTTACCTGTCGGAGATGCTAACACCAGATTTTTAATCAACGAGATTGTAGTAGGAGAAGAGTCGGATGTAGATCAAAATGGCAAAAGAATCAGTCATTTTGAATTGTATTTATCGGCTATGAAGCAAGCCGGCGCTAATACACAACAAATAAATGATTTTATCGATAATTTAAAAATATATAAAAGTTTAACTTTAGCATTCGAACATGCGAATGTGCCTGATGCCATACGCTTATTTGTGGAGCATACTTTTGCTATTGTCAATTCAAACGAATCATATTTACAAGCTGCCGTATTTACTTTTGGTCGCGAAGATTTAATTCCAGCTATGTTTTTAAGTATGGTTAATAATTTTTCAGTAGAAGAATCTCAAAAAGCAGAAATTTTTAAATATTATTTAGAAAGACATATTGAAATAGATGGTGATCATCACAGTCATTTAGCCATAGCTATGACGGATCAATTATGTGGCGACGACCAAAATAAATGGATCGCATTAACAAAAGCAGTAATTGAATCGCTTGAAATGCGCATACAGCTTTGGGATGCAGCCTATCAAGAAATCATACTTTCCAAACAAAAAGCATAAAAAAAGGCGCTTTACCTAGCGCCTTTTTTTATTAGCTACAGCTAAACTAGAAGTTTCCTTTAATAGCAAATAATACATTTCTACCTGAAGCAGAAATGCCTGAGCCAAAGACACGGTAATTTTTATCCGCAATATTTTCTATTGCTATTTGCAAATCAATGTTTTTATTTACTTTATAATTTGCTCTTAAATTAAGCGTATGCCATGCTGGTAAACCGTTTGCTGTAGCATAAATTAAATTATCTTCTCCAGTAATATTATAATCTTTTAATTTTTTGGCGCCGTTATAAAGGGTATAAAAACTAGCTGACCAATTTTGATTTAGGTAGTTTAAACTTGCTTTGCCAAAAATAGGGGAAATATGGTCAAGCGGTCTTGCAATTTCATTAGTCGTAATCATACCTTTGGTGTAATTTACATTTGCAGAAAAACTAAATCCAGCTTTTAATTGATGTTCGATATTTGCTGAAAAACCATATATATAAGCTTTTCCTGCATTTACATTTTGTTGTACTCTGCATAAGGTATCACCATATATTATAAACTCATTTCCATTAAAAGTGCTGTTTTGTGTTACAATAGCATTTGTTAAATCTGTAAAGAAAGTATTAACTTTAAGTTGGGCAACTGACCACTTTTTACTTAATCCTATTTCATAATTAATAGCAAATTCTGGTTTTAAATCTTTATTTGGCACAATTAAAGTTCCAATGGCTGCAATATTCCCAATGGTATCTCCTTTAGTAGATTCAAACACCTTAGCTAAGTCATCTAAGTTAGGAGTTCTAAAACCAGAAGAAATTAAAAGACTAACTTTCCAATTATTATTTGTGCGATAACATGCGCTTACATCTGCTACTAGACTTTGATTATTTTGCGTAATTTCTTTAAATGGAAAGGGAAAAAATGTTTGGTCGTTGAAAGTGGCGCGAAGTTGAGAATTAGTATATCTTACTCCTTCATATATAGCTAATTTACCAAACGATATTTCTTCTGAAAGGTAAACTGCGTGTGAACGTGTACTTGAGCCACCGTCTGGATAACGCGTATCTAAAGCACTTCGGCTTCCTGTAATTATATTTTCTGCATTTGCGGTAGATGTTACTTCGTTGAAATTACTTTCTAATCCATAACGAATCATTCGATGTTTGTATTGTTTTTCGAAATCTAAATTGATTGCATTGATCTTTACATTTTCGATGCGATGGTTTAAGTTCGTTTTATTCCATCCGCGGTTGTGTCGGCTTTCTTGAATTGCTTGATGTGAAAGGGTAATATTTCCTTTATCATACCACTTTCTATTTTTTAATTGCGCTTGATAAGACAATAGCAATCTATTTTGTGGGCCATAAAACCATTCTGCATTTTTGAAAATATTGGCACCATTTGTTTCGGTTAATCTATCGTAACGAGGAACATTGCTGCTATTAGATAATTGAAAATTTAACACATGACTTACATTTTCGTTTTGTTTCCATACCAATTTTTGAATCAAATCGTATTGCTTATATGCGCTTCCTTTTTGAATATTTGGGTCTTGATTGACAAGTAAAGTGTCTTTGCCATTGATTCGTCCTTGGTAAAAGTTTCTTTTACCTAAATCGCCAATGGCCTTAGATCTATTCGCTCCTTGTCGTAAATCTCCAAATGCAGACTGAGTAAAAGATGTATAAAAGCCCCATTTATTATTAGCTACACTTAAAGAAACTTGATTGGTTATTTCGTTGTTCGTGGTTGCATACCTGCTAGCTACATTACCTTTCACTGATATTTTTTTACTGTTCGAGAATTCGGGTAATTTTGTGTAGAAATGAATCACGCCGCCTAATGCATCACTTCCATATAATACAGATCCCGGACCGTTTAAAATT
The DNA here is from genome assembly GCA_030830805.1 of Bacteroidota bacterium. Classification (GTDB taxonomy): domain Bacteria; phylum Bacteroidota; class Bacteroidia; order Sphingobacteriales; family Sphingobacteriaceae; genus CAIKLP01. The sequence goes on from JAURMH010000113.1 coordinate 5,458, forward strand.
TCTATTTTGTCTAAACTGAATTGATCTATGGTAATGCTATTTTGTAAATGGCCAGCACGATAAATGGCATTGTTCATGCGAACGCCATCTACTACTAATAAAATTTTATTTGCTTCAAAGCCTCTCATTATTGGGCTTCCGCCACCTTGCTGACTTTTCTGAACCAATACTTGTCCAGATTGTTGTAATAAATCGGCGGTATTTGCTTGATTTGCTTGCGCAATTTCTTTGGCGCTTATCACACTCACTTGATTCGCAATTTTATTCATCGCCCAAGGGAATTTTCTAGCAGCAATAACAGCTTCATCCATTTCCACTTTTATCAAAACCTGAGCATGAAGTATGCTAAAATTCAATAGCATGCCCAAAGCCAATATTACTTTATTCATCATTCAAAAATAGAACATATTTTAAATTAAACGGAATCTAGCCTATATCTTCAGCTATTTTTGTACTTTTGATGTTTAAACATCTTTCTTTAATTCAATTCATGAAAATTTTATATCCTTATTTAAAAAACTATTGGAAATTAGGCATTTTAGCTTTGTTTTTAGCCGCAATTAACCAAGGCTTTTCACTTTTAGATCCTTTATTGTTTCGTTATATTATTGATAATTATGCTAGTAAGTTTTCTGAACTAACAAAAGAAGAATATATCAGGGGAGTTGGATTTTTACTATGCGGTACAATTAGTGTTGCTTTTATTTCTAGAATTGCGAAAAATTTTCAGGATTACTTTGTGAATGTAATTACGCAAAAATTGGGTGCGCAAATGTACTCCGATGGATTAGAACATTCTTTAGGCTTATCTTATGCGCAATTCGAAGACCAACGCAGTGGCGAAACACTAGGTATTTTGCAAAAAGTAAGAACCGATGTCGAAAAGCTCATTGCTTCTTTTGTCAATACTTTATTCACCTCTTTTATTGGAATTGTTTTTGTAATGGTATACGCTATTAGAGTTCATTGGCTTATTGCCCCTGTATTTTTAGCTGTTGTGCCATTACTTGGCATTTTAAGTTCAGTTTTAAGTAAAAGGATAAAAAAAATTCAAAAGGTAATTGTAGGCGAAACCACTGCATTAGCAGGTTCTACAACAGAATCATTGCGTAATATAGAATTAGTAAAATCTTTAGGCCTGGTAAAGCAAGAAATAAATAGACTCAATAATACGACCGAAAAAATCCTAGGTTTAGAATTAAGAAAAGTAAAATACATCAGGAGTTTAAGCTTTATTCAAGGCACTGCAGTTAATTTCTTAAGAACCTGTATCATGTTTATCATGTTGTATTTGATTTTTCAAAAAGAAATTTCTATTGGTCAAATGTTTTCTTTGATGTTTTATTCCTTCTTTATTTTTGGCCCATTACAAGAATTAGGCAATGTAATTAATACTTTCAGAGAGGCAGAGGTTTCCTTAGCTAATTTTAAAGCCATCATGGAAATGCCTAAAGAGCCAAAACCTGCACATCCAAAAATAATTAGCACGGTAACCAAATTAACTTTTGATAAAGTTTCTTTTCAGCATCAGTCTGCTAAAACTAAGGCAATACAAGAAATAAGTTTCGAAGTAAATGCCGGTCAAATGGTTGCTTTTGTTGGACCCTCTGGATCTGGAAAAACAACATTGGTTAAATTATTAGTTGGATTGTATCGCCCTCAATCTGGACAAATTAGGTATAACGAAGTACCCGAAAACGAAATTGATTTAGATACCTTAAGAGAAAAAATTGGATTTGTTACCCAAGACACTCAGTTGTTTGCCGGTAGTATTCGCGAAAATTTGTTGTTTGTAAATCCAGGTGCTACGGATGCGCAATGTATGGAAGTGCTCGAAAAAGCAGCTTGCCAAAACTTATTGGCTCGCGCAGATAAAGGATTAGATACCGTTATTGGCGAAGGCGGTGTAAAAGTTTCGGGAGGGGAGAAGCAGCGCTTATCTATTGCTAGGGCATTGCTCCGTAAACCAAATTTATTGGTCTTCGACGAAGCCACCTCGGCACTCGATTCTTTAACAGAAGAAGAAATCAACGACACCATTAAAAAAATTGCCCATGGTGAACAACATATTACAATTATGATTGCCCATCGATTATCTACTATTATGCATGCCGACAAAATTGTTGTTTTGGAAAAAGGCTTGGTAATTGAAGAAGGCAAACACGAAGATTTATTGGCTTTAAAGGGCTTATATTATGCGATGTGGCGTCAGCAAATAGGCGAAAGAAATAGCTAAAATATTGCTTAAAATCGGTTTTTATGCTTAATTTTGAATGATTTAAATCAGCAAATGAAAAAGACCCATTTAATAGGCATTTTAGTAATTGCCATTGCAATTGCAGCCATCGTGAGTACCTTCTCCGATTCTAGTTCTTATGCAAGTTTTGCAGAGTCAAAACAGACCAATAAAGAAATTCATGTGGTTGGTAAATTACAGAAAGAAAAGGAAATGATATACAATCCAATTCAAGACGCCAATTACTTTTCTTTTTATGTCAAAGACCAAGAGGGAGAAGAGTGTAAAGTTATTTACGCTGGAACCAAACCACAAGACTTCGAAAAATCAGAACAGATTGTGTTAATTGGAAAAATGCAAGATGCAACATTTCATGCTTCTAAAATTTTAATGAAGTGTCCTTCAAAATACACTAATGACAAAGTAGAGACCAAAGAGTTTAAAGCGCAAACATCATAGCAAATCCTATTCTTTCAAAATAAATTCATGGAAATAAAATTTTTAGGGGAACATTTGTTACCCGGTATAGCTGGTAATTTTGCAGTAGTGTTGGCTTTTTCAACGGCATTACTTACCACAATTGCTTATTTTTTTGCGGCCAAAACTGCCGAAAATTCGTGGTTAAAAATTGCGCGAACCGCTTTGTATATGCATGCGATAGCTATCATTGGTATTATTGTAAGTTTAGCAGTTATCATTGGTAATCATTATTTCGAATACCATTATGCTTGGGCTCATTCGAGCACCACTTTGCCAACTAAGTACATAATTTCTTGTTTCTGGGAAGGACAAGAGGGTAGTTTTTTATTGTGGTCATTTTGGCAAATGTGTTTAGCATTGGTGCTTCGTTTTTTTGCAAGAAAATGGGAACCTTCGGTTATAGCCATAGTCATGCTTTCACAAGTATTAATTATGTCTATGTTATTAGGCGTAGAAATTCTTGGACATGTGATTGGTTCTAATCCATTTATATTATTGCGCAATGCATTGCAAGCACCCATTTTTCAAAGAGCCGATTATTTATCTTTAATTAAAGATGGTAATGGATTAAATCCATTATTACAAAATTATTGGATGGTCATTCATCCGCCAACCTTGTTTTTAGGATTTGCTTCAATGGTGGTGCCATTTGCTTTTGCACTAGCAGGTGTTTGGCAAAAGAAATATGATGAATGGATGAAACCAGCATTGCCATGGGCTTTGTTTGCCGTTATGGTTTTAGGCACAGGCATTATCATGGGCTCTTTTTGGGCTTATGAGGCTTTAAATTTTGGTGGTTTTTGGGCTTGGGATCCGGTAGAAAATGCATCTTTAATTCCATGGTTAACCTTAATTGCAGGAGTGCACGTGATGTTAGCTTATAAGCATACCGGACATTCTTATTTTACGGCTTTATTTTTAGTCTTCATTAGTTATGTGTTGGTTTTATATGCTTCCTTTTTAACTAGAAGTGGAATTCTTGGAAATGCTTCTGTACATGCATTTACAGACCTTGGAATGTCTGGTCAATTGGTTATTTATATTTTGGTTTTTTTTGGAATTGGATCTTATTTATTAATTAAAAATTGGAAACATTTTCCGAGAACTCAAAAAGACGAAGAAACTTATTCGAGAGAATTTTGGTTATTTATAGGTGCGGTTATGTTAGGTATATCTTGTTTCCAAGTAATCTTAACTACTTCTATTCCGGTTATCAATAAATTATTTGGCAGCAATATTGCGCCACCAGTAAATGTAATTGATCATTATAATAAATGGCAAATTCCAATTGCAGTTTTGATTTTAATTATTTCTGGTTTTGCACAATTTTTAAAATACAAAAATACCGATCCTCAAAAATTCAAAAAAGTATTTTTCATCACCTTATTATTAAGTGGCATTACATCTACTATCATTTGTTATTATGCAGGATATTTTCAATTAATTCCTTTTGCATTATTGGTATTTGCGGCAAATTTTGCGGTGTTTGCCAATGGAGAAATTTTACTATCTGTTTTCAAAGGAAAAATAAAATTAGCAGGTTCGGCCATTGCACACATGGGCTTTGCGCTATTGCTATTGGGAGCGCTAATAGCAGCATCTAAAAGTGAAGTATTGAGTATTAATAATTCTGGATACAATTACGGTAAAGAATTTAACGAA
>JAURMH010000114.1 GCA_030830805.1 Bacteroidota bacterium
ATTTTTACATCTACTAAAAAGTTGGTGCCTTTTAAATAAGGTAAAATGGTATTGTAAACCAAGCGTTCTAATTTCTTTGCTTCGGTATAGTTTTCTTTTGAAAAGGGATTTTCTTGCAGAGTGCCTACTTGTGCAAAAGCGCTATTGCTTGCGGTGTTTAGCATCAAAACGCTTGATAGTAGTGCAAAAAATAAAATATAAGTCTTCTTTCTGTTGTACAGCATTAATCTTGGCGTAAGGTCAAAATTTATAATCCTATTCTTTATAATTCAGGCTATTAATGCGCTAAAATAACAAAAAACTATTGTTTTCAACATTTTTGTGTGGAAAAATAACACCATCTGGCATTAAAACGCGATTTAAAGCTCCCAATGAACATTTTTAGCCTATTTAGGATATTAACAAATTCAAAAAATGCACTTGTTGCCAGGCTATAAAAATCCCTATCTTGCAGTCTAAATTAACATATATGAAAAAACCAGCCAATTATTTATTAGTTTCCATAGGCTTAATGATGGCCATTTCGGCTTGCAAAACAAACCTAGGAGGAGAAAAAATTATAGCTATTGATGTGGCAAACATTGACACATCGGTTCGCCCTCAAGACGATTTTTATGCATACGCAAATGGATTGTGGTTAAAAAACAATCCAATTCCAAGCACCGAAACCCGCTGGGGAGCCTTTAGTATATTACAAGACGAAACAAATAAGAAATTAAAAGTTTTATTAGATGAGTCGGCTGCAAATACTGCTGCAGCAAAAGGAAGTAACGAACAAAAAGTGGGAGATTTTTATGCAAGTGGCATGGATTCATTGGCTATAGAAAAAGCAGGATTAAGCCCATTAAAAAATGACTTAACAGCAATACAATCTATTCAAAACATAAATGATTTATTAAATCAAACTTCCATCTTACAGAAAAAAGGAGTAAGCGCATTATATAGTTTTTATGTTTACCAAGACATGAAAATTAGTTCGGCTTATATTCCTTATGCAGATCAAGGTGGATTAAGTTTACCCGATAGAGATTACTACACTAAAACTGATGCGCGTTCGGAAGAAATTAGAAAACAATTCCGCATTCATTTAGTAAAAATGTTTACTATGATGGGCGATGACCAAGCAAGCGCAACAGCAAATGCAGAAACTATTATTCGCCTAGAAACCCAATTGGCTGAAGCTTCTATGACGCGAGTAGAAATGCGTGATCCATATGCAACCTACAATAAAATGAGTGTAGCAGATGCTAATAAAATTACCAAAAATATTAATTGGAATACCGTTATTTCCAAAGCAGGAATAACGAATGTAAATGAAATGATCGTGAGTCAACCAAAGTTTTTTACTGCGCTAGACAATATGTTGCGTGCAGAAAAAATAGATGCTTGGAAAACTTATTTGAGATGGCATTTGGTAAGTGGATTTGCTGGAAATTTAAATCAAGCTTTTGTTGCAGAAAGTTTTGCGTTTAACGGAACGGTAATGAATGGTGCTAAAGAAATGCGTCCAAGATGGAAGCGTGTATTAGGAGATATTAACGGTGGCATAGGCGAAGCTTTAGGCGAAGTTTATGTGAAAAGATATTTTCCAGAAGAAGCTAAAAAAAGATGTTTAGAAATGGTAAATAACATGCAAATTGTTTACCGCGAGCGCATCGAAAAATTAGATTGGATGGGCGATTCAACTAAAAAACAAGCCATCGAAAAATTAGCCGTTTTTATTAAGAAAATTGGTTATCCAGATAAATTCAAAGATTACAGCAAATTAACTATTAGCAGGGCATCTTATGTTCAAAACATTATGGCGGCTAATGAATTTGCATTCGAAGAAATGATTAATAAATACGGTAAGCCAGTAGATAAAACAGAATGGGCAATGACACCGCATACCATTAATGCATATTACAATCCAAGTATTAACGAGATTGTATTTCCGGCTGGAATTTTACAGTTTCCTTTCTTTAATCCAAGTGTAGACGATGCCATTAATTATGGCGGTATAGGCGCAGTTATTGGACACGAAATGACCCACGGTTTCGACGACCAAGGTTGTCAATTTGATAAAGAGGGAAATTTAAAAAACTGGTGGACCGAACAAGACAACAATAAGTTTAAAGCAAAAACGAAGATGTTAGTAGATCAATATTCGGCATATACGGTATTAGACAATGTACATGTAAATGGCGAATTAACATTAGGCGAAAACATTGCCGATGTGGGTGGTATTAACATTGCGTACGATGCATTCAAACGCACGGCACAAGGCAAATCCAACGAAAAAATTGATGGCTTTACAGCAGATCAAAGATTCTTTTTAAGTTGGGCACAAGTTTGGAGACAAAACATTACCGATGAAAATTTAAACCAAAGAATTGTAACAGATCCGCATTCGCCAGGTAAATATAGAACCAATGGTCCATTAACTAACATGCCAGAATTTTACGAAGCATTTGGCATTAAGCAAGGAGATAAAATGTTTAGACCAGCAGCAGATCGCGTAAAGGTTTGGTAATAAAATAATTTTAAAATAAAAAAGCGCGCTAAATATTTAGCGCGCTTTTTTATTTTATTAAAATTTCGAATAAGCCACATTGTTGTTGCAAAATTGCTAGCAAAGCAAATATGCATGGGCTTGCAAATCAGCTGTTCCTAAAGATGGAAATAAATGGAATTTTTAATTATATATAATTTAAATAAATTTAGTTGCAACACGAATGTGAATAAGCAATATAGATGAATTTTAAAAAACGAATAGCAAAATTGTTTAGTAGTAAAAACGCTACAAAAGAAAGCATACAGTTTTTTAAACCAGGCGATCATATTTCGTATCATATAAATTCACCCGATGCAATAGGGAATAAAATCAATAAAATAAAATTTTATTTTGTAGACGAAACAGGCCTATTGGTCTGTCGCGAAAATATTCCTTCCTTGTTAAATGTGAGTTTTATAACTTATAATTATGAAACCTGTTTGTTTGCCTTTGCAGTTTCAGAAAACGATATTCCATTTACTATTGAAATTTCAGTAAATGGAATACCCTATCAATCACAAAAATTTTCGGAAGAAATAATTACGCTAATTTAATCGGCTAAAACAAGTTCGTATAAATGATGGATTAGGCCGTCTACTAATCCAATTTTAGGTACATTAATATCTTCTATGTTTGCCCACTTCATAATATTATAATATATCAACAATGCAGGCACAATCACATCTGCGCGATCTTTCTTTAGTATATAAAGCTCCATGCGCTCTTCGATAGATAAAGGCGACAACTCGTTATAAATTTGTTTAATTTCTTTATAGTTTAATTTCGAATCGTTTCGTTTAATAGATAGTATTTTATTGATGTTTCCACCAGAGCCAATGGCTTCTATGCCCGGATAATTTTTAGCAATCTCTTTTAAATCTATTTTTAATTTTTGCCAAACATCATCGTTGACCATATCTGTTAAAATTCTAACCGTACCAATGTTGTATGATTTTTGAAATTTAACTTTTGAATTATGGTATAGCGTAATTTCGGTACTACCACCACCCACATCAATGTATAAATAACTTGTGCTGTCATTTAACATTTCGGCAATATGATTTTCGTAAATTATTTCGGCTTCTAATTGCCCCGAAATTATTTCGATTTCAATATCAGTTTCTTGTTTAATTTCGTTGATGATTTCTTGACCATTGCTTGCATCGCGCATAGCACTGGTAGCGCAAGCCATGTAATGATCTACATCATAGACCTTCATTAATTGGTCAAATGTTTTAACGGTATTGTTAAGCATCTTCTTTTTCTTAGCGCCTACAATGCCTTTTGTAAAAACATCGAAGCCCAATCTCAAAGGAATTCTTAATAAGTTTAGCTTTTCAAAATGCACCTCTGCGCCATTTTTTATTACCTCACAAACCAAAATTCGTGCCGCGTTACTCCCTATATCTATTGCTGCAAGTATCAATACTAGTATTTTTTATTTATTAAAAACTGATAAGTTTCTTCTTGAGATCTTACCGTTTTTCTACCTACTAAAGGTACATGTTTATTTAATAATTCTGCATCTAAAATGCGTGCTTTTTGATTGTCTTTTAATTGTATATCGATAATGTCTATCAGTTCTTGCTTTAATTTTTTATCATAAATTGGCGTAGCCACTTCTATTCTATGATCTAAGTTTCTTACCATCCAATCGGCACTAGAAAGATATACCTTTTCGTTTCCGTTATTTTGAAAAATCATAACCCTTGCATGCTCTAAATATTGATCCACAATACTAATGGCATTAAGCTGCGTATTTGCTTTTTTAAGGGTAAAAATACCTCTGATAATTAAATGCACCTCTACGCCTTGTTTGCTAGCTTTATATAGGTTTTCTAGTAGTGTTAAATCACTTAAAGAGTTTAATTTAATAACAATTTTTGCAGGCTTTCCCTTTTTCGCAAACTTAATTTCGTTTTCAATTAATTCTATTAGCGAAGCGCGCATGTTAATCGGAGAAACGAGTAAGTGTTTCATTTTCGCAATTGGCTTGTCGCCCATTTGCCAATGGAGCAAGTAGTCAAAAATTTTGCTCACTTCGTTCATTAATAATCGGTTCGAAGTTAACAAACAATGATCTGCATAAATCTTAGCAGTTTTTTCGTTCAGATTTCCGGTACTAATAAAACCATATTTAATGGTTTTATTATTTACTTTTTTCTGAATAATACAAACTTTTGCATGCACTTTTTTATTTGGCACACCAACTAAAACTACCACACCTTCTTCTTCCATAATCGACTTCCACTTTAAGTTTGCTTCTTCGTCGAACCTTGCTTTTAATTCCAAGAATACAATTACTTGTTTGCCATTGCGGGCCGCATTGATTAGGGCATTGATGACTTTAGAATTAGCAGCTAAGCGGTATGCGGTTATTTTTATACTATAAACATCATCGTCCATCGCCGCTTCGCGCAGCATATCAATTACAGGATCGTATGAATGATAAGGAAAATGCAAAAGCACATCATGCTTTAAAATAATATCTGCTACTTGTACTCTTTTTTTAATGAGCGGATGCTGAAAAGGTTTAGGCCGGGCAACCGTTTGTGGAATTACATTTGGGAAATCCATAAAGTGCCTAAAATTATGAATGTGCCCACCTGGTATAATACTGCTTCTGCGTGTAAGTTTTAATTTTCTAATTAAAAAATCGAGCAGCTCTGCATTCATCCCCTTTTCGTAAACAAACCTTACTGGCTTTCCTTTTCTTCTATTTTTTATTCCTTTCGAAATTTTTTCAATAAAATTAATACCCACCTCTTGGTCTAAATCTAATTCGGCATCTTTGGTAATTTTAAACACATGCGCTTCAAACTGATTGAATTTAAAATGCGAAAAGATGATAGGCAAATTAAATTCGATTAAATCTTCTAATAAAATAATATTAGTGAAGCCTGGCTTAGAAGGCAATATAACAAAGCGCCCTAACGATTTGCTTGGAATTTCTATCAACGAAAACTTTTGTTGATAAGCACTGTTACGATTTTTCATCGCAATGGCTAAGTATAAACTTTTATCTCTAAGATAAGGTAGCTCGGGCAGGTTCTCAATCATTAATGGAATGATATAAGGCCTGACTACATCTTCGAAATATTGTTTAACAAATTCTTTTTGTTCGGCATTTAATTTTTTATCATTAATTAAAATGATTTTATTTTGAACAAGCTCTTTATTTATTTTAGTCCAAATTCTGCTAAACTCACCTTGTTGTTTTAATACAATTCTTTGAATCTCGTCTAATACAATTTGTGGATTATCTATGTAGTCTAGGTTTAATAAGTTTTTCTTATCAGTAAACTCGACCATTCTTTTTAGTGTAGCTACGCGCACCCTAAAAAATTCATCTAGATTATTTGAAAAAATTCCAAGAAAACGAATGCGGTCTGCAAGTGCTGTTTTTGGATCGTCTGCCTCTTGCAAAACCCTGGCATTAAAACTCAACCAGCTAATGTCTCTTGCAATAAATTTAGGTTTCATGACTTTAAAATTTTAGACAAAAATACTTCATTTTAACTGTCTAAGGGCAAAATAGAAATAAACATAACATTGTGCTAACAATTAATGCTTAAAAAATTAACAATGAAAATGCGCGCATGCCTTTTGAGCAGAAACAAACATATTTTTGTATTTTTGTAGCCTTGGCGCCGTAGTTCAACGGATAGAATAGATGTTTCCTAAACATTTGATACCAGTTCGATTCTGGTCGGAGCCACTTCTTTATAAATCAATTACTTACCTTTTATTTTCTTGGACTTTTTACTACAGGTTTGCAGTAAACCTTGCAGTACATTGCAGTGGATTGGGGGTTTTTGTCGGGAACTTGGGTGTATTTGAAGGTAGGTGGCAGATGTGGGATGGGGGGAATATAAAAACACTATTGATGTTTTGGTTTTGATCATATATATTTACTAATCAAACTATTAAAAATGAAATTCAACCTAAAATCAATTTGTTTAATTTTCGCTACCATCTTTATTAGCACAATTAGCTTTGCTCAAGTAGGCATTGGAACAAATTCGCCAGATGCATCCGCAAAATTAGATATAAGTAGCACTTCACAGGGTTTACTTCCTCCGCGCATGACCTATGCTCAGCGACAAGCAATTTCGAGTCCTGCTATTGGACTAATGATTTATTGTACAAACTGTGGACCAGGAACAGGCGAACCACAATTTTACAATGGAACGGTATGGGTTAATATGATAGGGGGCACAGCCTTAACTCAGCCTCCCACGGTTGCCTCAACAACTGCTGCTTCAGATATTGGTTATCAATCAGCAACAAGTGGCGGAAATATTACAAATGACTTTGGAAATACTATTTCAGCAAGAGGAATTTGTTGGAGTACCTCACAAAATCCAACTACTGCTAACTCAAAAACAACGGAAAGTGGCACCATAGGGTCTTTTACGAGTAATATTACGGGTTTGACTCCCAGTACCTTACATTATGTAAGGGCCTATGCTACCAATGCTAGTGGAACCAGTTATGGTACTCAGGTGAGTTTTACAACTGCATCGCTTCCGCAAATAGGCGACCCTTTCCAAGGAGGAATAATTGCTTATATTCTCCAGTCTGGAGACCCTGGATATGATGCAAATGTCCGGCACGGTTTAATAGCAGCATCGAGCAACCAAGGAATGGCAGAGTGGGGATGTTTAAACACAACAATTTCAGGAGCAGATGGAACAGCCATTGGAACAGGAAATCAAAATACCATTGATATAATGGCTGGCTGTGCCACAGCAGGCATAGCAGCACGCATCTGTGGAGATTTAGTATCGGGTGGCTACTCCGATTGGTATTTACCAAGTATAGGTGAGTTACAAAAGTTATATGATAACCGAGCTGTAATTGGCGGTTTTGATTGGAACGATTCCTATTGGAGTTCTTCGGAGAGCAGTGCAGGCATGGCGCGGTATATGAATTTTTTTAATGGACAATTTGATAACATCTGGAAAGACTACGGCAGTAACAAAGTGCGTGCTGTTCGGTCTTTTTAGTAAAAAACAAAAGGCTGGCTTTTTTTACTTTAAAAAACCTTGCAGTTGACCTTGCAGTAAGACCCCTTTTTAAATTGCATTAAGACTGCATTTTACCTTAAAAACCAAAAATAAAAACCCTGTTTTAAATGCAGTTAATGGTGGTTTTGGTCGGGAACTTGGGTGTATTTGGAGGTAGGTGGCATATGTGGGATGGGTGGTGGAAAAGGCATTTATAAAAACGGAGCTTTATTATATTATTTAAAAATTTCTTGATATAAAAGATATATTTTATTTATTTGTAAGGAGTGCTCTCTTAACTCCGTTTATAAATTGAAAAAGATTCTACAAGAATAGGGATGTTATGTGCAACCCTATTTGACAAGACTACCCCCGATTAAACCTTTGACAATTTTAACGGTCTTACATTAATTCTTGACCCAATGAAAAAAATATTACTTCTAACAATTATCGCTTTAACAAGTTTATTCCAAGCGACAAAAGCACAAACTCTTTATTTCCCTCCATTAAGCAATACGGCTACTTGGGATACTATTTCTCCTGCTTCTTTAGGTTGGTGCATAAATGAAATTGATGCTTTATATGATTATTTGCAGCAACAAGACACCAAAGGTTTTATTGTATTAAAAGACGGCAAAATAGTTTTAGAAAAATACTTTGGAACTTTTACGAAAGATAGTTTATGGTATTGGGCATCCGCGGGTAAGACAATTACTTCCTTTTTAGTAGGCAAAGCACAGGAAGAAAATTATTTATCAATTACAGACACTTCATCAACATACCTAGGTGAAGGTTGGACGAATTGTACGATAGCCCAAGAAAACAAAATCAAAATCAGAAATCAATTAACGATGACTTCGGGCCTTGACGATGGTGTGCCTGACAATCATTGCATCATTGATACGTGTTTAAACTATTTAGCTGACGAAGGAACTCGTTGGGCTTATCACAATGCCCCATACACACTTTTAGAAAGCGTATTAACAACTGCAACTGGCACGCCCATTAATACTTACACACAAACAGAACTAAAAAGAAAAACTGGCATGACTGGTGCTTGGACTTATGTTGATTACGACAATGTATTCTTTAGTAAAGTTCGAAGTATGGCTCGTTTCGGTTTATTAATTCAAAATAACTGCATCTGGAATAACGACACTTTACTTTACGACACCAGCTATGTTCAACAAATGACAAACACTTCTCAAAGTCTTAATCTATCTTATGGCTATTTATGGTGGCTGAATGGAAAATCTTCCTATATGCTTCCAACCTCTCAGATAGTTTTTCCAGGTTCTTATGCTCCTGCTGCCCCGAGTGATATGTTTGCGGGTCTTGGAAAAAACGGACAGATTGTAAGTATTTCAAAAAGATTAGGATTAGTCGTAGTTAGAATGGGTAATCAGGCAACAAGTGGTGAAGTTCCAACACAATTATGTAATACTATTTGGGAAAAACTTAATTCCGTAATGTGCAACTTAACATCAATTAATGAAACTTTACCGAATACAACAACAGTTTCCATTTTTCCAAATCCAGCAAATTCCGAAATAAATATTGTCTTACCTTCAAACGACGATACTCAAATTGAAATTACAAATGCTATTGGTCAATTAATTATTAAAGACCAGAACAAAAATAAAATTGACATTTCAAACTTGAAAAATGGATTATACTTTATTTCAGTAAAACATGGCCAAAAAACTTACACACAAAAAATAATTAAGGAATAATGATAAGATCATTAATTCTTATTGGCTTGAGCTTTTTATGCTGAATTTTTGCTTCTGACAAACAGATATTTACGACAGCATTTACGCCTTGCAGTTGACCTTGCTTTATACCATATTTTACCTTAAAAATTAAAAAATCAATCATTAAGCTGTTAATAAATGATTATAAATAATTTGGCTTATTAAAAACTTCCTATTGCCTATTTACTTGATTCTTTCGATGCTGATTTTTTCAAATCAATTGTAGAAAATCGTAACTTCAACAGAAATTCTTCAGCCCCTATCACATAATGAAAAATAGTTTACTGACTTTATTTTTCTTTTTTACATTTCAATCTTTAGTTTTTGGCCAACAGATTTTAAAAACTGATGATGGCATTATACCTAATTCAAATTCAGAAAGAATTAATAATTTATACATTCCAAAATTAGAAATTCCAAAAACAAAAATTAGCGATCAAATTATTTCACATACAGGATACTCTTTATTGTATAACGAAAAATACAAACAAGCCAATTGGGTTGCTTATGAACTCACAAGGGAAGAGACTAATAAAATTTTTGAGCGAAGCAATAAATTTATTTCCGACCCACAAATTAATTCAGTAAATAATTTTGATAAAGATTACAAGGCATCGGGATATGATAGAGGACATTTAGCGCCAGCAGGAGATATGGGCTGGTCTGCCACTTCGATGATTGAATCTTTTTACTACAGCAATATGAGCCCACAACTACCGGGTTTTAATAGAGGGATTTGGAAAAAATTAGAAGAGTTAGTGAGAACTTGGGCAATTGAAAATAAGGCAGTTTATGTAGTTACTGGTCCTGTATTAGCTAAAGGGCTTCCAACAATTGGGTATAATAAAATTGCTGTTCCAAATTATTATTACAAAGTAATTTTAGATTATAAAAAGCCAAACATAAAAGGTATTGGTTTTGTTCTTCCAAACGAATCTTCTAAATCTGCACTTCAAAATTATGCTGTTTCTATTGATAGCGTTGAAAAAGTAACTGGGCTAGATTTCTTTTATTTATTAAAAGACCAACAAGAAGATTTAATTGAAAAAGAACTTTGTATTAGTTGTTGGTCTTGGAAGGTTAATAAAAATTCTGCTGAAAAATATAAAGCAACTGAATCCCTACAATGTAGTGGAATTACTAAAGCTAGTAATAGGTGTAAAAGAATGACGACTAATGCTAGCGGTCGGTGTTATCAGCATTAGATTATTTAAGATGCAGTGCTTTAAACTGCCTCGCCCGCTATGCTATTAAATATTTTATCTAACGCTACCGCCAGCATTTCATCTTTTTCGGTAATGGTATTGCCCGCATCGTGTGTAGTTAATTTAACAGCAACTTTATTATAGACATTGGTCCATTCGGGATGGTGGTTTTGAATAGCAATACTTTTAGCGGCTAGTTGCATAAAATGCATTGCCGATTCAAAATCTGCAAAAGTGAAGGTTTTGTGTAAGGCATTATTTTCATTAATCCAATTCGCCATAATTTATTTTAAATGTAATTTATTCTACTACCTCAATCGCCACTTCGTTTCTACGATTAATTACATCCCAAGGCGCATTGTAACCCATATACATATAGGGTCCTGTTGTTTTTAAATTATTTTCAGAAATAATAGCAGCTAGTTTGTTTTTATATTTTTCAATTTTCATTTCGGAAGAAAATCCGCCAAATCGAATAACAGCAAGCACCCTAGCTCTTTCGTTTACAATTTCAACTTTGTTTGAATTGGGTTTAGGCAATTGCGCACTATTATATTGTTTGGGCATCATAAAATACATACTAGCGGTATCGCCCATTTTCATTACTACTGGCGCGGTCATGGCAATTTTTTGATTGCGATCGTTTCCGCCAAAAATATAACCTGCAATAGTCCGAAAACCATTGCTCATTCTTTGGTCTTGTGAGCTTTGCATTAGCATTGTTTGTGCAACAATCATATTCGGGTATTGTCTAATTTCCATAGACCCGTATTTTTTTATCACACTATAAGCGGGCATTTCTATCTTTTCAGATTTAAATGCAAATAATACGCCAACAAAAACAAGTAATAATACTAGCAATAAAATAGACATGGGCTTTTTCATATATAATAATACAAAATAAAAGCAATATTGTTTGTTTTGAAAAATACAAAAAATTATATTTAAAAATTAATTAACCATACGATTGATGTTAAAAAACCTATTTGCATTCGCTTTATTTTTTTGTTTAGTTCAAGCTAACGCAATTGCCCAAAGTCTTCCCTCTATTCAATTAGATAGACCAGACCAAACAGAATGTCCATTTATTACTCCAGTAAATTATATTCAAGCGGAGAGCGGCTTTAACATAGAAAATGTAAGTGCTAATAGGCAAGTATTAATTACACCAACCGTTTTGTGGAAATACGGCATCAATAAAAAATTCGAATTAAGGTTTATTACAGAACTGATTACCGATAAAAGTAATTCTGATAAATTTACAGGTCTTGCGCCCCTTACTTTTGGTTTTAAAACAGCTTTGTTTGAAGAAAAAGGGATTATTCCTAAAACTTCTTTCATAGGCCATATTACCACGGCCACTATGGGCAGCGAAAAATTGCAAACCAAATACATTGCACCTTCTTTTCGATTTACTATGCAACATACCATTTCCGACAAGATGGTTTTAGCTTATAATTTAGGAGCAGAATGGAATGGAATAGACGCCGCGCAAACTTATATTTATACTTTAACAACGGGCTTTAGTTTAACAGAAAAACTAGGCATGTACACCGAGCTTTACGGCTTTAAGACTGCTTATACTAAAGCAGACCACAGGTTTGATGGTGGCTTTACTTACTTAATAAACAATGATTTTATAGCCGATATTTCTGGCGGCTTTAGGTTAACAGATAACGGCCCTAAAAATTATATTTCTTTAGGCTTGTCTTATCGTTTTAAAGTTTCGAATTAATATTTAATAATTTTAACTGGTAAATAATTCGGAGAGCGTAAGAAATAAATGCCGTTTATTAAATTGCTCAGATCCAATGCTACATTATTTTGATTAGTATTCGCTTCCAACACTTTTTTACCCAAAATGTCATAAACAGACCATATATTTTGAGTTTCCGAAAGATTATTGATGTATAGCTTTTCTTGAAAAGGATTTGGGAAAACGGCTAGTTCTTTTTTGGTAGATGCTATTCCGGTATTTAATTTTATTTTAATAAATTTTTGTGTGATGGTTGTGCAAGTAGAATCGTATGCCGCAAAATTAATAAGGCCTCTGGTAAAGTCGTCGTAACCGTCGTATATTTTTGCATCTATAGAAACAGAATCGTTTAAGCAAAAACAATTGTTTTCTAACCCTAAATTAAAGTCTGATTTATTTTCTAAGTTGTATAAAATATTGTCACAAATTTTATTATTCTTAATGAAAGGCAAAACCATTCCGGACATAAAGACGCCTGTAAGGCCTAATCCTACATCGTTTTTGACGATTATATTATTTTCTATAACTGAAGAAGCACCCACACTTAAGCCAAGACCGTTTTCGGTAAAAGTTGAATTTTTTACACTTCCAACACTAAACGCATTAATACCTGTTACATTTTTTATAAATTCACTCGAATCAATTTCTAATGTTCCGTTTTCTTGAAAAACAGTATTGTTATTCTTAAAGGTACACCGATTAAATTTCCCCGAAATTTGTAAGAAACAAGATTGATTATTTTCGAAAACGCAATTATATACATTTACTCCATTTGGAATAAATGTCATGCAAGCGTAATTGTTTTTATAAATACAATTGTTCGATGTAATAGAACCGTATACATATAATACAGTATGTGCAACTCCGTTATTTGTAAATTCGCAATTATTAAAAACCAAATTAGTATTGATAGATAATGTATAATTATTTTTACTGAATTTACATTCATTAAATACTAGGGTGTCTAATATTACATCATCATAATTAATACCATAATAAGAATTATTTAAGCTAAAATAATCCATATCTATAGATCCACCTTGAGCAGATTTTATAAAAATACCTTGCCATATAAAATCTGTTCCTAATGTAGGCGCGCTTTCGGGAATAAATGCAATTGGGTTTGCGCTCGTGCCTTTCGCAACTAATTTACCTCGCAATTCTAAATAAACCTGTTCCGATGTATTGGTTGATTTCTCTCTAATTTTTACCACCACACCAGGCTCAATGGTTAAGGTAACATTGGGGAAAACCACAACTGGCCCGGACATAATATATGGGCTATTTGCTAAAGACCAAGTAGTATTACTAAAAATACCGCCAGATACATTTGTCTGGGCATATGTATTAGCAAAACCGCTTAAGAAAATTAATAACAACAATAGCTTTTTCATAGATTATTTTTACATTTATTTGATAAACAAGTAAATATAAAAATAGTTTTGAAAAATGGCACAAAAAAAGGGCTCCCAATCGGAAGCCCTTTTTAATTTTTAATAAGGTTGATTTATTTTACAATGGCAATTTTACCATTTGATAAACCATTATTATTTGCATCAATATAATGGTAGAAATATATTCCTGAACTTAATTGTTCTGTTGAAATTACATTTATGCCATCAGTTAATTTTTCAG
This sequence comes from Bacteroidota bacterium, assembly GCA_030830805.1. Taxonomy (GTDB): domain Bacteria; phylum Bacteroidota; class Bacteroidia; order Sphingobacteriales; family Sphingobacteriaceae; genus CAIKLP01. The sequence goes on from JAURMH010000114.1 coordinate 13,893, forward strand.
CAATTAACATTCTGCCATTTAAATCATAAATATTTATTTTACCAGATTTATTTTTCAACTGAACAATATTCAATTGGTTTGCAGCTGGGTTAGGATAAATTTTTACAAAGTTATCTGTCATTACATTTTGTAATCCTTGCACTACAAAAGTGTCAATGGTAATTACATAATCTTCTGTTTCGCCTGAACCGAATTGTGCACATGGGTCATTGCCTGTAAGTGTTCCAGCAATTGCTCTAGTACGAATACGCATCCCCGTTTTTCCTAGTTGTGCATTAGCAGGAATACTAATCATGGTGCTTGTAACAGAATCTAAAATAGAAGTATCTGCTATCGAAATAAATTCGGTTGCATCAAAAGAACCACTGTGGTCAAAATCTATCCATGCGCCAGCTCTAGAAACACCTGCAAATTTCGTCAACAATTCATAAGTAAAATTCTTATGTAAATTGGCTGTTGAATTTCCAGAATCCGGATATGATGCATAGTTATTTAATGAACAACCCGTAAATCCATAATGCATAGTAGTGTTAGTAATGCTAACCGAATCAATCGAAGTTGATGAAGTAACACAACCACCACCTAATGTTGAAGTGCAATAACAATTGTAAAACGGATTCACCCTCACTAATTGGGCTGCGGTAGTATCATTTAAATTTGAACAAGTTAAAACACATGCATAATAAGTAGCACTGTTCACGGTGTCTTTTGTACTCAAAGATTGGCTAGTCATGTTCGTCCAATTTTTTCCATCCGAAGATTTAATCCATTGGTAAGTTTGCCCTAAGCCAATCGTATTTCCTGTAATAGCTAAATTAACAATTCCGCCTGGGCATACTGCCGATTTAGAGGCCACTACATTTCCAGCATTCGGCGGTGCAATACAAGCTGTTGCTTGAATAATATTTATTTTATAATCTTCTGTTTCGCCCGAACCAAACGCAGCACAAGCAGCCGTTGAGTCATTCGCGCCATTTGTAGCTCGGGTTCTGATACGCATGCCTGTTTCTCCTGTTAAGGCTGTTAAAGGAATATTTAAATTCACACTAAGCGCCACATTCGCAACACTACTTGTACAAATTAGTTGCCATTCCGAATTATCAAATTTACCATTATGATTATAATCTATCCAAACTGATGCTCTAACAGAACCAGCAAATTTCGCTTTTAAAATGTAACCTTGTCCTTGCATTAAAGTTCCTGTTGTGTTTGCGTTGTTCGGGAAAGCATTATAAGCCGCTGCTCCGCATCCAGTATTGCCGTTGTCTAAAGTAGTACCTTCAATAGCTAAAGAGTCCAAGGCAGTTGCTTGTGTAGTACAATTTCCACCTATGCCACTTACGCAATAGCAATCGCTAAATGCTTTTACATTAACTTGAACCACATTTGTTGTTGCACTAAGGGTACTACAAGTAATTACACATTTGTAAAAACCATTTGCAATTAAAGCAGTTGTATAAACTTTATCACTTGCTGCGGTGATTGGTGTCCAATTGGTATTGTCTGTAGAACTATACCAAGTATAAGTTTGACCAGTACCAATGGTATTGCCAGTAATACTAAAAGTTACTGGACTGTTTGCACAAGTCAATGTATCTGTAACACTTAATACACCTGGGTTTGGAGGAGCAATACATGCACTTGCCGCAACAATCGTAATTAAATAATCTTCTGTTTCGCCAGAGTTACCAAAATTGGTACATGCCGAAGTAGAATCGTTGGTTGAGTTAGAAGTTCTTGTTCTAATACGCATGCCCGTAATACCTGCTTGCGCATTTGCTGGAACACTAATGTTATTATTGATAACAGTTCCAGTTGCAGAAGTTAAACTCAATTGTTTCCATTCTGAATTTTCAAAAACTCCATTTCTATTGTAGTCAATCCAAACAGAAGATTTAACAGCGCCTGTAAATTTATTGCTCAAGGTATAAGTTTCGCCTTGCGTTAAACTTGCAGTGGTATTTCCTGAAGCCGGATACGCAATGTAGCTGCCGGTTGCACAACCCGTACTACCTTTTGCTAAAGTAGTATTGGTAAAAGAAACGGAGTCAATCGCAGTTCCTTGTCCGCCTGTACAACCACCACCTAAACTAGTAATGCAATAACAATCATAAAAAGGATTCATGGTTACGTTAACCGAAGTCGAGGTATCTTTTTGATTATTACATTGAATAATACAAGCATAATATTTTGCAACGGCTTGATTAGTTTGTAACACTGCCGATGTTGCGCCAACAATGGTATCCCAAGAAGTGTTATTACTTGAAGCCAACCATTGGTATGATAACCCCAAGCCTGTACTTGAGCCAGAAAGCGATAAAGCAAAGTTAGTACCTACACAAGTTGAAATTGCCGAACTTAAAGCTGTACCCGCATTTGGAGGCGTAGTACAAGCTGGCGCAGCGGTAATTGTTAACTGAATATTTGGTCTAAAATTCGTAAGCGTGCCATTTGTTGTTGGAGGGGTGCTAATACCTGTAGCACTTTGCCAATACTGTGTACTATTCACTAAGCCTTTAGTAGAAAATCTAAATCCTTTAGCAAGTGCAGTTAAATCTGAACCAGCTGTTCCGCCAGAATTTGTTTCAATTATTATTTCAATATTACTTAGTGTTGCGTGTAAAAAAGGGGTGCTAAAAGTAATCGGTACCCAAGTATTTTTTACAAACAAAGTTGAATTTAAAGTATCTGCAAAAACTAGGGTAGCGCCTGTTTCTTCAGCAGCTACCGTGCTTGCCGTAAAAGTAGTATCTGCCACTTCTTTGATGTAAATTTTTACAGGCGTTCTGCCTGGGCTTAAAATGGTATCGCAATAAAATGCTAGGCCGCTAATATTACCAAGCGAGCCAACTTCTGCTTGTGTATATTTAATGGCAGTTCTTTCGTAAGATCGATTACTACCTAATGGTTTTCTTCTAATAGTTGTAGCCGCATTACCAGTTATGGTAACTCCTGTATTTGCAGTTGGAATGGTAACAATTGTTTGTGCTATTAATTCTGATTGAATAAATAATATAGCACAAATCAAAAAGAGTAATTTTTTTAATTTCATAAATTTGGTTTAGTGTAGTTTAAAAATAACTTTTTTATACGCATAAGCACTAATTTTAAGGTCAAATACTTAAAAACATAGACAAATCGAGGATATTTTGCATCTTTGAGATATTTTATGGCCCTTTAGTTTAATGGATAGAATGGGAGATTCCGGTTCTCTCGGTACAGGTTCGATTCCTGTAGGGGCCACTATTATTTCTTTTTTAAAAAACATCCATGCAAATTACTCCCTTAATAAAATATTTATTTCTTATTTGTTGTTTACCATTTACGCTATCTGCGCAAAATTTTGCGGTCAAATTTAGTGTCGATATGCACCAACAAACTATTGCACCATCGGGTGTGCATTTAGCAGGTAATTTTCAGAACGAAGCAGGGTTTAATTCGGATTGGGATCCGGCCGCTACTTTACTAACAGATGCAAATGCAGACAGCATTTACGAAGTAACATTGAATTTTCCGGCGGGCTATTACGAATACAAATTTGTGAATGGTAACACTTGGGCTGGAGCCGAAAACCCTCCGCTGTATTGCAGCGTGGGCAGTACTTTTAACCGTTACAAGACAGTTACTAATACTACTAATTTACCCGTAGTAGCTTTTAATAAATGTAATATACCTAGCACCAATTATGCAACTTATTGGTGGAACGATGCGGTGTTTTATGAAATATTTGTGCGTAGTTTTTACGATAGTAATAACGATGGCATTGGAGATTTTCAAGGCATCATTCAAAAATTAAATTATTTAAATGACGGCAATCCAAATACAAAAACAGATTTAGGAATTACTGCACTCTGGTTAATGCCAATGATGGCATCGCCTAGTTACCACGGATACGATGTAACAGATTATTACGCAACTGAACCAGATTACGGAACCATGACAGATTTTGAAGAATTAATTGACAGTGCACACGCACATGGCATTAAAATAATCATTGATTTTGTGATGAACCATACATCCAATCAGCACCCGTGGTTTACACAATCGGCCAATAACGTCAATAATTACCGCAATTGGTACGTTTGGAGCCCAACAAACCCAGCATTTTTAGGTCCATGGGGCCAAACGGTTTGGCATAATTACAACAACAGCTATTACTACGGACTTTTCTATAACGGAATGCCCGATTTAAATTATGAAAACGCTGCAGTTAAAACAGAAATGTTTAAGGTAAGCGATTTTTGGCTTAACAAAGGCGTAGATGGTTTTAGGTTAGATGCCATTAAATATTTAGACGAAGATGGAACGGTCTTAGAAAATACGCCAAGCAATTTTTTGTTGTTGCAAGATTTTAACGCTTCGTATAAAAAAACAAATCCAAATGCATTTGCTATTGGAGAAGTTTGGTCTGCGACTGCATCAATTGTACCTTATGTCGAAAATAACAGACTCGATGCCTGTTTTGAATTTGGTTTAGCAGGTGCAATTTTAACTTCAGTAAATAATAAAAATACAGAAGCAATTAAAAATCAAATTAAAGTGGTTGCGCAAGCCTATCCGAGTTTGCAATACGGCACATTTTTAACTAACCACGATCAAGACAGGGTTTATACGCAACTGGGAAACGATACGAGTAAAATGAAATTAGCTGCGGCTCAATACCTAACACTGCCGGGTGTTCCGTTCATTTACTATGGCGAAGAAGTTGGAATGATTGGTTCGGGTGCAGACGAAAATAAACGCAAACCAATGCAATGGACTGCTGGCACAAATGCTGGGTTCAGCACTCACCTTCCATGGCAAACACTTGGCACAAATTATACAACTAATAATGTTCAAACTTTAAGTGTAAACAAAAATTCAATTTGGAACCATTATCAAAAATTAATTCACGCCAGAAAAGAAAACGAAGCCTTGAGAAAAGGCTATGTTTTATTATTAGCTAATCATAAAAATACTAATATTGCCTTTGCAAGAATTTATA
>JAURMH010000115.1 GCA_030830805.1 Bacteroidota bacterium
ATTTGGAAACCGCGTACCCGCCCGGGTTCTTTTATGGGTATTGGCGATGGGGCTTTGCCTTGGCTGGTGGCTGCTGCTAAAAAACATGGGTTAAAATCTGCGGTCGAAGTAGCCAATGCCAAACATGTGGAAGCGGCTTTACAGGCCGGTGTCGATATTTTATGGATTGGTGCGCGTTCTACGGTATCGCCTTTTGTGGTACAAGAAATTGCCGATGCCTTACAAGGGGTCGACATTCCCGTCATGATTAAAAATCCGATTAACCCCGATTTAGATTTATGGATTGGCGCGATTGAAAGAATTAACCATGCAGGGATTCAAAAAATTGCGGCCATTCACCGTGGTTTTTCTACTTACGAAAAAAACATTTACCGCAATGTGCCCAATTGGAATATTCCTTTAGAATTAAAAAGATTGATTCCGAATATTCCTTTGTTTTGCGATCCGAGTCATATTTGTGGCAGCTTAGATTTAATTCAACACATCAGTCAAAAAGCATTGGATTTAAATTTTGATGGCTTGATGATTGAATCGCATGTAGATCCGCATCATGCACTCAGTGATAAAGACCAACAGCTCAGCCCTACTGCATTAGGCGCAATGCTTGCGCAATTAATTATTCGCTCGAGCACTTCTACCGATCAAGTTTTTATTGATAATTTAAAAAAATTACGCAACGACATTGATAAAATTGACCTCGATATGTTGGAGCTCGTTGCTGCTAGAAATAAAATTATTGAAGCCATTGGCGTATATAAAAAAGAAAACAACATTACTATTTTTCAACCCGAGCGTTGGGCCGAAATTGTGGCTACAAGAAAACAATATGGCGATGAAATTAAACTTTCGGATGAATTAATTATGGATATTATTAAGGCCATACACCGCGAAGCCATTGCCATTCAAACTAATATTCTGAATAATGGAAAATAAAATTGGGGCTTTAAAAAACAAACAAGTTTATTTTACCGACGAAGTTTCGGAGCTCGATGCTTTTATCGAAAAAAATAAATACAGCAAAGTAGTGGTACTTGGCGATAACAATACCATTGAAAACTGTCTGCCCTATTTAAATTTATTTTCGAGCTATACCGCCAATGCCGATATTATTGAAATTGACGCAGGCGAAGGCAGTAAAAACATTGACATTTGCATTGGCATTTGGAATATGATGATGGATTACGAAATGGATCGCAAAAGTTTATTGCTCAATGTAGGTGGCGGCATGGTATCCGATATTGGGGCATTTGCGGCCAGCACTTATATGCGCGGCATCGATTTTATTAATATTCCCACTAGCCTACTGGCTATGGTAGATGCGAGCCATGGCGGTAAAAACGGCATCGATGTAAATGATTATAAAAATATGATTGGCGGATTTAACAATCCAACAGCGGTGTTTATTTTTCCAACTTTATTAGATACACTTCCGGCAGAAGAAAAAAAATATGGTTTTGCAGAAATTATTAAGCATGGATTAATTGCCAATGAAAAACATTATGATGCGGCGATTGCTTATTTACAAGAGAAAGAAAATTCTGATTTGAATGAATTGATTGTCGATTCTATTTTAATTAAAATCGGTATTGTAGCGCAAGATCCATTCGATAAAAACGAGCGTAAATTATTGAATTATGGCCATAGCATTGGACATGCCATAGAGAGTTCTTTTTTAGCTTTAGAAAAGCCCCTCAGCCACGGTTTAGCCGTACTTGCGGGTATTATTATTGAAAATAAAATTGCAGTTGCATTAGGCGAATTAGACGCAAACGTGGCGACAAAAATTGCCGATGACATTCAAAGCATTTATACTTTACCAAAAATTAAAGCCGATACCATTGCCCCAATTTTACATTATTTATTATTAGATAAAAAGAATGTAGATGCAAGCATTCAATTGGCTATTATCACTAAAATTGGCGAAGGCAAAGTAGCACAAACTTGTAGCACAGCTATGGCTGCAGCGGCTATTCAATCTTATTCAGAAGAAATAAAATGATAAAGGGGCAGGCTAATCATTTGCAAATTTCGATTCCGGGTAGCAAAAGCGAATCGAATAGAGCCCTTATTATACAAGCCTTTGCGAGCGATCGCATACAGATCGAAAATATTTCTAATTCGGACGATACGCGCGCTTTGATTCAAGCGATTGAATTAGCTCATGCGAGTTCGCTTTCGGGTTCGCTTTCGAGTTCGCTTTCGGGTTCGGGTTCGAGTTCGAACTCCGAAAGTCAGATTGATTGCGGACATGCCGGTAGTACTTTTCGTTTTTTAACGGCTTACTTTGCTGGCCTAGCAGGTAAAGAAATTATATTAACTGGTTCCGAACAATTGCAAAGCAGGCCAATGGCCCCGCTCCTTAAGGCACTCCGAGCTTTAGGCGCCGATATAACTTGTTTAGCCAAAGAAGGTTTTGCACCGATTCGCATCAGCGGAAAAAAATTACAGGCGAGCGATGCTATTGATATAGATAGCAGTTTAAGCTCGCAATATATTTCTGCATTATTATTAATTGGTTCGCAAATGGAAGGCGGTTTGAGTTTACACTTAAGCCAAAGCCGCGTATCGAACGCTTATATTCAAATGACGATATCTCTGTTAAACCAAGCAGGCATAATCGTTTCGGACCAACAAG
>JAURMH010000116.1 GCA_030830805.1 Bacteroidota bacterium
TAATTATTCCATTTTCGCGTTATCAATATTACCAAGGGGGTAAAAAACACGAAATGGATGCGATGGCTTATGATGTAAAGGAGCTTGAAGTTGGAGTAGAATGGCAGCCTAATAAAAATATTGAATTAGTTACTATGTATACCTTTTCTGATAGACGATTTGAGTCATTTAAAAATCAAAATAACCGCCAAAAGGGCAGTTTATTAAGGCTACAGTTGCAGCTTAATTTTTAGTGTTTTTTTACATCCCATACATTTAATTGTATGTCGTCAAAAAAAGTAGACTGTTTTATTATAATGCGTTGCATTTTGACAAAACCTGCCCTAGAAACAAAAAAAGACCCACGATTTAACGTAAGTCCTTGATTTTCATGTAGCGGAGACGAGAGTTGAACTCGTGACCTCAGGGTTATGAATCCTGCGCTCTAACCAACTGAGCTACCCCGCCTTTTCTTATCTTATTTAGATAATGGTTTGCAAATATAGAAGATTTTGTTTTCCTTTAAAAAAAATGACAAAATAAATGCAGTATTTCTGCTCATAAAGAATGAAGAAGAAAGAAAACCTTAAGCAAAAAATCACCATGGAGTTTAGTATGCGCTCTTCTCCTAAAATATTATTCAGTTATTTGAGCTCACCAAACGGCCTAGCCGATTGGTTTGCAGACAATGTAATATTCAAAGACGGTTACTATTTATTTATCTGGGATAATGAGTCTATGCGTGCCAAAATGGTAGCTAACCGCGAAAATAAATTAGTAAGATTTAAATGGGACGATGGCGATCCTAATTCTTTTTTAGAATTTGAAATTGTACAAGACGAATTAACAGGCGATGTTGCACTTTGCGTGATAGATTTTGCTTACGAATCTGAAATTGCTGATAAAAAAATGATTTGGGGTAATCAAATCCAAGACCTTACGCATGCTTTAGGTGCTTAACTAATGAATTTGCCAATAAAAAAAGTTCATAAGCTGATTATTGGTTCTTTCATAGGCCCATTTATATTAACTTTCTTCATTGCATTATTTATTCTTTTAATGCAATTTCTATTTAAATACATTGAAGACCTAGTTGGGAAGGGTTTAGAGTGGTATGTGGTATTAGAACTCATCGTTTATGCCTCTTCTACGCTGGTACCAATGGCGCTGCCATTGGCCATCCTACTTTCCTCCATCATGACATTCGGTAACCTAGGTGAACACTACGAGTTGGTTGCATTAAAATCTGCGGGAATCTCTTTAAGAAAAATAATGATGCCTTTGGTGTATTGTGTATTATTCATTAGTGTTTGTGCTTTTTATTTTTCAAATGTTGCCATGCCCTATGCTAATTTAAAAATGGGTGCTTTAATGTGGGATGTGAAAAATCAAAAACCAACATTGGCCTTAAAAGAGGGTGTATTCTTTAATGGCATGGATGGTTTTAGTATAAGGGTTGGTAAAAAAGAAAAAGATGGGCAAACATTAAAAGACATTGTGATTTATAATCATTCCAATCAAAGTGGAAATAAAAATGTAATGATGGCCGATAGCGGTCGCATGTTAAAGTCTGAGAACGACCGTTTTTTAATCATCGAACTTTTTAATGGCATTAGTTACGAAGAATCTGGCACACCCAATACCATCAACGATCGTAAGCAACTCCTACGCGTAAAATTTAAGCAGCACGAAGTTAAATTTGACTTATCTACTTTTCAAATGAATCGTACCGATGAGAACTTATTTAAAGATCATTATACGATGTTGAATATTAAACAACTAAAATATTACGAAGACTCTCTCACGAAGAAAAAAGCAAGTGAGACTTCCTATTACAATCAAAATTATAGGGCTTATACTTTTATGGATAAAAAATTCGCAATAGATTCGAACGCGAATGCAAGCATAAAATTAATTCATCCAGATATTCTTGCAAACTTTCCAAAGGCATCGCAGCCGGGTATTTTAGCCAGTGCCTATGCAACAATTCGAAATGTTAAAAGTTATTCAGAAAATACGGCAGTAGATCAAGAAAAATTATCCGAAAAAATTCGTCGGCACGAAATTGAATACTATCGAAAGTTTACCCTTTCTATAGCTTGTTTAATTTTATTTTTTATTGGTGCACCATTAGGGGCTATTATTAGAAAAGGTGGTTTAGGAATGCCAGTTATTATTTCAATTTTCTTTTTCATCTTCTTTCATATTTTATCTATTACCGGCGAAAAATTGGCTAGAAAAGGAGTGTTGGATGTTTGGGTAGGTATGTGGATGGCCTCTCTTGTTTTATTACCCATTGCCATTGTGCTTACCAGAATGGCAACCACAGATTCTGCCGTATTCAATTTAGAGTCTTATACTAACTTTTTTCGCAAAATTAGCAAACGAATAGGCGCTAAATAGGCTTAATTCAAACAAATTTGAAATAAAATCGTATTTTTAGCGTTGGAATCTAGGATTTTTATAACATGGATAGCATAGCCGGTTTAGCTGTAAATACAGATTGTTTATTTTTTAAAGGAGATTTGCCATGCGCCCCGCATAAAAAATCGGGTTATCATTGTGCAGATTGCCCTGCTTACGAAAAAATAAGCAAGCGCATATTAATTATCAAACTGGGTGCCATTGGCGATGTGATTCGAACTACACCGCTCATTCGTAAAATAAGAGCCGTTCATCCAAATGCAAAAATAACTTGGCTTACTCATACGCCTGCTATTTTACCTAATCAAGCCATAGACGAAATTTTAAAATATGATTTTACGGCTGTACTTTATGTACAACAAGTAAAATTTGATATTGTATATAATCTAGATAAAGACAAAGACGCTTGTGCTTTAGTTAACACTATAACAGCTACAGATCGTTTCGGTTATCATTTAAAAGATGGGGTTCCTTTCCCTATGAATGCTTTAGCTGAACATAAATACAGTACCGGTTTATTTGATGATATCAGTAAGCAGAATCAAAAATCTTACGTGCAAGAAATTTTTGAGATGGCTGGATGGGAATTTAATGGAGAAGAATATCTTTTTGATAACCATCAAGACAAGGGTTTCGTTTGGGAATTACCTACTAATAAAAAATTAATAGGTTTAAATACCGGTTGTGGCGATCGTTGGACCACCAGGCTGTGGCCTGAATCGCATTGGATACAATTGATTCAATTGATCCAACAGGCAGGTTTTGAGCCTGTATTGTTAGGCGGTGAACAAGAGCACGAAAAAAATACGAAGCTTGCAAAGGTAACTGGCGCAAGCTATTTAGGTTATCATTCTTTGCCAAAATTCATCAACTTGATGTATCAAATGGATTTAATTGTTACGCAAGTAACTATGGCCATGCACATTGCCGTGGCTTTGCAAAAGCAAATGGTATTGATGAATAATATTTTCAATCCATACGAATTCGAATTATATCAACGCGGTCAAATTGTAAGTCCATCCAAAAATTGTGAATGTTATTTTCAGGGTGCTTGCAAAAATGGGGAGTCTTGCATGAAAGATTTATCAGCGGCATTGGTACTGGATGCAATCAAAGCGAGTATCAAATAAATTGAGAGTTTTACAGTTAACATATCGGGTCCCATTTCCACCAACAGATGGGGGCGCAATGGGTATTTATGCTATTACTAAAGGTTTAAAAGAGAACGGTGCAATAATAGATTTATTAGCTATCAATACGCAAAAACATGCGCAACCAAAAGGTGCAATGGCCGAATATGCCAATCAAATAGATGTTTTTGTAGATACCCGTATTTCGCCAGTTAAATTATTACTTAATTTAATTTTTAAAAAAATTCCATATAATGTGGAGCGCTTTTATGCTAAAAATGTTTCCCAAAAACTAATTGAATTATTGCAAGCAAACACTTATGATTTTATTCAAGTGGAAGGTGCTTTTGTTGCAAAATATTTAGAAGTCATTCAAAAATATTCCAATACTCCTATTATTATAAGGGCGCATAATATTGAATATATTATTTGGGAGCGGCTGGCTATTAACACAAAAAACCCATTGAAAAAATGGTTTTATAATCATTTAAGCAAAAGGCTGAAAGCTTTTGAAAATAAGTATTACAACATGGCTAGTGGTATTGCAGCGATTACCGAAGAAGATAAGCAGCGTCTGTTGGAAATGGGCATAACTAAGCCAATTAAGGTAATTCCTGCGGGTGTTATTTTAGATAAGTATCTTCAAAGCGAACAGTTTGTCGAAAAGCCCAATACTATTTTTAGCATTAGCGCTTTAGATTGGGCGCCGAATGTAGAAGGTTTGAAATGGTTTTTAGAGAATGTGTGGAATGAATTGTCGAAGCAGCATCCTGAAATAACATTGCACATAGCAGGAAAATCAACACCCGATTGGGTTTTAAAGCTCCAGCTTAAAAATGTTTTTGCGCATGGTTTTGTACAAGACGCCATTGCTTTTAAAAAGTCGCACCAAATTATGTTGGTGCCGCTGCTTTCTGGCGGCGGAATGCGTGTAAAAATTATTGAAGGAATGGCAGCCAAAAAATGCATTATTAGTTCTACGATTGGTGCAGAAGGAATTAGCTATACTCCAAATAAAAATATAGTGATTGCCGATACGCCTGAACAGTGGATTGCTGCCATTACACATTGTTTGCAAAACAACGAATTTCGTAATAGTATTGCTGCTGCTGCATTTGAATTGGTGGGTAACCAATACGATAACAAAGCTATTACCCAAAAGTATATTGATTTTTATTTAGCTATTAAATAATTGGAAGCCGTCTCATTTTTATTTTTCTTAAGCATTGGGTTACTGTTTCACAGCTATGTGTTATTTCCATTAATATTGTCTTGGCTTGCTAAAAATAAAAAACAA
>JAURMH010000117.1 GCA_030830805.1 Bacteroidota bacterium
CCGAATTTTTTAGTTACGAAGTACGCGGCAAGGAAATTAAACAACCGCTTTTTTACGAAAGTTTATCAAAACTGCAAATCCCTAAAATTTCTTTACCAAGGTATGAGGCATGGGGCGATGTGTTGAATTGGTTGCTGACAGAAAATGTACCCGGCGAATTTCCATACGCAGCGGGTGTATTCCCATTGAAAAGAGATGGGGAAGATCCAACCAGAATGTTTGCTGGCGAAGGTGGACCCGAAAGAACCAATAAAAGATTTCATTATGTTTCGTTAGGACAGCCTGCACATAGGCTTTCTACCGCATTCGACTCGGTAACATTATATGGAGAAGATCCACATGTTAGACCAGATATTTATGGAAAAATTGGCAACGCGGGTGTAAGTATTTCCACTTTAGATGATGCAAAAAAATTATATTCAGGATTTGATTTATGTTCGCCGAGCACTTCGGTTTCCATGACTATCAACGGCCCTGCACCTATGATGCTTGGCTTTTTCATGAATGCAGCTATTGATCAGCAATGCGAAATTTACATCAAAACCAATGGACTGGAAAAAGAAGTGGAAGCTAAAATCAATGCCATTTATCAAAAACTAGCCATTCCAAGACCACTTTATCAAGGCGAATTACCAAAAGGAAATAATGGCTTAGGCCTAATGCTACTAGGCGTTTCAGGAGATCAAGTATTACCTGCCGATATTTATCAGCAAATAAAAGCCAAAGCAATTGCAAATGTAAGGGGTACGGTACAAGCTGATATTTTAAAAGAAGATCAAGCGCAAAATACCTGTATTTTTTCTACCGAATTTGCTTTGAGAATGATGGGCGATATTCAAAAGTATTTTATTGATCAACAGGTAAGAAATTTTTATTCTGTTTCTATTTCGGGATACCATATAGCCGAAGCCGGCGCAAATCCTATATCTCAGCTCGCCTTCACTTTAAGTAATGGTTTTACATTTGTAGAATATTATTTAAGTAGAGGAATGAAAATTGATGATTTTGCACCCAACCTTTCGTTCTTCTTTTCAAATGGAATAGATCCAGAATATGCAGTAATTGGAAGAGTTGCCAGAAGAATTTGGGCTAAAGCCATTAAATATAAATACAAAGGAAACGATCGTTCGCAAAAACTCAAATACCATATCCAAACTTCGGGTAGGTCTTTACATGCGCAAGAAATAGATTTCAACGATATCAGAACTACCTTGCAAGCATTGTATGCAATCTACGATAACTGTAATTCTTTACATACCAATGCTTACGACGAAGCCATTACCACTCCTACGGAAGAATCTGTAAGACGCGCAATGGCTATACAATTGATTATTAACCGAGAATTGGGATTAGCGAAAAACGAGAACCCTTTACAAGGCGCCTTTATTATAGAAGAGCTAACCGACTTGGTAGAAGCAGCTGTTTTAGAAGAGTTCAAAAGAATTTCGGATAGAGGCGGTGTGTTAGGCGCAATGGAAACCATGTATCAACGAGGTAAAATACAAGAAGAATCTTTGTATTACGAAACACTTAAACACAATGGAGAATTTCCAATAGTAGGGGTAAATACCTTTTTAAATAAAAACGGATCTCCTACCATTGTTCCTTCAGAAGTTATTCGTGCAACCGAAGCAGAAAAACAATTTCAAATTAATGCCTTGGAGCAATTTCATCAAAGAAATTCAAGTAAAAAAGAAGAATTATTGAAAAACTTACAACAACAAGCCATTAGCAATGGCAATATTTTCGAATCCTTAATGGAAGTCAGTAAATATTGCTCGATTGGGCAAATATCGAATGCCCTCTATGCAGTAGGCGGACAATACAGAAGAAATATGTAAATAAAAAAAGCGCCGAATCTGGCGCTTTTTTTATTTAATTCAATTATTATTGTTTGGGAAATATCTGCGTATGCCATTGATGCTAATTGTGTTTCACATGAAATACAGGCCATTAATTTAAGCAGTAATCCAGCTAAACTTATATTGTAATTCTGGGGTTTTCATGCGTTGTGCAATGCGCGTTAACCTATCTGGTAATGCCATTAAATAATCTCTGGCTTTCTCACCCGAATCGGTTAAATCTGACAAGCTATCTACTTTCCACTCTTCAATTAAATCTACTAAAATTTGAATATAATCTGCAGAAGTGTAAATGCCTAATCTTTGCGCTGCATCAGAAAAATGATCGAAAGTTTCACCCATTTTTACCCCTGCTTCTCTTAAGAAATGCGCAGGCATCACAATTTTATTTCGCATCATCACTTCAAATGCAACCAGCATTTCACTCGTATCCACTTCTAAAATTTTACTGACAAATGTTTTGTAAGCTTTAGCATGCCTTGCCTCGTCTGCTGCAATAACCGCACACATTTTAGCCAGTGTTGGATCGCCATTGGCTTTTGCCAATGAGGCAACGCGTCTGTGCGAAATATTAGTAGCCGTTTCTTGAAAAGAAGTATATATAAAGTTTCGGTACGGATCGGTTCCTGTTCCAATTTCCATTCCATCTGCTAATAAATATTGCGTAGAAATTTCTAATTGTTTCATATTTACCCTACCGGATAGGTATAAGTATTTATTTAACAAATCACCATGACGGTTTTCTTCGGCTGTCCAATAACGCAACCATTTATTCCATCCGCCATTGTGTTCTTTAGAAACACCTGAAATTTGCGAAAGCCATGTCTCGTAGGTAGGCAATGCCTCTTCGGTAATGGTATCACCAATTAATACAGCTATTAAATCGTAGGGTAATTCTTTTGCAGAAGATTGTAAATCTTTTAAGTCTGCAATAAAGCTACTGTTTTGGGTATCTGGTAAGAAATCGCTTGGATGCCAATTTTCTTCGACTTGTTTGAGGTATGTAAATATATTATCGAGCACAAATTGTTCGATATGTTTCATCACTTCTCCACGTTGCTCAGCAAAAAACTTCATTAAAGGTAAATAAGGATTAAAAATAAATTAATAACTGCAAATGTATAGATTTAACCCGATAATCGATATTAAGTTTTAGAATAGACTTAATAATATTATACTATTGGCAATCTTATAATAAATTCAAAAAAAAAGCCCAGAACATTACTGATCTGGGCTTGAATAAAATTTGGCAACGACCTACTCTCCCACATTTTACTGCAGTACCATTGGCGCTGTGGGGCTTAACTTCTCTGTTCGGAATGGGAAGAG
>JAURMH010000118.1 GCA_030830805.1 Bacteroidota bacterium
TCGAGCAATTGAAATTTTTCGGATGCCCCTAAAACCAAATCTACACCGGGTATAGTAGCTATTTCTGCTGGTTTTAATTGCGCATAACATCCAATAATCACAATAAAAGCTTCGGGAGAAATTTTCAATGCTTCTTTAACCACCTTTCGGCATTTCTTATCGGCATTTTCGGTTACCGAACAAGTATTGATTACAAAAATAGCAGGTGAATCGGTAAATTCGACTTTTTGATAGCCTTTATCTTCGAATAAGCGACCAATAGCAGAAGTCTCGGAGTAATTTAACTTACAGCCAAGCGTATAAAATGCTACCTTTTTTTGCGCTACCATCATACAAAGATAAGATTTTGAGCCAAGCAGCTAAATAATATTTCAGGTAAATTAAAAGTCAAAATCTAATGATATTTTAACGCCAAATGGACTGATTTTATAAGGAACCTCTATGCCATTGGCTTTTTGAATGGTATTATATTCTTGAATATAATTGGCATTGGTATAACTTAATCGGTATATAAAATCTAACCTCACAATTCTAAAAAGATTACTAAATCCAAAACTAGCTTCCATATATGGTTTTTTACCAAGTGTACCAAAGGTATTCACGATTAAAGGAATTTGATTGGCCTTACTCAAGGAACCTGTTACTGCTCTGAAGGCAATAACCTCTCTTAATTTTAAAGCTTTTAACAAGGGAATTCGGTTAAAAAATAAACCACCAAAATTATGTTCATAATCTAAAGCTAAATATTGATCATTGATAAACTCAAAATAGTTCATTAAGTTAAAAGTTGCCGCTGCAAAAAATGGTGTTTGGTTACCTCTAGGAACATCCAATAAGCTATAAGGCACAGGTGTAAAAATCTTTCCACCTCTAATGGTATAACGGGAGTTGCCTATTACACCCAAGCGTAATTTATGATTGATGTTGAAATACAAACTAGAATAATTATAATCACTATTCAAAAGATTCTTAACACCTAATTTTAGACCTACAATTAAAATTGGATACCTCGAGCGTTCAATGGTATATCTTTTATTGTCATCAATAATTTTAACTTCATTGTGTGCGTATCTACCTTCTATAATAATTTCTGAACTGGTAAAATCTTTTTGTAAAATATTAAAACTAGTATCTGTTACATTATTTAAATAATTATGATAGGCAATGTTTTGAATGGTTACACGACCCGTTAAGCCATTTTTAAATTCAGAAGTTAACCAAATTCTGTTTTCTTTTTTAAGTGTTAATAAGGCAAAACGATTGATTTGAGAGGTGGCATTGTATAAAAAACTTTGTTCGCTCCCAAATATTTGGGTATCATCATACCTATAATCGTTACCTACTTGATCGATATCTACTCTTCTATTTAAGCCAAGTTTTGTCCAGCGTTTACGCGACAATAAATATTCAGCTTGTAAATTATATTTAAATCGCTGGTCTTTTTGCCCATAAGCTAAATAAGTTCTGAAAATTAAACGATCGCTGAAATCAAAATTAGTTCGGGCACCTATTCTATATTTATATCCTTCAATATTATTATAAGAAAGTACATTTAAAACACTTCCATAATCTATTTTGCCAATGGTATAATGCCCTGTAAATGTTGTGTAGAATGCACTTACCCCAAACTGAACGATAGGAATTGCCTTAATACTATCGATCATATTATACACATATCGATCGGTATTATTTAATTGCTCTGGGCGATTGGCTTGCCAAAAAGTATCTGTTTTTACTAAAGCATCTTCCATCAAAACAACTGGTCTATCAAAAAAAGTGGAATCGTGTGTTTGACCTTCTTTGATCTGATAACTAGCATTATAAATACGAGCTATTAATCCAACAAAATTTTTAGATAAATCAGCAAAATCAAACACCAATCTTGTTTTGCTTGGAATACAAGCACCAGAGGGCATCATGGTAATTTCTTGCTGTATTTGAATGCGCTCAATAAAATTGATATTGGCAGTTTTAGTAATAGATAAATCTAATTGTAAGATGGCAAAGGATTTGCTTTCAATCCAAATATTTCCGGTAAATAATAAATCTAAACTGTTTTTAGGTTTTACTTTGATTAAATAACATTTAGAACCGTTAACATTTACGCTATCCACTAAATAAAATTTATAAAAAATAAAGGCATTATCTGCAATAGGTGATAAAAAATCTTTCCCAAAAAAACCAACCCTGTTATCATTAAAATTATACTCTTGAAGTGTATTACCTGTTAATTGCGAGGTGGCCATTCCATTACGAATACCGACTGCATTAATCTTAGAGGCTTTGACGATTTCTTTTTTTCTTTTTATTGGGCTATTTTCGAAATATACATCAGATAAGTTTTCGGTATAAAAAACAGGCATATGTAAATCTCCGTCTTCTCCAGCAGAGATGGCTAAACTATCAAACAAAGAAGTAATCGGAGTTAATATTTTTAGTTTGCGCAATTTTTGTGAAACATTGTCTACATCCACCTGGATTTTAGTGTAACTACTATATTCAAACTCTTTGAGTTTATTCTTATTGTGATTTGTTCTTTGGGTTTGTGCATTTTTAATAATAGCAATTGCTGGGTTTTCTCCAGCAAAAATAACCACCTCTTTGATTCCTAAAGTATTTGCGCTTAATTGAAAATCAATGGTTTGATTGCTTTTGTTTTTTAATCGTTTGGTTTTGCTACGATAGCCTAAACTACTTGCATTGATAGAGTCAACACTAACATTGGTTTTAATGGTATAATACCCATCAAAATCGGTACTAATACCCGCAAAATTTCCTTTAAGTTTAATGTTTGCAAATGGAATGGCTTCGTTAGTATTGGCATCGGTTACCCTTCCTTTAATATAAATATCTTGCGCATAAACTTTTGATCCGAAAAAAAAAATCGGAAAAAACAATAACACGAAAAGATATTTTTTGAAATTCATTTAAGCCTTTTGGTAGGTCATTTTATAATGTTGAATTCCAGCTTCCTCAAATTGTTCTCCAATGGCTTCGAAACCAAATTTACTATATAAACCCATGGCCGTTAACTGTGCATGTAAATATATTAAACCTTCAAAAGCAGATAACTCCATTAAAATATGTTGTAAAATAGCCGAGCCCGCACCCATACTTCGGAAAGGTTTTAAAATAGCAAACCGTTCTAATTTTATACCATTTGGGGTAGTTCTATATCTCGCGGTACCTATTGGTTTACCATCATATAATGCAATAAAATGGGTAGAAACATCTTCTTGGTCGTATTCTTCTGTTTCCGAAACCATTTGCTCAATAACAAATACTTGGCGTCTAATGTCAAATGCTTGTTGAAGCATATCTGAAGAAGTGATGAGCTGAATCTGAATAGACATCTAAAAATATTGTTATTTTTAACCCAAAGTTAACTAATAATAGCTGCATTTTAGCGAAATTTAAAGTTTACCTATCTTTAATCAAAATATAAAAAGTAGCAAAATACTATTATTAGCCTTAGTTTTTATTTTTCTAAATACCTTAAAATTGAGTAATATTGCATAACCTAAATTTGATCAAATGACCATCGACAAAATCACAGAATTACTTGGTGCAGAGGCAGATAGCCTATTAAAACACGAATCAAAAACATTTACAAAAGACATGTTACACTTACCCGGAATGGACTTTTTAGACAGTTCTTTTGTAGGATCTAGTCGTAACCCCCAAGTTTTGAGAAGCTTAGGATCAATGTATAACCATGGCCGTTTAGGTGGAACTGGATATTTGTCGATTTTACCGGTCGATCAAGGCATTGAACATACTGCAGGTGCTTCATTTGCGCCCAATCCAATTTATTTTGATCCAGATAAAATTATAGAACTAGCGGTAGAAGGCGGCTGTAATGCAGTAGCTACAACCTTTGGGGTTTTAGCATCTGTTGCTAGAAAATATGCCCATAAAATTCCAATGATGGTTAAAATTAACCACAACGAATTAATGACTTACCCTAATAAATACGATCAAATTATGTTTGGTTCGGTAGACGATGCTTGGAATTTAGGAGCAACTGCAGTAGGCGCCACCATTTATTTTGGTGCCCCAGAATCAAATCGTCAAATTATTGAAGTGGCTAAAGCATTTGAGCGTGCACACGAATTAGGCATGGCAACTGTTTTATGGTGCTATACTAGAAATAACGGTTTCAAAAAAGATGGCGTGGATTACCATGTTGCTGCCGATTTAACTTCGCAAGCAAATCATTTAGGCGTAACCATTCAAGCAGATATTATTAAACAAAAATTACCAGAGAACAATGGTGGATTTACTGCCATTAACTTTGCAAAATCGCATCCAAAAATGTATTCAGAATTGTCTACGATGAATCCAATTGACTTATGTCGTTACCAAGTAGCTAATTGCTATATGGGCCGCATTGGTTTAATTAATTCGGGTGGCGAATCTAAAGGTGCTGCCGATTTAGCGGAAGCAGTAACCACAGCTGTTATCAATAAAAGAGCGGGTGGACAAGGATTGATCTTAGGTAGAAAAGCTTTTCAGCGTCCAATGAACGAAGGGGTAGCTATTTTAAATGCTATTCAAGATGTTTATTTAAACAATGGAATTACAATTGCATAATTAAAACAGGAAATTGACTATGGCTTGGTTTAAAAGAAAAAATGATGGAATTTTAACATCTACCGAAGAAAAGTTAGATGTGCCAGATGGTGTTTGGAATAAATGTCCTTCATGTAAAAAACCATTATATACTCCAGATTTAGAATCAAATAATTACCTCTGCTCCCATTGTAATTACCATTTAAGAATTGGTTCTAAAGAATACTTCAAAATTATTTTTGATGATAATCATTTTTTAGAACTAGATGAGAATTTAACTTCTGGCGATCCATTAAAATTTATTGATACCAAAAAATATCCAGAAAGAGTAAAAGATACCATTGCCAAAACAGGGCTCAAAGATGCCATGAGAACGGCACACGGAAAAGTGGAAGGCGAAGATTTAGTGATCTGCTGCATGGACTTTAATTTTATTGGCGGTTCTATGGGATCTGTTGTCGGTGAAAAAATTAGTAGAGCGATTGATTATTGCATTGCCAATAAATATGCTTTCATGATAATTTCTAAATCTGGTGGTGCCAGAATGATGGAAGCCGCTTACTCTTTAATGCAAATGGCTAAAACATCTGCTAAACTGGCTTTATTAGCTCAAAACAAATTACCTTATATTTCACTCTGTACAGACCCTACAACTGGCGGAGTTACCGCTTCGTATGCAATGTTAGGTGATATTACTATCTCTGAACCTGGAGCTTTAATTGGCTTCGCAGGCCCAAGAGTAATCAAAGAAACGATTAAAAGAGATTTACCTAAAGGTTTTCAAACTGCAGAGTTTGTTTTAGAACATGGTTTCCTAGATTTTATTGTAGATCGAAAAGACCTCAAGAAACGATTAGGTACTTTTTTACGAATGATTAAAAACTAAGAAAAATAACCTTCTGCATCAGAAGGTTATTTTTTTGCTGCTATTGCAGCTAAAACAATATCGAATGGCTGGTATTGGGCATCAACCCAAGTGATAGGAATACCAGCCTTTTCCATTTTTCTAAAATAAGTTAATTGCCTTTTAGCGTATTGATGAATGGCAACACTTAATTTCGATTGCAAGGTTGGGAGCTCGAACTTTCCTTGTAAATAAGCTAAACAGTATTTGTATTCTAAACCAAAATAATTTAATTGTTCGGGTAACACACCATTAGATAGTAATTGTTTTACTTCATCAAGCAAACCCTCATTTAACCTAGCTTGCAGCCTATCATCAATGTTTTTATTTCGAATAGCAACTGGCACATTTAAGGCAAAAACTTGATAAGCTAACTTGGGAAAATTGGTACTCGGAACTAAATTGTTTTGCAAATAGGTTTTAATTTCTATGGCGCGAATGGTTCTTTTTTGAGTGGTTAAATCGGGTTGAAAATTGGAAAAAGGAACGGCAGGAATTTGTTCAAAAATACGCTGTAAATTGGGTAAATCTAAATTCAGTAAATCGGCTCTAAGGCTTTCGTTTATTGGCACTGCGGTATACTCAAAAGGTGTAATAACCGATTCTAAATATAAGCCTGTACCGCCACAAACAATCACGCGCCTTCCCCTTGATTGTATATCGGCTACCGCTTTAAAAAAATCTTGTTGAAATTGATAGATATGATAGCGTTCGTTTACTGCAATGATATCTATTAAATGATATGGAATCTGTTTACCTGCTATAACATAACTTGCTAGATCTTTACCGGTTCCAATGTTCAAATGTTGGTAAACTTGGCGCGCATCTACACTGATAATTTCGGCGTTTAACTCATTGGCTAATGCAACGGCTACTTTCGTTTTACCAACTGCAGTTGGACCAATAATGCAAATAATTGGAAGTTGTATTGCATTCATATAATGCTATTCTAACTCGGTCACACCACCAGAAAGGACAAATTTCATGGCATCAGACGATTTCATAGCCAATGGTTGTACTTTGTCTTTGGGTACTATCATCACCTTACCTGCAAAGCTATAAGAGAAAGGAAAATAAACGGCAACTTCTCCTGCTAATCCAATATTTGATAAATCTCTTTGCGTTAAAAATCCAATTTGCTTGAATCCCGAATCGTGGGTAACCGTTACCGGTTCGTTGAATTTTTTTTCTTCCCCAACAAATGCTTCTAATAAATCTCTAATAGAAGAATACATCATTTTAAAAAATGGCATTCTATTTAATAATCGATCAAAATAATTAAAAATGGGTTCGGTAATAAAAGAGGTGACTAAGGCTCCTACTAAAGTAAAGATCATTAATACAATAAGTATACCTGCCCCTGGAATACCAATGTTTATAATACCATCAATGCTTTTGATTACATAATAAATAACATATACACTGAATATAATGGGTACTAAAATAAGTACGCCTTTAAAAAAATAGTTTAAAATTAATTTCAATAATTTATTCATAATAATATATTCTTTTGACACGCTGCGAAATACTTGTTAAAATTTCATAGGGAATGGTATCTATTTTTGCAGCTAATAAATTAATGGCTAAATCTTCCCCAAATACAATTACTTCATCTCCTTCTTTTACGCTAATTCCGGTCACATCTAACATACACATATCCATACATACATTCCCTACAACCTTTGCTAAATGGCCATTTACAAGCATCTCTCCTACACCATTTCCAAATTTTCTTGCATAACCATCGGCATAACCAATTTTAACGGTAGCAATAAGTGAGTCTTTAGGTAAAAAACCTTTTCGACTGTATCCAATGGTTTGACCAGCTGCTACTTTTCGCAATTGGGTAATGGTTGTTTTAAGAGTACCCACTGTTTGTAATTTATCTTCGAAATGACCCACATTTTCGATTCCATATAAACCAATACCTAATCTTACCATATCGTATTGCGCACTCGGGAAACGTAGTATAGCCGCCGTATTGGCAATATGTCTCATAAATTCATAACCAATATGTTTTTGAATTTTTGATGTTAATTGTTCAAATAATGCGAGTTGCTCATTGGTGTATTCATCTAAAAGCTGATCGTCCGAACTGGTTAAGTGTGAAAATACGGAAAGCACTTTCAATCCTTGATGCGCTGATAAAATGCTTAATAATTCGTTTATATCACTTTCATCAAAACCCAAACGGTGCATGCCTGTATCAAGTTTTAAGTGAATAGCATAGGAATTAATTTGTTTGATTTTTAAAAAATCAATAAAAGATTTAAGAATAGGCAAACTATATATTTCGGGCTCTAATTGATGTTGAACCATTAGTTCAAAACCACTCTCCTCGGGGCTTAAGACCATAATAGGGATTTGAATGCCAGCGGCTCTGAGCGACACGCCTTCGTCTACATAAGCAACCGCTAAATAATCTACTTTATTATAAGCTAATACATTGGCAATTTCAAAACTCCCGCTTCCATAAGAATATGCTTTGACCATAGCCATTATTTTAGTTCGCTTATTTAATTGCGCACGATAAAAATTAAGGTTATGAACAATGGCATTAAGGTTGATTTCTAAAACAGTTTCGTGGGCTTTTAATGCTAAACGATTAACAATTTTTTCGAATGCAAAAACCCTTGCACCTTTTATTAATATTACTTCTTGTTGAAAATGAGTAAAATCAAATGCTGATAGAAAATCACTTGTTTGATCATAAAAAAATGTTTGATCAAATTGAAATAAATCCCTTTTTTTATTGATTGCTGGACCAATTCCAATAAACTTTTGAATGCCTTTAGATTGAAGATATGCAGCTATTTCTTGATATTGATTTGGTGCTAGGTTAGCACTAAAATCAGATAGAATAATTGTTTTTTTAGTGTATTGATGTTGTTGATTTAAAAAATCAACTGCAATATATAATGATTCAATATCGGCGCTATAACTATCGTTTATAATAGAAGTTTGGTGTATGCCTTGTTTCAATTCTAAACGCATTTGAATGGCAGGTAATGTTGGAAAACGAGTAGCAATAACTTGTTGATCGTATCCCATAGCAAGCATTACTGCCCAGCAAGTAATCGCATTTTCAACAGCTGCATCATCTACAAATGGAATTCGAATGTTGTAAGTTTTATGAAGATAAGTTGCAGTGATTTCACTATACTGATTTTCTTTTTGAACGGCTGTAATTGTTAAATCTGCTGGTTTTAAAGCAGACCATGTAAATGCATTTTTTATTGCTAAACCTTCTGGCACATAATCAAGCGGAATGACTACTTGCTTACAATTAGCAAATAGTTTTAATTTCTCGCTAAGTTTTTCCGCTTTATCTTGGAAGCCTTCGGCATGAGCGGTTTTAATATTTGTTAACACCCCAATACTGGGTTGAATAATGTTGGCTAAAGCAGCCATTTCGTCTGTGGTAGATATACCGGCTTCGATAATTGCTAAATTATTATGTGGGGCAATTTGCCATACTGATAAGGGCACACCAATTTGAGAATTAAAGCTTTTGGGGCTTCTGGCAATGGCATATTCGGGATTCAATAATTGATAAAGCCAATCTTTTACAATGGTTTTACCGTTACTACCTGTTATGCCTATTACCGGAATATCGAATTGCTTACGATGCGCTGTAGCTATTAATTGTAGCGCCTTTAAAGTATCTGCTACTACATAAAAATTACAAGTGGGATAATCTTTTAAATTATTTGGTAATTGAGAAACGACAAAATTATAAACGCCTTGTTTTACTAAATAAGGAATGAATTGCATGGCATCTGTTTTTCCTTTTAAAGCAAAAAACAAAGAGCTGGAAGCACGAATTATTTTCCTACTATCTATCAACAACCATTCGATGGTTGCATGAGGTGCCTCAATGATGGATTCGCAATGGAATATATCTTGAATTGCTTTTACATCGTACTTAAATTCCATATCCAAATATCGTTTTAATTTAGCGCTTATTGGTTCTTTAAATTCATATTTTACAATCGTAATTGTAAAGCTAATTCCTTAATTTAGGATATAAATATAATCAATAAGCCGATAATTAGGCTTATTTTTAAGCCATCTATCGCTATTTATGAGCATTCAAGTAAAGAAAAATACCGAAATAACTTGCAATCGATGGGCTGCTGGTACTACCTCCGAATTATATATATGGCCAAGCCATGCCAATTTTATTGCAAGAGATTTTGATTTTAGGATCAGTACAGCCACCGTTGAACAGGCCGAAACTACTTTTACAAAATTTGAAGGCTACTCGCGAGAGCTACTTATTTTAGCAGGAGAATTAAACATTCATCACGAAAACTTATATAGTAAAACACTCCAAGAATTTGATGTTGATTCTTTTGAAGGCGATTGGAATACCAAAGCCGAGGGTATGGTAAGTGATTTTAATATTATTTACCGAGGCAAAGTATTAGCAAAATTAGATGCTGTTAAGCTTCAAACACAAGAGCAACATACCGAACAGGTGGTGAGCCCTGGTTCGCTTACTTTAATTTATATTTGGCAAGGCGAAGTTGCTGTTGCTAACTTAACAGGCGCAAATAATTTAAAAAAAGGCGATTGCCTAATTTTGAATTACGAAGATGCCCCCGAAACTTTACAATTAATGTGTATGCAAAATGCTGCATTAATTATGGCCAGAATTTGGTATTAATTTTTAAAGCATGCAGCAAGAAAAATCAAAACAAGCTAACCCTATAGATAAAAAAACAGCGCAGTTAAAACTCGCTAGTTTTTGTGCATATCAAGAAAGAAGTCAGCAAGAAGTAAGAGAAAAGCTAGTAAAAATGGGCATTTCAAGCGATGACCTAGAAGACATTATCGTGTTTTTAATTTCAGAAAATTTCTTAAACGAAGAGCGATTTGCCATTGCCTATGCAGGCGGAAAATTTAGGGTAAAACATTGGGGAAAATTAAAAATAAAAAATGCTTTGCGTTTAAAAGGCACTTCTGAACCCTGCATTCGAAAGGCATTACAACTCATCGATCAGGAGACTTACACGCAAGTATTAAAAAAAGAAATCAAAAGAAAAGCAAAAGAAATTCCAGAAAGCAATGTGATTAAAAAAACAAATAAACTAGCTGCTTATCTTATAGGTAAAGGGTTTGAAAGCGAATTGGTTTGGGATTTATTAAGAGCTGGAAGCAAAAAATAATTTATATAATATTGTTTTCTTGTAAGATTATTTCCATTTCTTTTTGCATTGCTATTGCCTCCCCCCTTGCCTTTGATGCAAAATCTATCATATTGCTTGCATAAATAATTGCTCTCGAAGAATTCACTAATAAACCACACTCTTTATTAAGGCCATACTTACAAACCTCGGATAAAGAACCACCTTGGGCACCCACACCGGGTACCAATAAAAAATGATCGGGCAC
Organism: Bacteroidota bacterium; assembly: GCA_030830805.1. Lineage (GTDB taxonomy): Bacteria > Bacteroidota > Bacteroidia > Sphingobacteriales > Sphingobacteriaceae > CAIKLP01. The sequence continues at coordinate 10,874 of JAURMH010000118.1, forward strand.
TAATTTACGAATGGCTGCAAATGCTTCGCCACGGGTGGCTCCAACCACATACATCATATTTTCATCGCTGCCCCATTTGCTCGATTTTACTAATACTCTTTCAAATACTTTTTCGCCATTTTCAAAAGAATCGAATTGAAAATCTTTGGCACCTTCATTAGAAGTTAAGGCTAATAAAATAACCCATTTGTTTGCATAGGCTAAAAATGGGGTAACCGAATCGGAACCCATATAAGGTGCAACGGTAACAGAATCAAAATTAAATCCTGCAGCTGCGGGTTCGAAAAAAGTTTTGGCATACATGGCAGAAGTATTGCCTATATCGCCTCTTTTAGCGTCTGCAATGGTAAAACAATGTGCAGGAATATAATCCATTGTTTTGCGTAAGCTTTCCCAACCTGCAGCGCCCATACTTTCGTAAAAAGCTAAATTTGGTTTATATGCCACACATAAATCTGCGGTGGCATCAATAATGGCTTTGTTGAATTCAAAAATTGGATCTTCTTGCTGCAGTAAATGCGCTGGAATCTTTGATAAATCGGTATCTAAACCAATACATAAAAATGATTTTTTAGCTTTTATTTGCTGAATAAGGTCGATTTTTTGCATGTTCAAAATTAGTAAAATTAGCTTGAAATTTGTTTAAAAAGCCTAATTTGCATCAAACATGGAGGTTATTTTCTTAAAAACTTTGATTATCATCAAAAAAAACGACATTTTTTTGATTATTTAATTAAAATGGTTAAAATTGCAATGTGTTAATGTCTAACACCTCTTTGAATCATCCCCACCTTTATAAATTCTCCCCAATAAAAAATTTAAACACAATACATGTACGATAATAGCTCGTTGAACGAAAAATTAGTTTCAGAATTAAGAGAAATTGCAAAAGATTTAGCCATAACAGGTTACGAAGAATTAAGAAAACAAGAATTAATCTATCAAATATTGGAATCGAACCCAAACAAAAAAACAGCAGCAGCTGCAACAGCATCGGCACCTGCAGAAAAAACGAAAAGAAAAAGAAGTGTAAAATCTGAACAAGATGAATCACCTACTTCCGAACCAGCAAGTGCTCCAAAACCCAATCCTATTTTTGCAA
>JAURMH010000119.1 GCA_030830805.1 Bacteroidota bacterium
ATATTTCCTCCTTTTTTTTAACCCCTTGGATGGGACTGTTTGTAAATATTTTTCAGCTTTTCAATTGAATTATGCGTGTAAACTTGTGTTGCCGCTAAACTAGAATGACCTAGTAATTCTTTAATTGCATTTAAATCTGCTCCGTTATTTAATAAATGGGTGGCAAATGTATGCCTCAATACATGCGGACTTTTTTTAGATAACGTAGTAATTTTTGATAAATTTTCATTTACCAATCGATAAACCATTTTAGGGTAAATCGCCTTACCATTAATTAATTTAAAAAAATGTTCGGTATGATTTTTAAATTGAATAAGATTGCTGCTTTGCACATATTGTTCATGCGCTGCTATAATTTCTGCTCCAATTGGAATGATTCTTTGCTTATTTCTTTTACCTAATACTTTAATTGTTTTTGAAGGGATATCAAAGTCTGAAAGCCTTAACCCTACTAGTTCTGCGAGTCGAATTCCCGTAGCATATAATAACAATAAAATTAACTGATCTCTTGTAGATTCGAAATCGGAACTCGGTTCCTGATCGTCAAAAAAATGATTGATGTTTTCTTCTTCTACAAAAACAGGCAATCTTTTTGCGGTTTTGGGCGATTGGATTTTAAGCATTGGATTTTTATCCAGCAAACCTTCGCGCATTAAAAATTTATAAAAAGTTTTTAATGTGGTGATTTTTCGATTTACACTTCGAGGATTTAAACCTTGTTCCATAAGCGAAACAATCCAAGATCGAATAAGCGTATGCGAAACATTAAAATCGTTAGTTAGACTGTATTCGGATTGTAAATAGTTTTGAAATTGCAAAAGATCACTTTTATACGCAGTTAGCGTATGTGCTGAAATTCGTTTTTCGAATTGGAGGTACTGGAAAAATGGATCGGTTAGCATCAAAAAAAAAGTTGTACCCTGAATAAAATCAAGATACAACTTTAATATGTTAAAAACAAGGAATTACTCTTCCGAATTTAATCCTAGTTTGTAGATAGCGCGCTTAACAGTTGTTCTTCTTGTAATAGAAGGTTTCTCGAATGCTTGACGACTACGCAACTCGCGAAGAACGCCAGTTTTTTCAAATTTCTTCTTGAAGCGTTTTAACGCTTTATCGATAGATTCGTTCTCTTTAATGTTGATAATGATCATAGTATTTACCTCTTTTCCCCATCAAAGGATGGACGGCAAATGTATGATTAAATCATTAATATTCAAAAAAGAATCAAATATTTGCTTATTTTAAGATCTCTCTAGAAATAACGAGCTTTTGGATTTCAGAAGTTCCCTCTCCAATCGTACATAATTTAGCATCACGGTAGTATTTTTCGACTGGAAAATCTTTGGTATAACCATAACCACCAAAAATTTGAACAGCGTCATTGGCTACTGCAACGGCAACTTCAGAAGCGTAATACTTAGCCATGGCCGACTCTTTAGTTAGTTTGATACCCCTATTTTTTAAATCGGCAGCTTGTAAAATTAGCAATTCTGCTGCTTCGATGCGCGTAGCCATATCGGCTAGTTTAAAACTGATTCCTTGAAAATTAGCAATCGCCTGACCAAATTGATGTCTTTCTTTGGCATAATTGGTTGCCGCAATAAAGGCGCCTTTTGCAATACCCAATGATAAAGCAGCAATAGAAATACGACCACCATCTAAAATTTGCATAGCTTGTTTAAATCCCTCACCCTCTTTACCCAACAGGTTTTCTTTAGGTACACGGCAATTGTCAAAAATCATTTCGGTGGTTTCCGAAGCACGCATGCCTAATTTATTTTCTTTTTTACCAGCAGTAAAGCCTGGTGTACCTTTTTCTACTACTATGGCACTTATCCCTTTGGAATCGCCTTTTTCGCCGGTACGAACCATTACAACCGCTACATCGCCAGATTTGCCATGTGTGATCCAATTTTTTGCACCATTGATAATATAATGATCTCCATCGAGCACTGCCGTGGTGGTCATTCTTAGCGCGTCAGAGCCCGTGTTCGCTTCTGTTAAGCCCCATGCGCCAATCCATTCGGCAGTAGCTAGTTTGCTAAGCCATTTTTCTTTTTGCGCTTGGTTACCAAAATACATGATATGCCCAGTACATAATGAATTATGCGCCGCCATAGATAAACCAACCGACCCGCAGACCTTGGCAATTTCTTGAATGGCCGCCGAATATTCGTAATAGCCTAAACCAGCACCACCGAATTCTTCTGGTACCAACATGCCTAACAAACCAAGTTCCCCCATTTTTTTAAGCGTTTCAACCGGAAAAATTTGGGCTTCATCCCATTCCATAACATGTGGACGAATGTGTTTTTCGGCAAAATCTCTTGCCATATCTGCAACCATTTTAACACTTTCCGATTGGTTCATGTTAAAACCGTTTGTTACATTTTCATTGTTTATCATAGGTATTTATTTTAATTCTAGGTAGGAATTAATAGTTCACTAAAGTAATAAAATTATTCGAATAGGGTTTTAATTTCTCTTGATAATCGATCAGATTTAGATTGATTAAAAAAGCGAATGCAATCACTTCTGCATTCATTAGATGCATCAGTTTACCAACGGCATCTACGGTTCCTCCGGTAGCAAGCAAGTCGTCATGAATGACCACTCTTTTGTTTGCTATACTAGCCGATGCCTGCACTTCTATTGCAGCAGAGCCATATTCTAAATCATAAGAAACTGTAAAAGTTTTACCCGGTAGTTTTCCTTTTTTTCGAATAGGAATAAATGGTATACCCAATTTATTTGCAATTAACATACCAAATAAAAAGCCCCTACTTTCTATTCCAACAATTGCCTCTGGATTTAATTTTTTTAATTGATCGCAAAATGCGTTTGTGATCTCGGAGCATAAATTTACATCTTCCAGAATAGGCATGATATCTTTATAATCAATACCTACTTTAGGAAAATCAGGAATACTTTGAATAACGGATTTGATTTTATTTTCTATCATTGAATAAGAATATATCGCTCAATTTTACGAAATATTTCTTCATTGATGAGTATAATTTTTTTTAAATCTGACTTGCTTTTAAAAGCACCATGTTGCATCCTATAATTAACCATTACCTTGGCTAATTTATAGCCAATATAAGGATGCAACGCAAGCCGTTCAAGACTTACGCTATTAAAATCTATTCTTTTAATATTTGTGGTATCGAGGCTAAGATTATTCGCAATTTTAGCATAAACAGTAGAATCGATGCCATATATTAATTGTATTTGTGCTAATTCAAAAAAACCGCCTATCCTATTTCTATAATTAATCATTCTTCCAGCCAAATGGCTACTCATATAAAATACCGAATCTAAAGATGCACTATCGCAAGAATTTAATTCTACTTTTTTAGTTATTTTTTTAACAAATAATGGTTTGGATTTTGAATGAGATTTGCGATTACTTGAATCAGAAAAAATAATTTTTGACGCTGTTAGGTCTATTGTTTTTTGATCAATACTATAAATTTTTGCTAAATCTTTGACAGTATAAATTGCAGCTCCTTTTTGAATGTAATTAAATATAATGGTTGCTTGGTATTTTGAAAAGCCAATAGCAGCTAAGGCCGTAATACTAGCAGTGTCAATGCAAATAGGCTCTTCACTTAATCTCTTAACGAAATATTTTTTATTTTTTTCGCCTGCTATAGCAGTCGTACCTTTGTATGCATCGTCAAATGGGCTTACTGTGATTGTAGGCAAAACCAAATCGGTACTCCATAATTGCTTATCGATTATGTTATAAAAAGCAACTAACATCAGAATTGTTAATAGTACATAAATTCCGCGACGCTCCTTTTTAGGGTAACCCAAATACTCTCTCCAAAATCTCTCCCACATAAGAATAAATTAACTTTATAAATATATTAATTTAATATTCAAAAGGTACCTTTTCCTTAGCTAACAGAAGCACAAAAAATGGATATAATTAAGAGAGAATCATTCGAAGATGCAATAAGAATAGGCAATCTACCGATGAACGGCATTGCAAGCATCTTGATGAAAATCATGAAAATTGATCAGATCAATAAATTATATGATAAATATCAAGATGAAAAAGGCTTAGCATTTGTAGATGCAGTACTTAATTATTTAAATATTAAAATTGATATTAATGAGCAAGATGTAAAAAACATTCCCTTAGAATCGGCATTTATTGCTATCGCAAATCATCCATTCGGAGGCATCGAAGGATTAATCATGCTTAAAATATTAGGAGAAATTAGACCAGAAATAAAATTAATGGCCAATTTTATTCTTAAACAAATTCCAGCTATTCAAGATCAAATAATTGCCGTTAATCCGTTCGAAGACTATAAGAATACAAGTAGTGTATCTGGCATTAAAAACACCATCAAATACCTTCAAAATGGGAATCCCATAGGTATTTTTCCGGCAGGAGAAGTATCTTCTTATCAAAGTCAAAAAAGAAAAATAACAGATAAAGATTGGAATCCGGTTATTGGTAAAATAATTACAAAAACAAAAGTGCCAGTTTTACCTATTTATTTTGATGGAAACAATGGTTTACTATTTAATCTATTGGGTTTGATTAATCAGAAATTAAGAACCGCACAATTACCTAAGGAGTTGTTAAATAAAAAGGGTCATGTAATTAAAGTAAGGATTGGCAAGTGTATTAAATATAATGACCTAGAATCTTTTGATTCGAATAGTAAAATGCTTTTATATTTAAGAGCCAGAACCTATGCGCTTGCATCTGGGATTGAAGTAAAAAACATTCTTCATAAAAATATTTTTAAAATTAAGAAAAAACCAGCAGCAATTATTGCTCCTATAAATGCAAAACTAATTCAAAGCGATATTTCCAAACTATCTATAAACAATCTTATTTTAACTGAAAAGAATTATCAAGTTTATATTGCCAATTTTCAAGAGATACCTAATATCATACAAGAAATTGGTAGACTTAGAGAAATTACATTTAGAGATGTTGGAGAAGGAACGAATAAATCAACAGATCTAGATAAATACGATATTTATTATAAACACTTATTTATTTGGGACCAAGAGGCTCTAAAAATTGTTGGGAGCTACCGCGTAGGATTAGGCGATCAAATTATGGAACACCATGGAATTGGTGGCTTTTACATTAGAAATTTATTTAAAATCAAAAAAGAGTTTGGGCCAATCATGGCGAGTGGTCTAGAGCTTGGGAGGTCTTTTATTACAAAAGATTATCAACAAAAAGCATTACCATTATTTCTATTATGGAAAGGGATTTTAAAATTTGTGATTCAAAATCCTACATATCGCTATTTATTTGGACCAGTGAGTATCAGTAATAATTATTCAAAATTATCAAAGCGAATAATTGTGAGCTACTTAAAAAAAGAATGTAGCGACGAGACCTTTACAAATTTAATAAAAGCTAAAAAGCAATTTAAATTTAATACACAAAACGAAACTACTCAGATTTTAATCGAAAAGAAAAGTAGCATTAAATCATTGGATACCATAATCTCCGACATTGAACAAAACCACGCCAAAGTGCCGGTTTTAATTAGGCAATACATTCAAATGAATGCGAAAATATTAGGCTTTAATATTGATCCAAAATTCAATGATTGTTTAGATGGATTTCTTTTATTAGACATCTTATTGATGCCTAAAGAAATGAAAGACCAATTGTCTAAATAACAAAAAAGGCCTGCCAGATTTCTCCGGCAGACCCTTACATTAAACTGTTTTGATGAAACTATCTTACAACTACAAATCTAATGGTAGATGCAGTCTCGTTGTTAAATAAACGCACCATATAAACACCCGCTTCTAAAGTGCTAGCATCTATTGTTAAATTTTGAACACCTGCACTAAAGTTTGCATTATCTGCAATCGTTGCAATTGTTCTGCCATTTATATCTAATACTTTAATAGACAACTTAGCTGATTGCATTAAATTAAATGCAACCGTTGCATTGTTTTTTACAGGATTAGGATACAATACTAATTGATTCATCAATTTAGTATTATCTACACCTACTACACTTATCACAATATTTGCTGAATCTTTTTTAGTACTGATACCGTTTGAAGCAGTTAAGATAACTTTATAAGTTCCATTAGTAGCATAGGTATGTACTGGATTTTCGTCCGTTGAGTTAGCTGTATTATCACCAAAGTTCCAATCAAAGGTATAAGCATTTAAAGATTTATTTGTAAACGTTGCTTTATATGAATCTACTACTGTAGTGAAACTAGCAGTCATTGGTAACTCACTGTAATTTGCATTTTGTGGATCGAAATTAGCCCATGTTGCAGTCCAGTTGTCTGAACCAAATGCCCCTACATAGGTAGTAGGACTAAAGAATGAATTAGTTAATCTTGAATTTGTGAAACTTGCTCTGTTCAATACTGGTGAACCTGTCATAGGTAAACAGTTTGGAGTTGCAGCAAATGGATCTGTTAACATCACACCAGTATTTTCCGCAATAACTGAATCTTTTTTGTTAGCACCATTAAACCAAGCTGTAACATCAAACACTGTGTTTACTGTAGATTTTTTTAACGCTACTGTACTTCCTGAAACAATGGTATTAGCTATTTGTAATAAATCGTTGTTTGCATTTTTAGCCGCTGAGTCACCTTCTATGAAAACACCATTGGGCCATCCCATGAATACTGAATTGTAAACCGAACAAGATGTATTTCTTCTTAATCTTAATGCGTTGTTATTTTTTGAATTTACAGAAGTTGTAGAAGTTACTTTTGGTCCGATAGAAGTAATATTTGAGAAAAGAGATTTTGTTTTTGGTGAAGCACCAGAACCAACCGCATCGTTATCCGACTCAAAACTATTTGAATCTCCTGCTTGATCGAAAACATTCGCATCACGAATAGCTAAACCAAATTGTACTTTACCTGCATATCCGAAATCGGTATCGAAATCATCATCTACCCCTTTGTATGCAATTAAGTGTTTACAATCTACTGTACCACCAAACCATTCGAATGAATCATCACCATTATAACTTACCATTACGTAATCTATAACTGTTCCGCTACCAACACCACCCAAGGTTAAACCATTGATTTCATTGTTTGCTGAAAAAGGAATACCACTATATTCGATACGCACGTATCTAATGATTCCTGAGTTATCTGTTGCGTTTGGACCACCGTATTGACCATCACCAGCAGCGTTATTTACACCGCCTTCGATAGTTGCTTGTCCACCAACTGGATTAATAGGTGCATTACCTAATATAATTATACCACCCCAATCGCCATAAGTACGAGTACCCGCTGGTTCATCTGAAGTAAAAATAATTGGCTTATCAACTGTACCATCCGCAATTAATTTTCCACCTCTAGTTACAATTAATGATCCTTTAGTTAATTTAATTCCTCTTACAAT
>JAURMH010000120.1 GCA_030830805.1 Bacteroidota bacterium
GTTGTACAAAAGTTTTAGAAACAAACCAAATAAACACGAAAATTAAAACAAGATTAAAAGCTAAGTCTCCTAGAGATGGAAAAATAAAATTACTAGCAAATAAATTTGGGTTAAATATAGGGAGTCTGAAAAATTCGGTTGGAAGTTTGAATTGAAATGTAGCGGTTCTAATAGTTATCAAACAAGCAACAAGTGTTAATAGTGCAATAACATTAGATTTTCTTTTGGCTAAAAGCAATAAATATACTACTAGCGCAATGAGCGTAAAAATAATAGCGAGCATTTCTAAGCAAGCCCTTATGTAAAAATGTTGCGATGCTAGTTTATCAAGATCTATTGACACATGAAACAATTTTTCCCCATTAAGGTCTAGTATATCTATGCCGTCGGTTGCATTTGCTTGATTAAGTAATATATATTCGGGGACCTTTAAATGCGCATCGAATTTATTTTGCAGGTATTCGTTTTCATATGCAAATGAGGATTTAACTGGCAATACAATAAGCATTGTATTGGCTAATTTTACCTCTTTAAATATAATGTAATAGGCGTTTTTATACTTTTTAAAGGAAAAAGCCGGTAATGCGTTTAACTCATTTTCGGTAAACCTAAGCGCATTAGATGTCCAGTATTTTAATCGATTTTTATAATAAACAATTGCAATAGCATTATTAGCTTTTACTAATCGGCTAAGGCCTTCCCATCTAATTTTATTGGCTTTAAAGCTTTGTTCTAGGAGCTCATTTTGAATAACAGTATCCGATAAAAGTTTCTTCGCTGTTTTTAAATCATGTTTAATTATTGTTTGAATTTTATTTGCACTTCGGGAGAGTAGCTGCTGTGGTTGATAAAAATATATACTGACTACTGCTGCTAAAGAACATAACAGCGCTATTAAAAGAAAAAATTTAGGCGTATATTTTTTGCTATTCATTTGAATTCGTTTTTACGAAAAATATTTGCCCGCCACAATTATTTTTTTTTGCGCCGGTTACAGCCGCTAAGCAATTATTTTCGTTTCTAAATCTCAACACGCCTAAAAATGCGAATACTAAAGCTTCTTTGAATTCTATTAAATCCCGACTTGGTATGATTAACCGCATGCTAGTATGTGCATTTATTCTTTCAATTAAGTAGGCATGATAAGCCCCGCCGCCAGTGATTAGCATCGAAGCGGGTGCTTCGCTCTTATAGCAATTTGCTGCAATTTGAATGGCAATGTGTTCTACCAATGTTGCTAAAACATGACTTTCACTTAAGTTATATTTATCTACCGTTGGATAAATATTTTGCAGCACCCATTCTTTTCCTAAAGATTTTGGAAATGCTTGATGGTAATAATCTAATTTATTTAATTCGGCTAATAGCTCGGCATTTACAGTTCCCGATCTTGCTAACAATCCCTTGTCGTCAAATAAAAGATTTTTATCTAACAAATAATGATTCAATATCATATTTGCAGGACATATATCGTAAGCTAATCTTTGGCCATTTAATTCAAATGAAACATTGGCAATTCCCCCAATGTTTAAACAGTAATTATATGATGAGAATAAATCTCTATCGCCAATTGGTACTAATGGCGCGCCTTGTCCACCCATCGCAACATCCATTTTTCTGAAATCGCAAATGGTGGTAATGCCAGTTTCTGCAGCAACTACCGCGCCTGAGCCAATTTGAAGTGTTAACCCGTTTGCAGGCTGATGAAATATAGTATGGCCATGCGAAGCGATAAAATCGAGCACCTTTATTTTGTGTTTTTTAATAAACTCGCTAATGTTTTCGGCAAAATGTTTTCCTAAGGCTAGGTCTAATAAATGAATGTCTAAAGCCGATGAGTTTTCTGCATTGGCTAATTTAACTTTCCAATCTTCATGATATGTGTAACATGCTGAATGAATAATTTCATATTCCCATACTTTATTCTTAATAACAAATTTACAATAGGCTAAATCTACACCATCTAAAGAAGTGCCAGACATCAACCCAATCACATGATATACTTGCATAAGCGAATATAATTATTTTAAAGGCATAAAACAGAAAAGGCGGGACAAGCCCGCCTTTTCTTAGCATTATTTTAATTACTGAACGCTTACTTTTTGAATAGCAACGTTATTGCCTTCGCGAACTTCTACAAAATAAATTCCGGTAGCTTGATTGCTTAAATCTACCGAAGTAAATAACAAAGCTTTAGTAGGATAATTTTCGTGATAAATTACTCTACCTGTTAAATCCATTACCTTAATTGAAGAGGCTCCTTTTACATTTGCTTTAACATAAAACTTGCCAGTTGAAGGGTTAGGATAAACTTCAAAGCCTTCTACTTTGTTATTAGATAAGCCTGCTGCAGTTCTAACAGAACCCCACTTAGCTACACCGCCTGCACTTGCAGAGGTGTTGAATCCGCCAGCCCATCCATTATTGATATCGTTAAAACGTATACAAGTATGTTGGTCTTTATCGATACTAATCCAAGTCATTGCTGCATCTTCTGTATAAGCAGCACCTAATCCGCCCGAAGTTGCATTAGCAGAAGTAGCAAACCAAGTATCTGTACCACTCACATTTTCAATTGCATTGAAATCATATACACCAGCAACCGTATCGATGCCAGCATATTCCCAAGTTAAACCGCCATCTTCAGAAATGATAAGTGTATTAACCGCTGCAGTTGTGTTTGCCATTACTGCAACAGCAAAATCTTTATCTTGAAAAGAAATGCTTGGAATTGCAGTTCCGTCTGTGCTATCTAATGGCGTAGTGCCTAAAGCCCAAGTTTGGCCCATATCTCTACTCAAGAAAATACGACCATAATTTGTTGGATATACAAATGTGCTATCGTGAGCAGCAAAATATCCAACCGTTCCATATTCATTTGTTAATGGTGTGTAGGGAATATTTGCGTTAGGAACTCGAGTCCAATTAACGCCACCATTGGAAGTGGTATAAATTTCGAAATAACCATTTGCTGGGTCGCCAGCTGCAAGACCATTTTGTGCATCAAAAAAATGTACTAAGTTGATAAAAGAACTTGCGTTGGTAAATGTACCTGCAGAAATTTTTGTCCAATTTGCACCAGCATTTATCGTTTTGTAAACACCTTGTAAGCCAATTGCAGCAGTTGCTGGATAGATAGCAGCATATGCTGTATTTGCATCAATTGCAGAAATATTTGCCAAGCCGTAATTGTTTAACGCTGTAGCAGTTGTTCCTCTTACCGCACCTGCTAACCAAGAATAACCACCATCGGTAGTTACGGTAAAATCGCGAATAGTTGCGTTTCCGCCTGAACCATCGTAAGCAACAGCCCATACAATATTTGAATCAATAACGTCAAAGTCGTTGATGCCTCTAGAAGCCGTAGTAAAGCCTGAATTTTGTACATGAAATGCTTGTTGTGCAGATGCTGAAAAACCAGCTGCCACTAAGCTTAATAATAGTAAAAGTTTTCTTTTCATAATTTATTTTTATAGATGAATTAATATTTTGCAAGTTAATAAAAATGAGAAAAGCATGTATTCTTTTGTCATTTTTTAAAAGAAAATTGGAAGAATCAAGCTAATTTTCGCTTTCAAAGGCCGAAATCGGCTTATTTGGGTCTTTTAGAATGTCCATTAAAGTGTAATTCCAGGGTTTCCAAAATGCTTCGAGTACTTGCGCATAAGTTTTATTTACCCATTCGTCGAATGGCGCTTTTGCAAAGAAACCATTTAAAGCACTCGCATAAATTTTATCTTGGTGTACCACAAAATCATATTGCATAATTTGATTAAATAAATAATTTGAATAAAATACTTTTGCGCAAAACTCTTGTAATTGTTTTGCGGTAATAGGCTGATTATTTATTTTTTCGACTAAGTTTTGATGATAAATTTTATTCGCACCATTGTCTTGTAAGCAAATTAAAATAGCCTTGCTTTTAATTCGTAATAAAAATGTCATGGTGTTAATTTCGTTTCGATGTTCAAATGGAGCAAGGCTTTCGTCGTTTTCAATATTTAAAATAAATAAGGAAAATGGCTTAGCCTCTTCGGCGTCGATTTCAAAAATAATGCCTTGTAAAAAAAATAAAAGGTTTTTAAACTTTTCGACTAGTGCTGGGGATAAATCAAAATCTTCTCCTCTTTGCTGGTTGATAAGACCATGTTTTACCTCTTTATAAATTAAACCGTAAGAAATTAAACCAGACCAAAAAAATAAGGTCCATTCCGAAATTTTTGCAAGCCCTGTTGGATTTTCAAAAGCAACAGCAATCTCGTTTTGAAGCAATTCAATTTTTTCTTTAGCTTTTTGGCTACAGGGTAAGCTTAGTTTTCCGTAGGTAGTATAGGTTTCGTCTAATAGTTTAAAAGGTTGCTCTTTTAACTCAAAAGCATCCATTAACCATTCAGGAAATATATATATTGGAGCGCTTGCCTCATCGAGTTTTTCGCCGGTCAAAAAGCAAGTGTTTGCCCTAAACTCAAAATTGATAAATGGATTGTATAAAGTCTGTTGCATAATCTATATTTACAAAAGTAATAAATGATTTGAATTGTATTGATTTTATAGAAAAGCTATGATCGAATTTTACACAGAACCATTCTCGCTAGAATTAAATTTTCCTTTTAGTATTTCAAACTTTTCGCGCACCAATACCCCAATTGCATTGGTTCGCTTGCAGTACGAAGGATTAATAGGATATGGCGAGGCTTCAATGCCACCCTATTTGGGGGAAACACAAGAAAGCGCAAATCACTTTTTTTCTAAAGTAAGTTTGCGAAATTTTGAACCAAACCAATATTTGTCCATCATTGAGTATATTGATAATATTGAGCCAGGACACCATGCTGCAAAAGCTGCTATAGATATTGCCTTACACGATTTAATTGCTAAAATAAAAGGTGTTCCGTGTTACGAATTGCTTGGTTCTGATCCTGCGAAAATGCCCTTCACTTCTTTTACCATAGGCATCGATCATCCCGAGATTATTGCTATCAAAATGAAAGATGCAGCACCCTTCCATTTTATCAAAGTAAAATTAGGATCTGATCAAGATCAAACCATTATCAATACTATTAGGGCTATCAGCGATAAGCCCATTTATGTTGATGCAAACAGAGGCTGGGGCAGTAAAGAACATGCATTGGAAATGATTGAATGGTTGGCTGCTCAAAATGTACATATAATCGAACAGCCCCTAGAAATTAACCAGCTTGAAGATATGGAATGGTTGAAAGAAAAATCTCCTTTACCATTGTTTGCAGACGAATCATGCAGGCGCTTATACGATATTGAAAATATTGCGAATGCATTTCATGGCATCAATATAAAATTGATGAAATCAACTGGCATTGCTGAAGCACAAAAAATGATTGCCAAGGCGCGTGGTTTAAATTTAAAAATAATGATGGGTTGTATGAGCGAAACTTCTTGTGGTATTTATGCTGCTGCTGCGCTTGCGCCTCAAGTAGATTATTGCGACCTAGACAGCCCATGGATGGTAAAAAACAATCCTTTCGAAGCACCTATTTTAATTGATGGTAAAATTCAACTTGCAAATAGTCCAGGATTAGGATTAATTTTAACATAAAAAAGGGCTCGTAATTATACGAGCCCTTTTTTATGTTGAGTTTAAAATTATTTCTCTAAGCCCTTATTAATTGTATAAATAACGTTGGCTCTGTGAGCCTTTGAATCTGGATCGGCTAGCGCTGCAGCAGCTCCTGCAATCGTTTTTATTTTTCTCAAATTTGCTAAAGCATTTGATTGCGCGCGATAATCAAAATTAGCACCATTTACAATTTCAATTAAATTATTTACATAAGCCAATTGCAAGTTTTGTCTGAACCCATTTACTGCTGTTTGGGCGTCGGCATTAAAAATGGCAATGGTTAAATCGTTCATCATTTCCGAAACACCGTATTGATTACCGTATAAACCAGCATCCGAAATTCGTTTTAAAACATTAGCACTCAAAATATGTGCGAAGATTCCTTTTTGAATATTTAAAACGCGCTCGTGAATTTTTGGGTCTTCGTTTCCACCGCTAAAACCTCTTCTTTGGTATTGTAAGTATTGATATAAATCTGCTGGTAAATCAAAGGCTTTAGGCGCAAAAACATAGTCGGATAAAGCTTTCATTGCTCTTTTTTGATCTGCATAACTTACAGCCGTTATAGGCTTTACAGCGCTTTTTTGTTCCGGAAAACTTCTATCAATATAAACGCCACCAATGTATCTTGAAATAACACCTGCCGCCGTGTTGTATTCGCCTGCAGCAACTAAATAAGCATTGCGCATTTCTTGATATGATTGTCCTTCTTTAATGTATTTAGATTTTAATTTTTTCATTAAATTATTCGAAAGCTTCATGCGGTCAATCGAATAAGTAATTGCATCGCTCGTTAAATCGTTGATCATTACTCTTGGATCAATTCCCTTTCCAGCAGCGCGCATGTCATCGGCATCGTTTCCAAAAGTCAATTGTGGATCGCTTGAGCGCGCTGCAATTTTTAATAATCTGTCGGCTTCTTCTTTTTCATTTGCAGCCGATGTGCTATAACCAAATTCAATTGCCCATAAATCGTAAGGGCCTGGTTTGGTTGTAAAGTACTGCCCCTGCTTGGTTCTATCTAATGCAATATTTGCAGCAGGATAATCCATCACGGAACCTGTTAGTCCAATCTGTTTAGTTAACGTACTATTATTAATATTTGCTGGGCTATGCAATTGACTTGCTTTCATGTTATGATTTAAACCGAAAGTATGTCCTACTTCGTGTAAAACTAAATAGTATAAAGACTGTTTTATATAATCACTTTTTTCAACATCCGTTGCGCTATAAGCCATTAAAGCAGCGTTGCCAAACTGCGTTGCTTGGCTAAAATAATTTCCGATATCGCAAAAGTTGTTTTGGTTAAATTCATTTGCTTGAAAAGTTTGCGATGTTGCGTCGAATAATTTTTCTTGTTTTAATCGGTTGGTAAAAAAAACATACTCTAGCATAATATCTGCACCAATTATTTGGCCAGTTTTAGGATTGACAAAACTTGGACCATAGCCACCAAATGGCGGGAATGGAGAAGATGTCCAACGTAAAACATTATATCTAATATCGCCTGCATCCCACGAAGCGGTGTCTGGTTGCACTTCGCAGCGAATCGCATTTTTAAATCCAGCTTTTTCAAATGCTTGGTTCCAAGTTAAAATCGCTTCTTTAATGGTTGGTCTAAATTCTTCTGGTGTGGTATTTTCTATCCACCAAGTAATGGGCTCAATAGGTTCTGATATGGCAGCCGATGGATCTTTCTTTTCTAAATTCCATCTGTTAATCACATCTTTATAAGGCGTTGCCTTTTGCGTAGTCATGTCTTCTATTTGTTGCATAAAATAACCAATGCGCGGATCGTCGTATCGTGGTTTGAAATTATTTTTAGGCATTTCAATAATAGAATGTTGGATTTTAACAGTTACCGATCTTGCATCTGTAACATCTGGGCCACCACCATTTACAGGCGCAGGATTGTCGTAAACATACTCTACAATTACATCTGTATTTTTTGGGTAATTACGAATACTAACAAATTTTGTTTTTTCTTTACTGAGCGTACCCAAGGTGAAACTAGCACCTGGCTTAGCGTTGGGGTTAGCTGAAGGTTTTATTTGTGATAAATTTTCGACTAAAAATAATTCGTCTGCTTTTAGTAAATAATTTTCACCTTCTTCAGCA
The DNA here is from genome assembly GCA_030830805.1 of Bacteroidota bacterium. Classification (GTDB taxonomy): domain Bacteria; phylum Bacteroidota; class Bacteroidia; order Sphingobacteriales; family Sphingobacteriaceae; genus CAIKLP01. The sequence goes on from JAURMH010000120.1 coordinate 7,715, forward strand.
ACAATTTTTAAAGAAGCTAGAATTGGTTTGTTGATATTCGCATCGGCAGATTTTGAAATTGGATTGGCTGGATCAAAATAATAATTAGTGTTTTCTTTTACAAACTCAATTCTATCAAAATATTTTCGAATCGAAAATACTTCGTTGTCTCTAAAAGATCCTTTAAAAGCACCGGCTGCTACTACACCATTTTCGGCATAATTAAAATAAATATATTCTTTGTTTAATTGCTCTTTTTTAATTTTCATGTAAACAGTGCCTAAAGCTGTATCTTGATACATGGCAAATAAACCATCAGTAAGTTTAGTAGGCTTTATGATTTCTTTGATGGTTTTCTTTAGCTCTTTTTTAGGTGCCTCTGTTGTAGCAGCAGTAGCAGGTAAAGCGCTTTTGTTTTTCTGCGCAAAACTTGCATTGCAGCATAAAATACTAGCGAATAGGATCGCCATAGATAGGTTTGTTTTTCTTAGCATATTGTTAGCTTTTAATTAAGATACTATTTTAGGTTCGCGTTTACTGCCACCATATAATTCGTAAGCAAGTAACCTGCATTCTAATTTACTGTTAAAAAATTCTGTTTTTTGCGAAGCCTTCAAACCTACTTTTTTAGCAAGATTAGGGCTGGCTGTAAAAATAAATCCTTTATATCCTTGACAAGCAGTTTTTAAGAAATCGCCAATGGCTTTATAAATAATTTCTAACTCTTCATATTCTCCAAGTCTTTCGCCATACTCAGGATTAATCATCACTACACCTGGGTTATCTGTTGGTACTTTGGTATCTCTAAAATCACACACTTCAAAATCAATGATGTGATCGACTCCTGCTGTTTGTGCATTCATGCGCGTGGCATTGATTGCATTTGGATTAATGTCTGTTGCAATTATTTTTGCAGGCGTACTTTTTAATGCAATGGCCCTGCCTTCTGTTCTAATGGATTGATAGTATTCGTCGTTGTATCCTTCGATGTGCATAAAGCTATAATAGGCTCTTAGCAAGCCAGGATATTTATTCAATGCCATTAAAGCTGCTTCAATGGCTAATGTACCGCTACCGCACATCGGATTAACAAAGTCTGTTTTACCATCCCATCCACTTGCCATAATGGTTGCAGCAGCTAAGCTTTCTTGCATTGGCGCCGAACCTGGTAATTTTCTATAATTATGTTTAGATAATGTTTCGCCCGAAGTATCAATAAAAACCGACACTTGGTTTTCTCGCCAAAATAAATGAATCACTAATTTATTCCTTTCCGGTCCACTGTCTGGTCTGATACCAAATTTTTCTTTCATGCGATCAACGATTGCATCTTTCAATTTAACATTGGCAAATAAATTATTATCGATGGTATCGTTTTCCACATTAGAAGTAATACATAAATAGCCATCTTTTTTGATGATGTTTTCCCATTCAATGTTTAAAGCTTCTTTATACATTAAATCGGCATTCACCGCTTCAAAATCTTTGATTAACCACAATACTTGGTTTCCCGTCCGAATATAAAAGTTTAGTTTGATGCAATCATTAATTGTTCCTTCAATGGCAACACCAGTAGACCATTGATCTGTTATGGTATAGCCTAAATCTGTTACCTCTTTACTCAAATATGGAGCAATAAATTTGGGGCAAGTAATAATTATTTTACTTTTTTGTTCAAACGAAATGCTCATGTTATGTATTTAAAAAAATAAGATTTATTTGACGTTGCCGCCATTGCTAATTGCTTTTGTGGGTGCTATAAATGCTAAACTTCCATCTGCATTTTCTGCCATTAATATCATGCCTTCTGAAGTAATTCCTTTGATATCTCTAGGCGCTAGATTTACTAAAATAGTTACTTGTTGGCCAATGATATTTTCGGGTTCGTAATAGGCTGCAATGCCAGATACTACAGTTCTTTGATCGATACCGGTATCGATGGTCATTTTCAATAAATTTTTTGTTTTAGGAACGCGTTCAGCCGCTATAATGGTGCCTACACGCATATCATTTTTACTAAAATCATCGAAAGTAATCAGTGGTTTTTGTGCTTCCATTTGATGGTTTGCTTGTTCGTTTTCTTTTTTAGACGCTTTCAATTTTTCAAGTTGTGCATCCATTTTTTCATCTTCTATTTTTGCGAATAATAAAGTAGCGGCACCTAACTGATGCCCTGCAGGTATTAAGTTTGACGCACCTGCAGTATTCCAATTGGAACTTGCTAAATTTAATTGTTCGAATAAACTTTTAGAAGTGAATGGTAAAAAGGGTTCTGAGAGTATGGCTAAATTAGCGGCAATTTGTAAACTGATGGCTAAAATTGTTTCCACTCTTTGTGGTTCCTCTTTACTAATTTTCCAAGGTTCGGTATCGGCTAAATACTTATTACCTAAACGAGCTAAATTCATTAATTCTACTAGCGCTTCTCTGAATCGATATTGCTCAATTGATTTGGCAATTTTTTCTGGATACGCTTGCATTTCTGCAAGTACTGCTAAATCGTAAGGTGTGCAGTCTTTAATTTCTCCGGCTTTGCCATCAAAATATTTATGACTCAGTACCATTACGCGGTTTATAAAGTTGCCGAAAATAGCAACTAGCTCGTTGTTGTTTCTAGCTTGAAAATCTTTCCAGGTAAAATCGTTGTCTTTAGTTTCGGGCGCATTTGCACAAAGCACATATCTTAATATATCTTGCTTGCCAGCAAAATCTTGTAAGTATTCGTGCAACCAAACTGCCCAATTTCTAGAAGTAGAAATTTTGTCACCTTCTAAATTTAAAAATTCGTTAGCCGGTACGTTTTCTGGTAAAATATAATCTCCATGTGCCATTAAAATAGCAGGGAAAATAATGCAATGAAAAACAATATTATCTTTTCCGATAAAATGTACCAATTTAGTGTCTTTGCTTATCCAATATTTTTCCCAGTCGGGAGTTAATTCTTTAGTAGCAGAAATATAACCGATTGGCGCATCAAACCATACATACAAAACTTTTCCTTCGGCCTCTTTCAATGGCACTTTTACACCCCAATCTAAATCGCGTGTCATGGCGCGTGGTTGCAAGCCTTGGTTTAACCAAGACTTACACTGCCCAAATACATTGGCTTTCCAGTCTTTATGAGAGTTGATATAATTATCGATGTCGCCTTGCATTTTGTCTAAAGGCAAGAACCAATTTTTAGTTGTTTTTAAAATTGGTACTGCGCCAGAAAGTGTAGAATGCGGGTTGATTAAATCGGTTGCATTTAAAGTGCTGCCGCAATTTTCGCATTGATCACCATATGCATTTTCGTTATTGCAATTTGGACAAGTACCTACAATATATCTGTCTGCTAAAAATTGATTGGCTTGTTCATCGAAATATTGTTCCGTAACTTCTTCAGTAAAAATATTTTTCTGGTACAGATTTGTGAAAAATTCGGAAGCAGTTGCATGGTGTGTTGGAGAAGAAGTTCTAGCGTAAATATCGAAAGAAATACCAAAATCTTTAAACGCATCGCCCATCATTTTATGGTACTTATCGATGACTTGTTGTGAGGTAATGCCTTCTTTTTTTGCTCTAATAGAAATTGCGGCACCGTGTTCATCGGAACCACAAATAAATTTCACATCTTTACCCTTAGAACGAAGATAACGCACGTATATATCTGCAGGCAAATAGCAACCTGCCAAATGGCCTATATGAACCGGACCATTTGCATATGGTAAAGCAGCGGTAACGGTGGTTCTTTTAAATTGATCTTCCAAAACTTCGTTATTAATATATAATTTGGCAAAGATAATGCTTTAAACGCAATGCACATTCCAAGAAACCTTAAAAAAGGCGATACAATAGGTATTTTAAGTACCGCGCGTAAAATAAATGCAGCTGCACTGCAATTTACCATCAATTTATTAGAAAGTTGGGGGCTAAAGGTAGTTTTAGGGAGCAGCATTGGTCTGGCCCATCATCAATTTGCGGGTACCGCCGAACAAAGATTAGCTAATTTTCAGGAATTTTTAGACGATGACAATATAGCTGCCATTTTATGTGCTCGAGGTGGTTATGGAACCATGCAAATTATCGACGACATCAACTGGGATCATTTTTTAAAAAAACCAAAATGGATTTGCGGGTTTTCGGATGTAACCGTTTTACATTCGCATTTAACAAGCCTGGGCGTAGCAAGTATTCATTGTTCTATGCCATCACTTTTCCCTACTGAATCAGATCACGAAACTTTGCATTCAATGCGCCGCGTATTAATGGGTGAAAGCAATGAAATTTCTTTTCCAATTACTAAGTTTAATAAAGCTGGCGATGCAGAAGGAAATTTAGTTGGCGGAAATTTATCCTTAATTTATGCATTGCAAGCAAGCGCTAGTGATATTGATACCAATGGTAAAATTTTATTTCTAGAAGACCTCGACGAGTATTTATATCATATCGATAGAATGATGATTAGTTTGGATCGAGCTGGAAAATTAAAAGGCCTGAAAGGCTTATTAATAGGGGGAATGACGGCTATGAAAGACCATGAAATTCCATTTGGAAGTACAGTTGAAGAAATTGTTTTAGCTGTTTGTGAAAAATATAATTTCCCGATTTATTTTAATTTTCCAGCTGGACATTTAGATTTCAATTTTGCATTAAAATTACAGTGCCCTGTAAAAATTACAAGCAAAAACGATAGTGTACATTTTCAACAAATTTAGTTATTGCTTAAGCAATCTTTCTATCTGCGTAAATTTTTTATTCGAAATTTTTACGAAATAAACGCCAGTTGCTAGTTTTTCAATATTGATACTATGATTTGTATGGTTAATTTTTTGTGCTTGTATTTGCATGCCATTGCTATCATATATGACTAAATCAACATCGCCATCGTCAAGTTTTAAGTCGAATTGTATTTGCGTTTGCGCTGGATTGGGGCTCATGGTAAGTTTCTTTAGCTTGTCTGAAACAATGCCCGTATTTGTATTTGTAAGCTTAATTAGCACATTGCTACTGGCTTTGAGCGTGTTTGCTTGAATTGCCCAATTATCAAAACCACCTACATTATTGATGGTAAGTATTCCTAAATTTTCGCCAGTTAATAAATTACTTGCTTGGTAATTGCCTGCGCTTAAAGTCGAAATGCCTAAAGATAAACTGTCGGAGGTATTAGCATTCGAAAAATTACTTACACTTAAAATGGCTGTTTGATTATAAATTCTTGCAAAGGCAATATTAGTATTTTTTTGATTAGCTAATAATAAAACATAGCCTTTTCTTAAGGCTTCGTTTTCGTTTCTTGCTTGAATTAATTTTTGATAATAACTCCAAATAGAATTTTTGTTTACACTTAAAGTTTGAACATTATTAGTTGTATAATTTGTGCCTAGTGTTTGCCATGGAAGGTGAGTGCTAAACCCAGCATTTGTGCCAGCAGTCCATTGCATTGGTTTGCGTTTATTTTCGTCTGCACCCGAACCA